>JAYTAP010000001.1:0-37256 GCA_043737475.1 Sphingomonas sp.
GCCGGACGACGCCCGACCGCGCTGGCCCCACGCATTATTGCTATCCCGGCCTCGCCGAAATACCGTTTCATGACCGCGCGCGCTTTCCGTGGCTGGCCACGCTCGAAGCAGCGACGGCATCGATAACGCGCGAATTCAACGCCGTGGCTGCCGCTCATGCCGCCGAGCTCGTGCCGTATATTCAGTATCCTGAAACCGTGCCGCTCGAGCAGTGGCGTGCGCTGAACCATAACCGTGACTGGACCGCCATCCACCTGATCGAACGCGGGCGGGTCGTCGAGGCGAACGCGCGCCATTGCCCGGAACTCATGCGCTTGCTGGCTGCACTTTCGCAGCCTCGGATCTCCGGCGCCGGTCCGAATGCCATGTTCTCGCTGCTCGCGCCCCTGACCCACATCCCGCCGCATACAGGCATCACGAACACCCGGCTCGTTTGCCATCTCCCGCTCATCGTGCCGCCCGGCTGCTGGTTCCGTGTGGGTGATGTTTGCCACGATTGGGCGCCGGGCAAAGCCTGGGTGTTTGATGACACCATCGAGCATGAAGCCATGAACCCGACTGATACGCTGCGTGTCGTCCTCATCGTCGATATCTGGCACCCCGATCTGGACGATGTCGCTCGCAGCGGCGTTGCAGCGGTGATTGGCGCTGGCGGCGGTATTCACGGGCTATGACGCTCGAAGCGCGTGCCGCACAGCTGCGCGCGCTCATCGCAACGCCAATGTCGCTGGCCGTCATCAATCGCTGCACCGATTTTGCGCTTGATGCCAATGCCGCTGACCGGGGTGACCTTGCAATTGCCGTGCTTGCGCCGCTGTCAAATGTTGCGCCTGATCATGCGCGCATCTGGCAGATGCTCGGCCTTGCCTATCGTCAGGTTCAGGATAGTGCGGCCGCGCTCAGCGCTTTTGCCCGTGCGGCGGCGTTGGGGCCGGGCGACCCGCGCATCGCCAACGGCCATGCAACCGCCGCAATGGAAGCCGGCGTTCCGTCCGCGCTCCTGTTCAAGACGGCGCGCGATTTGTCGCCCGATGATCCGGAATTGATGCTGTCGACGATCGCGGCGCTCAACGCCGATGGCCATCATGACGTCGCCGAGCCGCTGCTCGCGCGGAGCGTTGCGGCGAACCCGGCCTGGGTGCGTGGACATGAAGCGCTCGCGACGTTGCGCCTCACGATGAATGCCGATCCCGACTTTGCACGCAGCTTTGCCGAAGCGGCTGTGCGATTGCCGTCAAATCTTCCCCTCCATCTGGCGTGGCAGCGCGCGCTGGCGCAAGCCGGACGATGGGATGCCGCGCGGGAGGTGATCGAGCGGGGGCAGGCGGTGCTTGGCAACCGAATCGAATTCGATGCCGCCCAGGCAAATATTGCTGCGGAAACCGGCGATGTGCCGCTTGCTGATCAACTTTTTGCCAAAGCCGCGACGCTTGATGATCCCGGCTCACGGATAAGCCATATCCGCCATTGCTTGCGGATGGGTCGTATCGAACAGGCTGAAGCGCTGGCGATGCATGCGTTACCGCGCCAACTGCCATCGACGGTCTGGCCTTATCTTTCGCTGATCTGGCGCCTGCGTGGCGATTCTCGTGCCACGTGGATCGATGGCGCGCCACCGATGGTCGCGGTTATCGATCTTGATTTCGGATTGGACGAGTTGGCAACGCTCGCCAGTTCACTCCGCAAGTTGCATACGACGCGGCATCATCCTGCCGAGCAATCGGTGCGCGGCGGTACACAGACCGAGGGGGTGCTGCTTGCCCGGATCGATCCCGTGATCCGGTCTCTCCGCGCGAAGGTCCTTGCGGCCGTGCGTGCCTATGTCGACGCGCTGCCACCGTTCGATGCAGAGCACCCGCTGCTTGGCACGGCGCGCGGCGACATCTACTTTGCGGGCAGTTGGTCTGTACGCTTGGGAGCCCAGGGTTTCCACACCTGCCATACCCATCCTCTGGGCTGGATCAGTTCGGCGCTTTACGTCTCGCTACCTGAAAGCCCCGGACCTCGACCTGCGGGCTGGCTCGAGCTCGGGGCGTCGCCGCCTGATCTAGGGCTCGATCTGCACGCCTTTATGTCTGTCGAACCAAAGCCCGGTCGGCTCGTGCTTTTTCCTTCAACAATGTGGCACGGCACGGTGCCGTTTCAGGACGGCGAGCGTATGACTGTCGCGTTCGATGTTGCCGTGCCCTCTCGGTAACGCACAGCGTCACCACGATCAGGTCGCAATCACCAACCCGCCGTCGCCCTCGTCAACCTTCACCGTCATACCATCTATCACATCCCCGCGCAGGATCGCATCGGCCAGCGGATCCTGCAGATATTTCTGGACGGCACGTTTCAGCGGTCGCGCGCCGTAGACCGGATCATAACCCACACGCCCGAGCCACGCGCGCGCGGCATCGGTCAGGTCGAGCGTCACTTTGCGATCCACCAGCAGCTTTTGCACTCGCGCAATCTGGATATCGACGATCGGCCCCATGTTTGCCTGGCTAAGCCGGTGAAACAGGATAATCTCGTCCAAGCGGTTCAGGAATTCGGGCCGGAAATGCCCGCGCACGATTTCCATCACTTGCGGCTCCACGCTTTCGACAGTCTGCTCGTCGGGCAGGTTGGCAATATATTGCGAACCCAGATTCGATGTCAGGATAATCAGCGTGTTGGTGAAATCGACGGTCCGGCCTTGCCCGTCAGTCAGCCGCCCGTCGTCAAGCACTTGCAAAAGCACGTTAAAGACGTCCGCATGCGCTTTTTCGACTTCGTCGAACAGGATCACCTGATAGGGCCGCCGCCGCACCGCTTCGGTAAGCACGCCGCCTTCTTCATAGCCGACATAGCCCGGCGGCGCGCCGATCAGCCGCGCGACCGAATGCTTTTCCATGAATTCGCTCATGTCGATGCGGACCATTGCCGAGCTGTCGTCGAACAGGAATTCGGCAAGCGCCTGGGTCAGTTCGGTCTTGCCCACGCCCGTGGGGCCGAGAAACATGAACGACCCCAGCGGGCGGTTCGGATCCTGAAGGCCCGCGCGGGCGCGGCGGACAGCGGCGGAGACGGCCTTGATCGCGTTCTCCTGCCCGATCACGCGCTGGCCGATCACGCTTTCCATCGCGAGCAGTTTCTCGCGTTCGCCTTCCATCATCCGCTCTACGGGAATGCCGGTCCATCGTGCGACGATCCCGGCAATGTCGTTGGCCGTGACCTCCTCGCGCAGCATCGCCCCCGAAGCTGCCCCTTGCGCTTCGGCCAATTGCTTTTCGATGGCCGGGATCGTGCCATATTGCAGTTCGCCGGCACGACCGAGGTCGCCGGCCCGTTGTGCCTGTTCGAGCTGGAGCCGCGCCGCGTCCAAGGCTTCCTTCAACTTGGCTTCGGCCTGGATTTTTTCCTTTTCGGCCTGCCAGCGCGTGGTTAGTTCAGCGGATTGCTCCTCCAAGTCGGCCTGATCCTTGCGGATTGTGGCCAGGCGTTCCTTCGACGCGGCGTCGCTTTCCTTTTCGAGTGCCAACCCTTCGATCTTCATCTGGATTATCCGGCGGTCGAGGCTTTCGATTTCCTCGGGCTTCGATTCGACTTCCATGCGCAGGCGCGACGCGGCCTCGTCCATCAGGTCGATGGCTTTGTCGGGCAGAAAGCGGTCGGTGATATACCGGTTCGAAAGCGCCGCTGCACTGACGATAGCGGCATCGGTAATGCGGACGCCGTGGTGCAGCTCGTATTTTTCCTTCAGGCCGCGCAGGATCGAGACGGTATCTTCGACGGTCGGTTCGCCAACGAATACCGGCTGAAACCGCCGTTGAAGCGCCGCGTCCTTTTCGACATATTTCCGATATTCGTCGAGCGTCGTCGCACCGATGCAATGCAGTTCACCGCGCGCAAGCGCAGGCTTCAGCAAGTTCGAGGCATCCATTGCGCCTTCGGTCTTTCCGGCCCCGATCAGCGTGTGCATTTCGTCGATGAACAGGATGATCTGCCCGTCGGCACCGCGTACCTCGTCGAGAACGCTTTTGAGGCGCTCCTCGAATTCGCCGCGGTATTTGGCACCGGCGATCAATGCACCCATGTCGAGCGCCATCAGGTCGCGGCCCTTAATCCCGTCGGGAACATCGCCATTGGCAATGCGCAGCGCCAGCCCCTCGGCAATCGCGGTCTTGCCGACACCCGGCTCGCCGATCAAAACAGGGTTATTCTTCGTCCGCCGCGCCAGTATCTGAATGGTCCGGCGGATTTCCTCGTCGCGGCCGATGACGGGATCGAGCTTGCCGTCGCGCGCCGCCTGCGTCAGGTCGCGGGCGTATTTCTTCATCGCGTCATAACGATCCTCTGCCCCTGCCGTATCGGCACTTTTACCCTTGCGCAGTTCGTTGATTGCCGCGTTCAGCGCTTCGGGCTTCAAACCTGCTGCTGCCAGCGCTTTGCCCGCTGATGTCGTCGTGGCAAGCGTCAGGGCCAGCAGCAGCCGCTCGACAGTAACGAAGCTGTCGCCCGATTTCTTCGCAACACTTTCAGCCTGATCGAGCAAGCGCACCAGGTCATTGTCGAGCCCTGGCGTCTGCTGCGCCCCCCCGCCTGACACAGCGGCATGTTTGGCCAGCGCCGCATCGGTTTCGCGACGTGCAACTCCCGCATCGCCACCCGCTCTGGTCAAAAGCCCCGCGGCCATGCCTTCGCTATCTTCGAGCAGCGCTTTCAACAGATGCTCAGGCGCGATCCGCTGGTGCGACATGCGGATCGCAACGGTTTGTGCCGATTGCAGAAAGCCTTTGGCGCGGTCGGTGAAAAGTTCGAGGTTCATATGATCCCTTTCGTGATTCCGAACATGGTGGTGCTGATTCGCAACACAAGCCCGCATCGCCGCCGCAACGGCGCATTCCCATGCGTCGCGTTTTTTTGGCGGTGCGCCCGGTCTCTGCTGCGCATCAAGCCACGACAAAAAAAGGTGCCAATGATATGTTGTAACTTCGCGTCTCGGATGTCATAGGCGATGCAACAGGAGTCGGGATTGCCCACGCAGATCGTCAGAAACGGCACATTGGACCGCATCGCGATAGTGCTTTCGGGGCTTTGCTTTGTCCATTGTCTGGCGACGGCGATTGTTCTTGCGACGCTCTCGACGGTCGGCGGCCTGTTCGGAAACCCTATCATTCACGAGGCGGGTCTGGCGCTTGCCATCATCCTGGGCGCAGTGGCGCTGGGCAACGGCATCATGAAACATGGGCGTTTCCTCCCGCCCTCGATCGGGGCGCTCGGCATTGGTGCCATGACGGCGGCATTGACGCTGCCACATGGTGGTTCGGAAATGGTGGCGACGATGCTGGGTGTCGTCCTGCTCGCGACCGGCCATTTTCTCAATCGCTTGGCATTGGTCTGATCCGCGCCTACGTTAAGGCGATGGGCGCTCACGATCACACATTACACCACGGCAGGCCAATGGCCGAAGCCGCGCAGACTGCGTTGGAAGGATCGGGCGAACAATGGACGGCAATGCGGGCGTCTATTTATGCCGTGCTTTCAAACTTTAAGAAGCCAGCGAGTGCCTACGATATCGCTGAAGCGGTTTCGAAGCATGAAGGCCGCAGAATTGCGGCAAACAGTGTCTACCGCATCCTCGATCTTTTCGTGTCGGCCAACATTGCGCGCCGCGTCGAAAGTGCGAATGCCTATGTCGCCAACGCGCATCCCGACTGTATCCACGATTGCATTTTCCTTGTCTGCGATGATTGCGGGCAGGCAACGCATCTCGACGACGACAGCGTGACCGCCAAAGTGCGCGATGCGGCGACCGGCGCGGGGTTCCGGCAATTGCGTCCCGTTATCGAAGTGCGCGGCAAATGCGCGGATTGCGGCTGACGTAAACTGCGTTTATCAGGCCTCATGTCCAATCGACCCGACACGCCGTTGCTCGACACGGCCAATACGCCCGCAGAGCTTCGCAAACTCCCCGCAACCAAACTTCGTCAGCTTGCCGACGAGCTGCGTGCCGAGATGATATCGGCTGTCGGGACGACCGGCGGGCACCTCGGATCAGGGCTTGGCGTTGTCGAACTGACGGTGGCAATCCATTATGTTTTCAACACACCCGAAGACCGGCTGGTCTGGGACGTCGGGCATCAGGCATATCCGCACAAGATCCTCACCGGTCGGCGCGACCGCATCCGCACGCTGCGGCAGGCCGGGGGGCTTTCGGGTTTTACCAAGCGCACCGAAAGTGAATATGATCCCTTCGGCGCGGCGCATTCGTCGACGTCGATCAGTGCTGCCTTGGGCTTTGCTGTTGCCAACAAGCTGAACGATGTGCCGGGCAAAGCGATCGCCGTGATCGGCGACGGATCGATGTCGGCGGGCATGGCTTATGAAGCGATGAATAATGCCGAGCAGGCCGGCAATCGCCTCGTCGTGATTCTCAATGACAACGACATGTCGATTGCGCCGCCTGTTGGCGGCCTGTCGGCCTATCTCGCGCGCATCGTATCGAGCCGCGAATTTTTGGGCCTGCGTGACCTTGCCAAACGCCTTGCTCGCAAGCTTCCGCGCCAGCTTCACCTCAGCTTGAAGAAGACCGACGAGTTCGCGCGCGGCATGGCCATGGGCGGGACATTTTTCGAAGAACTCGGCTTTTACTATGTCGGCCCGATCGACGGCCACGACATGGATCACCTGATCCCCGTTCTCGAAAATGTTCGCGACGCGGCCGAAGGACCCTGTCTCATCCACGTCGTTACCAAAAAGGGCAAAGGCTACGCGCCCGCCGAAGCCAGCGCCGACAAATATCATGGCGTTCAGAAATTCGACGTCGTTACCGGCACGCAGGACAAAGCCCCCCCGGGGCCGCCGAGCTATCAGAATGTCTTTGGCGAAACGCTGGCGAAGATCGCCGAAACCGACAAGCGGATCGTTGCAATCACGGCGGCCATGCCCAGCGGCACCGGCGTCGACAAATTCGCCAAGGCGCACCCCGATCGTGCCTTCGACGTCGGTATTGCCGAACAGCACGCCGTCACCTTCGCCGCAGGTCTGGCAGCGCAGGGAATGCGCCCGTTCTGTGCGATTTATTCCACCTTCCTGCAGCGCGCCTATGATCAGGTCGTACACGATGTTGCAATTCAGAACTTGCCGGTCCGCTTTGCGATCGATCGGGCCGGACTGGTCGGTGCTGACGGCTGCACCCATGCCGGTTCGTTCGATGTCACCTATCTGGCGACATTGCCCAATTTCGTCGTGATGGCCCCCGCCGACGAAGCCGAATTGGTGCACATGACGCACACAGCCGTTCTGCATGATAGTGGTCCGATCGCTTTCCGCTATCCGCGCGGTAACGGGACCGGGGTTGCGTTGCCCGAAGTTCCGCAGCAGCTCGAAATCGGCAAGGGCCGCATTGTCCGCCACGGCAAGAAGGTCGCGATCCTCTCGCTGGGCACCCGCCTCGAAGAAGCACTGAAAGCGGCCGATGCGTTAGAAGCTAAGGGGCTGAGCACGACCGTTGCCGATCTTCGCTTTGCAAAGCCATTGGACGTCGAGCTGATCCGCAAGCTGCTCACCACGCACGAGGTTGCGGTAACAGTCGAAGAAGGCAGCATCGGGGGCTTGGGTGCCCACGTTCTAACGATGGCGAGCGACGAAGGGCTTATCGATGCAGGTCTCAAGCTGCGCACGTTGCGCCTGCCCGATCTATTTCAGGATCACAACAAACCCGAAGTGCAATATGCCGAAGCGGGTCTCGATGCCGCCGCCATCGTTGACACGGTGCTGAAAGCATTGCGTGTAAACTCCGTTGGCGTGGTCGAGGAAGTGCGCGCGTAAAGTGGCTCCTTAAAGTCGATTTGGCTGCGTAATCCGGTGTTGCACGGAACTAAAATCTAGATTCGGTCGTTTCTTTTCAAGATGCTCACGCTTTCGTGTGCGATTTCCATTCACCACGGATGCTTTCGATGAAAATACTCATGATTCTCACGTCGCATGACCGCCTTGGCTACACCGGCGACAAAACCGGCTTCTGGCTCGAAGAATTTGCCGCACCTTATTACGTGTTCGTGGATGCAGGCGCCGACGTGACAGTTGCATCGCCCAAAGGCGGCCAACCACCGCTCGATCCCAAAAGCGAGTTGCCCGATGCGCAGACCGGGGCGACACAACGTTTTCGTGATGATGCGGCCGCCAATGACGCACTCGTATCGACACACATGCTCGCCGAAATTGATGTCGCCGATTATGACGCCGTGTTTTATCCTGGCGGTCACGGGCCGTTGTGGGACCTGACGAACAGCACTCATTCGATTGCTGTTATCGAAGATGCGATCGCTGCGGACATTCCCGTCGCTCTGGTTTGCCATGCACCGGGAGCGCTTAAAAACGTTCGTGCCGCTGACGGGTCGCCGCTCGTCAAAGGGCGAAAGGTTGCAGGCTTCACCAATGCGGAAGAAGATGCGGTCGGGCTTACGCAAGTGGTGCCGTTCCTCGTCGAGGAAATGCTCAAGGAAAATGGTGGGCTTTACACCAAGGGTCCCGATTTCGCGCCTTATGTGGTGCAGGACGGCATGCTGATCACCGGGCAGAATCCCGCTTCTTCCGAACCCGCCGCACAGATGCTCTTGGCTGCAATGGCACATGCCAACGCTTAGTTCATTGCGGACACACTCTTCAGCCCCAGCAGTGGCGCTAAATAATGACCCGTGTAGCTCCGCGGCTCTTTCGCGACAGCTTCGGGCGTTCCGACAGTAACGATTTCGCCGCCACGCACGCCGCCTTCGGGACCGAGGTCGATGACCCAGTCTGCGGTTTTGATCACTTCCAGATTATGCTCGATCACGACAACGCTGTTGCCCTGTTCGACCAGCGCGTGGAGAACCTCCAGCAGTTTGCGAACGTCTTCGAAGTGCAAGCCCGTCGTTGGTTCGTCGAGGATGTAAAGCGTCTGGCCGGTCGCCCGCCTGCTCAGTTCCTTGGCCAGTTTGACACGCTGCGCTTCCCCTCCGGATAGCGTCGTCGCCTGCTGCCCGACTTTTACGTAACCAAGACCGACTTCGAGTAGCATTGCCATCTTGTCGCGGATGCCGGGCACTGCCTTAAAGAATTCGACAGCATCCTCGACGGTCATATCCAGGACGTCGGCGATCGACTTGCCTTTGAATTTCACTTCCAATGTCTCGCGATTGTAGCGCGCGCCGTGACAGACATCGCAGGTCACATAGACGTCGGGCAGGAAGTGCATCTCGATCTTGATCAGGCCGTCACCCGAACAGGCTTCGCACCGGCCGCCCTTGACGTTGAAGCTGAAACGCCCCGGCTTGTAGCCGCGCGCGGCACTTTCGGGGAGGCCGGCGAACCAGTCGCGGATCTGCGTGAAGCTGCCTGTATAAGTGGCCGGATTGCTGCGCGGCGTCCGGCCGATCGGCGACTGGTCGATGTCGATGACCTTGTCGAGGAACTGCAGCCCGTCGATCTTTTCGTGATGCCCCGCCAACATCCGCGCGCCGTTCAGCGCCCGCGCCGAGGCGGCATAAAGCGTATCGATCGTAAATGAGGACTTCCCCGATCCAGATACGCCCGTGACACAAGTAAACGTGCCGAGCGGTATGCTTGCGGTGACATCCTTCAGGTTGTTCGCGCGCGCACCCTTCACGGTCAGCTTCTTGCCATTACCCTTGCGCCGCTTGGCCGGGACGGACACGCTGCGGCGACCCGACAGGTAATCGCCCGTCAGGCTGGTCTCGCAATCGAGGATATCCTGCAACGTCCCCTGCGCGACGATTTCGCCGCCATGAACGCCCGCACCTGGCCCCATGTCGACGACATGATCGGCCGTGCGGATCGCGTCTTCGTCATGCTCGACGACGATCACCGTATTGCCGAGATCGCGCAAGCGCCGCAGCGTGATCAGCAGCCGGTCATTGTCTTTCTGGTGCAGCCCGATGCTCGGTTCGTCGAGCACATACAGCACGCCCGACAGCCCGCTGCCGATCTGCGAGGCCAAGCGAATACGCTGGCTTTCGCCACCCGACAACGTTCCCGATGTCCGGTCGAGATTAAGGTAATCGAGCCCGACATTGTTCAAAAACCCAAGCCGCTCGACGATCTCCTTCAGGATGCGCTCGGCGATCTGGTTCTGCTGATCCGTCAGCTTGGCTGGCATCGCTTCGAAAAATGCAAGCGCAGGCCCGACCGCGCGGCGCGTGCTCATGCTGATGTCTTCACCCGCAATCTTGACCGCAAGCGCTTCGGGTCGCAATCGTGCACCGCTGCACACCTCGCAGGGCTGGGCATTCTGATATTTTGAAAGTTCTTCGCGCATCCACGCACTTTCAGTGCTGAGCATCCGCCGGTCGAGATTGCCGATCACGCCTTCGAACGGCTTTTTCACTTCGTACGATTTGCGACCGTCGATGAATTTAAGCACTACCGGCATGCCTTTGGTGCCGTACAGGATCGCGGTCACGACATGATCGGGAAGCTGGTTCCACGGCGTTTCGAGATTGAAATCGAAATGCGTCGCCAGGCTACCAAGCACTTGCATATAATAGGGACTGGGCGGGTTCGACTTCGCCCACGGCACGACCGCGCCCTTCTTGATGCTTAGATTTTCGTTGGGCACTACCAGCTGCGGATCGAAATGGAGCTTTTCGCCGAGACCGTCGCACGCCGGGCAGGCTCCCTGTGGCGCGTTGAAGCTGAACAGCCGCGGCTCGATTTCGGCAATCGTGAAGCCACTGACCGGGCAGGCGAATTTCTGGCTGAAGGTGATGCGGCCTTCGGGTGCATGTTCGCCGGCAACCTTCTTAGTCTCTTCACTGGCGGGTTCAGGGTCCGCCGGATCGACATAGGCCAGCCCGTCGGCGAGCTTCAGCGCTTGCTCGAAACTGTCGGCCAGTCGCGACTCGATCCCTTCGCGCACGACGATACGGTCGATCACGACTTCAAGATCATGCTTGTATTTCTTGTCGAGCGCCGGCGCTTCATCGATCTCGTAAAACACGCCGTCGATGCGCACGCGGGTGTAGCCCGCTTTCTGCCATTCGAGCAGTTCCTTGCGATACTCGCCCTTGCGACCGCGGACGACCGGCGCGAGTAGAAAGAGCCGCGTGCCCTCGGGCAACGCCATGACGCGGTCGACCATCTGGCTGACTTGCTGCGCGCTGATCGGCAAGCCCGTCGCGGGCGAATAGGGGACACCGACACGCGCCCACAGCAAGCGCATGTAATCATAAATTTCGGTTACAGTCGCCACGGTCGAGCGCGGATTACGCGATGTCGTTTTCTGCTCGATACTGATGGCGGGGCTCAGCCCTTCGATGTGATCGACATCGGGCTTTTGCATCAGTTCGAGAAACTGCCGCGCATAGGCACTCAGCGATTCAACGTAGCGCCGCTGCCCTTCGGCATAAATTGTGTCGAACGCGAGGCTGGATTTGCCCGATCCCGACAGTCCGGTGATCACCGTCAGCGTTTCGCGCGGGATATCGAGGCTTATGTCCTTGAGATTATGCTCGCGCGCGCCACGAACCGAAATATGAGTTAGCATCGGTGTGCTGTTCCACATCTGTTCGAAGGGCGCAAGGCGGGTTCAGGGCTGTATTTTCACGCGCCGCGCGCTGATGATGCGAACGGGCTTTTCGATCATCTGGCCCTTCAATATGCTCTCGCCCAGAGTCGGCGAAAGGGGCACCTCATAGATTTTGCGTGCAACGTCCATGCCCTCCACGACTTGCCCAAAGGCTGCATAGCCGTCGCGGCTGTCCGGATCTTCGCGTGTCGGGTCAGCATCGAAATACGGCTGGTCCGAAAGCATGATCGTAAAGTCGCCCGTTGCCGTGCCAGGCGCAAGCCGCGCCATCGACATCGTGCCTGCCTTGTGAAGGATGCCCGTGGTCGTGGTTGGCTCATGCGGGATCGGTTTCAACACGCGCTTGGGGTCACCCCGCGGCCCGCCCTGAATGATGCCATTGGGTGGCGTGCCCCATTCCAGCCGCATGACACGGTAGAATGTCGTGCCGTCAAAGCGCTTCTGATCAACATAGCGGATGAAGTTCGTTGCCGTAATCGGTGCGCGTTTGACGTCGATGTCCATCGTCATCGTGCCGAGGTCGGTCACCATGGCGACGCGGACGATGTCGGGCAGGGGCGCGGGTGGGACGGGCTTCGCGCGCTTTGCCGGAGCGGCGGCAGTGAGGGCGAGTAAAGCTAAAACAGCGAATCGGATTTTCATGACCGCGAATATGCCAGCGATTGCCCAACAAAAAAGGGGCCACCTTTCGGCAGCCCCGTTTCTGCGGTCCTTTGCAAAACCGGTAATGTCTAGTCGCGGTCGCCCGTGAGGAAGGCGGGGGCGAATTCGGGGGCGGGGCCGTCATCATTGTCAGTCTTTGCCGCACGACCGCCGCCGTAACCGCCACCGTCACCGCGCGGTGGGCGATCTCCGCCACCATCGCGACGTGGGCCGCGATCACCACCGCCGCCGCCGCCGTCACGGCGCGGACCACGATCACCACGACCTTCGCCGTCACGACGGGGACCACGATCCGGACGATCGCCGCGCGGACGTTCTTCACGTGGCGGGCGGGTATCTTCCAACTCGGCACCGGTTTCCTGATCGACGACGCGCATCGACAGGCGGACCTTCCCGCGCGGGTCGATTTCGAGAACCTTGACCTTTACGGCCTGTCCTTCGCTCAGCACGTCGGTGACTTTTTCGGTCCGCTCATTGCGGATTTCCGAAACATGGACGAGTCCGTCCTTGCCGCCCATGAAGTTCACGAACGCGCCGAAATCGACCATGTTGACGACTTTGCCATCATAGACTTTGCCGACTTCGGCTTCCTCGACGATGCCCGAAATCCACTTGCGTGCGGCTTCGATCTGCGCGGGGTCGGACGACGAAATCTTGATCAGACCTTCGTCATCGATATCGACCTTTGCACCCGTTGTTGCCACGATTTCGCGGATGACCTTGCCGCCCGTGCCGATGATGTCGCGGATCTTGGCCTTGTCGATCTGCATCGTCTCGATGCGCGGCGCATAAGCCGACAGTTCAGTGCGGGTGTTGTCGAGTGCCTTGGCCATCTCACCCAAAATATGCGTGCGACCTTCGGCAGCCTGCTTCAGTGCCTGCTTCATGATCTCTTCGGTAATACCGGCGATCTTGATGTCCATCTGCATCGTCGTGATGCCTTCGGATGTGCCCGCAACCTTGAAGTCCATGTCGCCCAAGTGATCTTCGTCGCCGAGGATGTCACTGATGACCGCAAAGTCCTTGCCTTCGAGGATCAGACCCATGGCGATGCCCGAAACCGGGCGCTTCAAAGGAACGCCTGCATCCATCATCGACAGCGAACCGCCGCAGACAGTGGCCATCGACGAGGAGCCGTTGCTCTCGGTGATGTCGCTGAGAACGCGAATTGTATAAGGAAAATCTTCCTTCGATGGCAGCACCGGATGCAGCGCGCGCCAGGCGAGCTTACCGTGGCCGACTTCGCGACGACCCGGGGCACCGAAACGCCCGACTTCACCGACCGAATAGGGCGGGAAGTTATAATGCAGCATGAAATTCGAATAGCTGAGGCCGTTCAGACCGTCGATCATCTGTTCGGCGTCTTTGGTGCCGAGTGTCGTTGTGCAGATCGACTGCGTTTCGCCGCGCGTGAACAGCGCCGACCCGTGCGTGCGCGGCAGGAAGCCGACCATCGCGTCGATCGGGCGGATTTGCGTCGTGGTGCGACCATCGATGCGCTGTCCGTCCTTCAGGATCGCGCCACGGACGATTTCGGCTTCGAGCTTCTTTACGAGCTTGTTCGCGGCCATCTGGTCCTGCGCGGTGGCGTCGGCGAATGCAGCCTTCGCCTTGGCGCGCAATGTGTTGAGCGCGTTCGAACGCTCGGACTTGTCGGTCAGCTTGTAGGCGGCCGCGATGTCGGCACCGATCAGGTCGCGAAGCTTCTGCTTGGCCGCCGACAGGTCGGCCTGCGGGGCCATTGCCCAAGGCTCCTTGGCGGCTTGTTCGGCAAGATCGATGATCGCCTTGATGACGGTCTGAATGCCGCGATGCGCGAACATGACCGCGCCGAGCATGACATCTTCCGAGAGCTCCTTGGCTTCGGATTCGACCATCATCACCGCGTCATGCGTGCCCGCGACGACGAGGTCGAGGTCACCAGCGGCAACCTGCTCATCCGTCGGGTTCAGGATATATTCGCCTTCGACATAGCCGACGCGTGCCGCGGCAATCGGACCCATGAAGGGGACGCCGCTTAGCGTTAGCGCCGCGGAAGCAGCAACCATCGCAAGCACGTCGGGCTCGTTCACGCCATCATAGCTCATGACCTGGCATATCACGTTGATTTCATTGTAGAAACCTTCAGGGAACAGCGGGCGGATCGGCCGGTCGATCAGGCGCGAAACCAGCGTTTCCTTTTCGGTCGCGCCGCGTTCGCGCTTGAAGAAACCACCGGGGATGCGGCCAGCGGATGAATATTTTTCCTGATAATGGACGGTCAGCGGGAAGAAGTCCTGTCCTTCCTTCACCGAACGGGCAGCGGTCACGGCGCAAAGCACCACGGTTTCGCCAAGCGTTGCCATCACGGCACCGTCGGCCTGTCGGGCAACGCGGCCCGTTTCGAGCTTGAGGGTTTGTCCGCCCCACTCGATTTCGACTGTTTTCATGTTGAACATTATTTTTCCTTCAGACCCGCGAGCCACATGCTGCGGGGGCCAATAAGGCAGACATCCGGTCTGCGAGCGGTGCGGGCGCAAATGGCCCTAGTGCGCCCCGCTGAATTGCGGGACAGAATGTTTGGGGAAACTTACCCCATTTTCGTCATTCCCGCGAAGGCGGGAATCCAACTCCAGAATTTCGACATTGGGAGTTGGGCCCCCGCCTTCGCGGGGGTGACGGGTTAATTACTTGCGAAGCCCGAGCTTCGAAATGAGATCGGTGTAGCGGCCGACGTCTTCGCGCTTCAGATAATCGAGCAGCGTGCGACGCTTGTTGACCAGCATGAGCAAGCCGCGACGCGAGTGATTGTCCTTCTTGTGCGTCTTGAAATGCTCGGTGAGATTAAGAATCCGCGTCGTGATGATCGCGACTTGCACTTCGGGCGATCCGGTATCGTTTGCGCCCTGAGCATATTCGGCAATGACTTCGGTTTTACGTTCAGCAGTAATCGTCATAATGGTCTTTCACAACATCTCGTTACAGATTGAAACCGCGCACGACCCGGATTTCTCCGGCGATGGCTTCGACCAGCGCGACCGGTGTTTGCCCGTCTTTCGCCAATTTCAGACCGTCGTTTGCGGCAATCCCGATCAAGACCCGCCCCTGTCGGAGCAGCCCTGCCTGATCGGGGGTGACGGGTAGAGCCGGGATGTCGTCCAGCCCCGCCGTCATGGGCAGGCATGTGTCTTCTAGGCGCTGCGCGTTAGACTTTTCGAAGAGGAAGTCCAGCGAAATCGCGTTTTCAAGCGTAAACGGCCCCGCCTTGGTGCGGCGCAGCATGGTTACGTGGCCGACCGTGCCAAGCGCGCGCGCAATGTCGCGGGCAAGGCTGCGGATGTATGTCCCTTTTGATACGTGGGCGGTGAGTGTGATTTCCCATACCTCGTCATCCCAGCGCAGGCTGGGATCCCTCTCGGGTTGAGTGCATTCATTCTGCACGAGATCCCAGCTTTCGCTGGGATGACGGAGAGAGTAGATCGTCACCCGACGCGTCGCCAGCACGAACTCTTGCCCAGCCCGCGCCAGATCATAAGCCCGCACGCCATCGATTTTCAGTGCCGAATAGGCGGGCGGAACCTGATCGATTGGCCCGGTAAACAGCGGCAACACGGCGTCGACTTGCGCCAGCGTCGGGCGCACGTCGCTTTCCGCGATCACTTTGCCTTCAAGATCAAGCGTGTCGGTCTCCGCCCCGAAGCCAATCGTGAACTCATACACCTTGTCGCTATCAAGCATCCGCCCCGCGAGCTTGGTGGCCTCGCCAATCGCAATCGGCAACACCCCGGTCGCGAGCGGATCGAGCGTCCCGCCATGGCCGACCTTGACGCGTGGATAGCCGCCCTCGCGCAGCCCGCGCTTGACGGCACCGACGCCTTGCGTCGAACCCATGCCCAGCGGCTTGTCGAGAATGATCCAGCCGTGCAGGGGAAAGCCTCATCAAAAGCTGGCGGAGACGGCGAGATTCGAACTCGCGGTGGCGATTACTCGCCACGACGGTTTAGCAAACCGTTGGTTTCAGCCACTCACCCACGTCTCCGGACCCGGCGGCGAAGCAAGCGCTATAGCGACCGCGGTTCAGCGGTTCAACCGGCAAGCCGAATAATACGGTCCGGCGCGAAATCGACTCGAGTCACCGCGCGGTTCATTGCACGGACAGCTCGGGCGCGCATAGGCTGCGACGAATCGTTCGTTTCAAAAGGTGGGCTGACATGCGCAAAATGATTTTCGCCGCTTTTTTGGCCATCGCAGCAGCACCCGGCGTCGCTCAGATTCGTGACGTCGATCCCAACGAAGCGGCGGCTCAGTCCGATGTTGCGCCACTGCCCGGCGAGCGCGGCTATGCAACATCGCAGCAACCATCGACTCCCGTACCGCCACCCGTGACCTCGTCTCCCGATACGACGGCTTCCGCGCCTTCGAACACAAGCGATGCAGCGACCAGCCCGATCGCGACGCAGGCCGCGCCAACCTATAAGAAAGACGATCTGATCGGTGCGGCCGAAGGGGTGTTTGGCAAAGGTGCTGCTGGCCTTGCAGGTATCGTCGAGAACATTCTGAAAGATCAAGGCGAGCCGAACGCCTATATTGCCGGCCGCGAAGCCTCGGGCGCCTTTGTCGTAGGCCTGCGCTACGGCTCTGGCACGATGCAGCACAAGATTGAGGGACAGCGCCCCGTTTACTGGACGGGGCCGTCGATCGGGTTCGATGTTGGCGGCGACGCAACCAAGGTTTTCACGCTCGCCTATAATCTTTATGACAGTCAGGATCTCTACAAACGCTTTCCGCAAGTCGAGGGGCGCGCATATTTCGTCGGCGGCTTTTCGGCAACTTATCTGCGGCGCGGCGATGTCGTCCTGATTCCGATCCGCCTTGGCGTCGGCATGCGCCTCGGCGCGAACATCGGTTACATGAAGTTCAGCGAAAAGAGCGAGTGGCTGCCTTTTTAGGCGAAGTGCGGAAAGGCGCGTCTCGCGCCTATCTCGCGCAAGCCCGGCCGGCGGTGCATCCAGCGCCGACCGACGACATGGGCTTTGCCCATGGCCGACTTAGATCATGCGCCACTTCAAGGTTTCACCTGCGTGAAACGGCACGACGCCATCGACCATCGCAGGTACAACAGTATCACCCCGCTCCAGTGTCACCGTCCCCTCATTCAGTGGTAACCCATAAAAACGCGGGCCGTGTTCGGACGCGAAAGCCTCAAACTTATCCAAGGCATTTTCCTCGTCGAACACTGTGGCATAGCTTTCAAGCGCATGCGGCGCATTGAAAATCCCCGCGCAGCCGCACGCGGTTTCCTTCGTCGCAATGACGTGCGGCGCGCTGTCGGTGCCGAGGAAATAGTTCGCCAAGCCCGACGTCGCGGCGGCGCGCAAGGCTAGCCGGTGGGCCTCGCGCTTGATGACGGGCAAGCAATAGGCATGCGGGCGGATGCCGCCGTCGAACATGGCATTGCGATTGAGCATCAGATGCTGCGGCGTAATCGTGGCGGCGACATTCTGGCCGCAGGCGTTTACAAAAGCGACTGCATCGGCTGTAGTAATATGTTCGAAAACGATCTTGAGCGCGGGAAAATCGCGGACGAGCCCAGCCAGCGTGCGTTCGATGAACACTGCCTCCCGGTCGAAAATGTCCACGTGCCGGTCGGTTACTTCGCCGTGGACAAGCAATGGCATGCCGATCCGCTGCATTGCCTCCAGCGCGGGATACAGGGTCGCCACGTCGCTGACCCCGTGTGCCGATCCGGTGGTTGCGTGCGCGGGATAAAGCTTGGCAGCGGTGAACACGCCTTCGCTGTGCCCGCGCGTGAGTTCGGCAGGGTCGGCATGGTCGGTCAGATAGGCGACCATCAGCGGTGTGAGGCCGGGTGCCGCAGCGATGATCCGGTCGCGATAGGCAGCCGCTGCTTCGACGCTCGTCACCGGCGGCGACAGGTTGGGCATCACGATCGCCCGCGCAAACTGCCGCGCTGTATAGGGCGCAACCGCTTTCAGCATCTCGCCATCGCGCAAATGGACATGCCAATCGTCGGGGCGGCGGATCGTTAAGCTGTTCGTCATGGCTTCCTTTCACGGTCACGCATCCCTAGCTTGGGGTCATGCCCAAAACCACCCTTGTCGATCGCGCCGTCATCCGGCTTTCGGGCGACGATGTCCGCGGCTTTCTACAAGGGCTGGTGACGAACGACGTATCGGGCGATTTGCCCGTATGGGCTGGGCTGCTGACACCGCAGGGCAAAGCATTATTCGACTTTATCGTATGGTCCGACGCCGACGACCTGCTGATCGATTGCGAGGCAGCGCAGGCCGACGCGCTGGTCCGGCGCTTGTCGCTGTATCGGTTGCGCCGCGCCATCACGATCGAACGAAGCGACCTTGCCGTGCACTGGTCGCCTGACGGTGGGGAAGGTGTGGCGGATCCGCGGAGAGCTGCGCTCGGGCAGCGGTGGCTCGGGCCGGCGACCGACCCCGTAGATGGCTGGCATGCGCACCGGCTTTCGCTTGGCGTTGTTGAGGGGCGCGGCGAGATCGGCGACGGCACGACGCTGTGGCTCGAATGCAACGCGCGCGAACTAAACGGCGTGAGCTTCACCAAGGGTTGTTATGTCGGTCAGGAAAACACCGCGCGCATGCACCATCGGTCGAAAGTAAACCGCCGTCTGGCGGTGGTGCCAAGCGCGCGCGGGAGGGCCGACATGCGAATATCCTATCCCGAACTCGGCTGGTCGGTCGTTCACGAACGCGTCGTCGAAAAATTGACGGATGCGGTCTGACAAAGGCGGAACCGGCTGACACGGTCACAGTTCTTCCTTGCGGCGGGCAGCACAATAGGAGAAATTATCGTGACAGATTCGTCGAACAGCGACCATTCCAATAAGCAGCAGACGCAAGATGGGCAATCAAGCGCACTCGGTCGGTCATACGGGCTTTCGGGTGCGGATGCAGACGATAGCGCCACTGGCAGTGCGGCCGGCGATGCCAGTCAGAACCAGCAAAATCAGGGAATGCCGAACGACGACAATGGCATGGCAAGCGATGCCATGGGTTCGGGCGCTGGTTCGGACATGATGGACCTCGACGAGGACGAAGAAGACGATCTCGGATCCGAAATAGATGACGATGGTGTCGACAACGGCGGCATGACCGGCGGCCGTTAAATCACTTCGAGCTGATAAAAGGTCGTCCGCGCAATCGGGCGGCTTTTTTTATGCTCAGGCAGCGACCGTGCTTGCGGCACGACCGGCGCGCATGGCATCGGTTCGTTCGATCCGGTCGGCCATGTCGGCCCATGCGGCTTTGGCACGCAAACAACGGTCACGAACATTGTCGAGAACGGCGGCATCGGCTTCGGCCTGCGCCTTGATCATTTGTCCGCGGTAGAATTCAAGTGTCGACATAGAGTGCGGGCTTTCATGTCATAGGAAGTTGCCGGGCGAGCGAACCCGCCCGGCGGTATCATTTAGGCAGCCTGGATGTTGACAGCCGAGGTCTTGCCGCGCTTGTCGGTTTCCAGTTCGTATGTGACGCGTTGGTCCTTATCGAGCGTGCGGAGGCCTGCGCGCTCCACGGCCGAAATGTGGACGAACGCATCGCCACCGCCGCCTTCAGGCGCGATGAAGCCATAACCCTTGTCGGCATTGAAAAATTTGACTGTTCCGGTAATCATATTGGGTATCCTTTGCCCAGTTTGGACGGGCATGGGCCAACGCGGTCCATCCCGGCGTCGTGAAGCAAGTGTGGGACAAAGGGGCACAAAGCGCACCCGTATCCGTCGCAGGCGACGTTCAGCATGGTCTATATAGGGATAAGGGGCGGGAATAGCAAAAGGGGGCGGGGGCAAGCCAGTTTTTCGCCAAAAGTTAGTCAAAAGTTAGTCCAAGGAATCGCGCGCTGGCTGGGAGTGAATTGCTTGAAGCGCCCATCTCGCGCGCGGCCCGGCAAATGCGACGGATGATTGACAGATTGACCGGGCGAATGGAAGGGACGGACAAACTGCATATAGGAACATAACAGGAACTTTGAGTGTAGGAAAGGGACGAGGTCCGACGACTTTGCGGTCGCCCGCTGTATTACCAAACGCGCCTATAAGCAGATGCAATCCTCTATCAGACAACGCTGATCTTGACCGATCTTGCTTTACGGTTGCTTCGCCAGCGCGGTGCTCGCAGATAGCAGTTCAGATCACGAATACCTTCGAGGAAGTCTAGTCTGTGGGTCCAATGCTCATATTTGATAAATCGTTTCTTCAAAGTCTGTCGATTGATGAGTCTGTCATTCTCGACCAAATGTTCAGTTGCGTTGTGACGCCCCTGTTCTTCGTTGAAACAATGGCAGATCTCACCAAGGAAACTTCTAACGGTCAAACGGCAGAGCAGTTAGTCGGGGGGCTGGCCAAGCGGACGCCCGTGGCACATAGCTATGTGAACACCTATCATCAGGAAGTGATTTTCAAAGACTTGCTGGGAAAGCGTCAGGAGTTCGATCATCGGCCAGCAGTCGCTGGCGGCATTCCGGTCAGGGTCGAGGGTAAAGCGGGTTTGGTGTTTCAAAAGTCACCGGAGCAAGAGGCCTTTGATCGCTGGCAACAGGGGCGTTTCCTAGACGTGGAGCGAGATTTTGCACAACAGTGGCGAGCCGATCTTGCAAACATTGACCTTCCGGCGATTACCCAAGCTTGGAGGGCGATGCTTCGGAAGGAGGATCGACCGAAGACCCATGAAGCAGCCCGCAGTTTGGCACGACGCGTTGTTGGCGCGGGTGGTCAGAATTATCGATCACTCCGGATCGCCCACGATTTGTTGGGCATGCCACCATTCTCTCTCAACGACGTTGTCAGGAATTGGAAGGCGGCGGGTTCACTCCCTCTGCGACAGTATGCCCCGTTCGCTGCACATTGCCTTGAAGTCGACCTATTTTTCGAACTCTGTCTATCGAATGGACTTATCTCGGATCAGCGGCCGAGCAACAAGGTTGATATCAGCTGTTTGTATTACTTACCGTTCGCGGATTTTTTCGTGTCCGGCGACAAATTGCACAGAACGACCGCGCCCCTTCACATGGACGAAAAGCAGCGTTTTGTTTGGGGCCCCGACCTGAAGGCAGACCTCGCGACGCTAAATGCGCACTTCGCCGCGCTACCTTATGAAGAAAAGGAAAAAGGTATTTTCTCCTTGGCGAGCATGCCGCCAGTGAAACACGACGGTATTGTAGCGAGCCTTTGGGATATTCGGAGGCCGGGGTGGAGAGAGCCAAAACCTCCTTCACCCAAAATGACACCGAAGATGGAAGCTCGGATTGTTGCGAGGTCACGGGGGCTGACTGATGCGGCCAGACAAGGCAAGCCCGGTCCTTTGAGTTCAGATGAAGATCTCGAGCATTTGGTCATCCAGCGCTACATTCCTAAGCAGCGAGGTAGTTGGAGAATGTTTTCAGCCGCAGTCGAGGCAAGCAGCGATGCTGAACGGGGGCGGGAGCGATCTCGGTAAGTGATCTAACTTTGCGAAATTGGTAGCTTATGTTGCGGACACCGCAAACTACGTCCGCTTTTTGAGCTTTTTTGACCAAATGGCGGACAGTCCGCCCACCCCCCAAATGAAAAAGGTTGCCGACCCTTTCGGATCGGCAACCCCTAACATGGTCAGCGGCCGGAGACGTATCTCGAGCCCGGGAGACCATGGGCGACCAAGGATTTGTCTTAGCCGCGAAGCTCCCGAACGAAATTACCCGTGCCACTTGCTGAACCATGAGACATCGGATCACCTCCTTTCGCTAGTTGAAAACAACGTGCCCTGCGTAGGCACGACCTATACATGATTCATTCGCGACTCGTGATCAAGGGTTTGTGCAACTTTTATTTTTCGGTCACAGATTGATTACTGCGGCATGATCGGCATCCGCGTAAAACCGCCAAATTCCGCGCAGCTTCTGGCTCTTTACAATAAGATGTAATGTTGTAACATCTTGCATCAGAGCGGTGCTGCCGTGACGCCGCCATACAGGAGGTGTTGTGATGTCCACCGGTTTTCTTGATGCCAAGCCGCGCCGCCCGGGCGCAATCGTTGCAGTCGTTGCGGTTTATGTGGCCGGGATCGGCGGACTGATGATGATTGCGCCAACGGTGGTGCAGACATTTACCAAGCCGCTCGAGGGCTACAATGTCCCCCGGTCGATCGTTCCGCCCGAGCCGGTGAGCGATCCTGCGCCAAAAACCAAAGCCAAAACGCCGCTGGCTGTGGACCGGATCGAACGACGCGTCGAAAGCAAGCCTGCCGAAAATGGCCCGGCACCGACGGAAAGCACCCAACCGTTCGAAGGCACGGGCTCGGGTGATGCGCTTGGCGGGGGAATGGCCGCAATCGAGATCGACCCGCCCGTCGATCCCGTGATCGTCGCGCCACGCTTTGTCGGCCGCAATGCGCAGCCGCCTTATCCGCCGGGCATGCAGCGATTGAATATCGAAGGTGCTGTCACCGTGCGCGTCCTTGTCGGGGTCGATGGTCGCCCGTTGCGCATCGAAGCCGTCAAGGTCGATCAGGAAGCCTTCTTTGCAGCGACGCGCAACTGGGGCATGAAATATTGGAAATTTGCGCCCGCCACACGCGACGGCGCGCCGTTTGCGGAATGGCGGACGATGACCGTGCGGTTCGAAATGGATTAGCCGCGGCAATCCTCCACAACGCGGGTGAATTCGGGCCAGATCGGCAGGATGAGATCGGGCGCTCCCGAAAGCGCGATCAGGATACGTCCTCGACTGAACGCCATGCTGTCCAGTTGGCTATCACGCGCGCCGATTTCGGCAGCGACATGCGACGGCTTGCTGCCTGTCGGCAAGGCATCATAAGCCTTGGCACCGTTGGTTGAGCGCAATGTCATGCGTCCAGCGGCGCTGCCGACGCGCGATACGAAGATGCGAGCGCCCGTCGCTTCGCAACGGATTG
Organism: Sphingomonas sp.; assembly: GCA_043737475.1. Classification (GTDB taxonomy): domain Bacteria; phylum Pseudomonadota; class Alphaproteobacteria; order Sphingomonadales; family Sphingomonadaceae; genus Sphingomonas_O. Next base: position 23,136 of record JAYTAP010000001.1, read on the forward strand.
TGAACAGCGCGTCGCTGCTGGCCGGGCCAAAGCGCGCGATGCTGCCGCGTCCGTCGCGCGTGTAGCTCCAAGCCCCGGCGGCAGGCGTGCGGTCTGCCCAGTCAACCGCTGGCGCAGGTAGCGGCGGCAATGCGGGCCGCGCAACCGGCGGCGACCGGCTGGGCATCGGTGCGGGGGCACGCGGCTGTACACAAGCCACAAGCGCGACCGGCGCGATAACAAATAAACGAACTGCACGCATGTCGCTGGTCTAAGCCATCGGCGGGTTGGCAGCAAAGCCATTTGTCGCATAAGCCGCACAGATGAGCATCGACACAAAGCGTCTGAAATCGATCGTTGCCGGCTCGGCAGGCAATCTTGTCGAATGGTATGACTGGTTCGCTTATGCCACATTCGCTATCTACTTCGCGCCCGTCTTCTTCCCGAAAGGCGATGCGACCGCGCAGCTGTTGAATACGGCGGCGATCTTTGCCGCGGGCTTCCTGATGCGGCCGATCGGCGCATGGATCATGGGCATTTACGGCGACAAACACGGGCGCAAAGCCGGGTTGACGCTGTCGGTGATCATGATGGCGGTGGGATCGCTGATGATCGCGTTTGCACCGACTTACGCACAGGTCGGCGTTGCGGCACCGGTGATTCTTGTCGTCGCGCGGATGATCCAGGGGCTGTCGGTCGGCGGCGAATATGGGTCGAGCGCCACCTATCTTTCCGAAATGGCCCCGGCCAACCGGCGCGGTTTCTGGTCAAGCTTTCAATATGCGACGCTGAGCGGCGGGCAATTGCTTGCCATTATCACCGCGCTCATCCTGCAGGCAACGCTGAGCGAGGCACAGCTTGGCGACTGGGGCTGGCGCATTCCGTTTGTTATCGGTGCGATCTTAGCCGTGCTGGTTTTCCTGCTGCGCCGGACGATGACCGAGACCAAATCTTTTGCGGGTATCGACCAGAGCCGTGAGCATTCGTCGCTGCGCATCCTGTGGCGCGATCACCGGCGGTCGTGTATATTGGTAGCCATGATGTCAGGCGGCGGTGGCCTCGCGTCCTACGCCTTCACCACATATATGCTCAAATATCTGATCAATAGTGCGGGTTTCGACAAGCGAACGGCGACACTGATCATTGCAGCAGCGCTTGTCTGGTCCTTTTTCCTGCAGCCGATTGCGGGCATGCTGGCGGACCGGTTCGGGCGCAAACCGTTGCTGTTTATTGCGGGCATCGGCGTGTCGCTGGTCGCAGTGCCGGTATACACACTGTTGGGCACGACGACGTCGCCTTACGCAGCGCTCGCCCTGATCCTGATCCCGATCACGCTGCACGGCGGCTACACGGCCAACAACGCAATGGTTAAGGCCGAGCTTTTTCCGGCGCACGTCCGAGCGCTCGGGGTGGCTTTTCCCTATGCGGTGGGCAACACATTGCTCGCGGGCACCACCGAATATGTCGCGCTGTGGTTCAAAAGTTCGGGAAACGAGAGCGGCTTTTTCTGGTATGTCGCGGTCATGGTCGCAATGACTGTCGTCGCCTACTGGCTATTGCCCGAAACGAAAACGACGAGCCTGATCCGCGAGGATTGACCCAAAACGGGACGAACGGTTACCTTTGTGCAGTGCAGCATGGATCATTTTCTGTTAAGCGCCGTTGTGGGGAGCGACAATATCTCTTCGTTCAGGAGTATCTTTATGAAAAAGTTTACCGCATTCGCACTTGGCGCCGCCGTGATGGCACCGATCCCCGCTTCCGCCGCGACGTTCATTGTCCAGGCGCTTGCCAATAGCTCGTCAGGCGGCACTGCGCTCAGCACGATTTCGCTGACTGCCGGACAGGCCTTCACGGTCACCAGCAATTCCAACGATCTCTGGTCGGCCGGGGCACTGCCGCGTTTCTCCGATGCAAACGGTCTGGTTGCCGATCGATTTGCGACAGCCGCTGATGATTCGGGTCAAGCCGTCGGCACCAAGATCGGTGAAAGCTTCGGCAGCTATACCCAAAGCGGTTTCACGGCACCGTTCGGCGCCATGGTCGGTCGGATCAACACGAGCTATTTCCTCGTGGGTTCGAGCTTTGCCGGGGTGGCTGCAAGCGCGGGTACGCTCGAACTGTTCTATTGGGACAGCAATAACGGTGACAACACGGGGCAAATCGCAGCCGAAGTGAACGCTCTGGCAAGTGCCGTTCCCGAAGCAACGACATGGGGCATGATGATCGCGGGCTTCGGTCTCGTCGGCATGTCGCTGCGTCGCCGTAGCGTGAAGCTGATCAAGCAAATGATCTGAATTTATCGGACACCCTGATGGGGCGTTGATTGGAAAAAGGGGGCGGTGCCGGAAATGGTGCCGCCCTTTTTTTTACGGAGAGTCTTCGTTAGCCAAGCGTCGCAGCTCGGATCAGCCGGGCGCGATCTCGAAAAGCTCCCCGTCGCGATCGAGCATATAGCTTCGCTGAAGCGGTCCCGAAGCAAAGGCAACAATGCCAGAAATTGCGCCAACATCGGGTTGAAAATCTTCATTCCGTCGCTCGTAATCTGATGCTCCCAATACCGTGCCGCCCGTCAGTCTCGATGTCGGCACAGTCCATATCGAGCCGCCCAAATCGGAAAATATAAATCGCGTTTGCAATTCGGTGATCGATGTTGTGAGCAGGCCTTCGATGACCAATCCGCTGCCTTGCTTTGACCCTGATCCATAAGAAACTTGAAGCAATGGGTCAGTCAGACCGAGTGGAGCGCCCGGCTGGTTCTCGACATTTCCTTCACGAAATGGCCATCCAAAGTTAATACCAATCTGCGTGATCGCAATTCGGTTTAATTCGCCCAAGCGAGTCTGGCCGCGATCACCGATGTAGAGGTCGTTTGCTGCGAAAAATCCGCCCGCAGGCTGGCGAATGCCTTTTGCGATAATGTCAAAAAAATAATAAAGCGGTGCTGCTCCTGCGAATGGATCGGGATTGCGCCGGATCCGTATCAGCTTGCCGAAACGGGAACTGTCATTTTGTGCGCTATTGCTGGCATCGTTTTGCCCGCCTGCGTCTCCCGTCGCCAGGTAAAGTTCATTGTCAGGACCAATGCCCAGCCAAGCACCCGTCGTCGGCGCCTGCGCATCCCGAGCAATTGTTAGCACTTCTTCCGAGTTATTCAGCAACCCTGACACGATAATCCGGCGGATAAAACGTCGAACTTGAATGTTCCCGCGCGCATCGCTTAGCGCCACAAAGAGGTCACCGTCAGTTGCGAACGACGCTGATGGTGCGATAGCCAGCAAGCCGTCTGCACCAAGCGATTGTGGTCCTCCAATTGGGTCGAATGGAGCCGCACGAACGTAAAGGCTTCGGGTATTCGTTGCCGGATCGAAATACCAAATCGACCCATCGCGTTCAGCGACAAACAAGCGCGTATCGCCAGGAATTGGTGCCATGGCGACAGGATCGGTGAAGCCGGTAAACAGCCGACGAACAGCAATTCCTTCGCGGCTGTTGGTGACGATAACTGAAAAAGCTTGATTTGTTGTGAGGGCGCCGTCGCTGACCGCTAGAGTGACTTGGTAGATGTTATCTGCGTTGCCATCCGTTGGGTTGTCAAAATTTTGAGCGGCGAAATCAAGAACGCCACCAGCACTTATCGAAAAGGTAGCTGCGTCAGCACCGCCTGCGATCGAGAAACTCAAAGACTGGTTTTCGCGGTCGGTCGCGGTAACCGTCAACGACAGCGCGCTATTTTCAATCCGGTTTATTGTCGCAGCCGACGTAAATGCGGGTGGTTGATTTACCGCCAACGGTGGATTGCTGACACCGCCGCCTCCGCATCCGTAAAGTGCGACTAAGCTAGTGCAAGCGAGCAGTTTTTTCATAAGGTTTTTCTAGTTTAATTCGTTTGGCTCACAAGGTATTTTTTGTACTGAGATTTGATGTGGTAAGCGACGGCGAAGCAGTGGGTCGTTTATTTTTTCCCCCACTTCCGCTGTGTCTTGCCGAACCGGTCCTTGCGCGTCCCCGGCTTTCCCTCATTCGAACGTCCCATGATCGGCGCTGCGGACACTGCTATCCCTGGCAGCCCGAGTTCCTCGGCTTCGAGCGAGCGTATCTCATCGCGCAACCGCCCGGCGGTTTCGAACTCGAGGTCGCCTGCGGCTTTGCGCATCCGCTTTTCGAGGTCTTCGATATAGCCGCGCAAATTGTGGCCGACCATGTGCGGGCGGTCTTCGTCGATTTCGATCGTGACCTGATCGCGCGATGACAGATGACCGATGACGTCCGAAATATTGCGCTTGATGGTCAGCGGCGTGATGCCGTGTTCGGCGTTATACTCGAGCTGCTTTTCGCGCCGCCGGTCGGTCTCGCGCATTGCCCGTTCCATGCTGCCCGTCACGCGGTCGGCGTAGAGGATCACGCGCCCGTCGACGTTGCGCGCGGCGCGGCCGATGGTCTGGATCAGCGAGGTTTCGCTGCGCAGGAAACCTTCCTTGTCAGCGTCGAGAATACAGACCAGCCCGCATTCGGGAATGTCCAATCCTTCGCGCAGCAGATTGATGCCGATCAGCACGTCGTAGACACCGAGCCGCAGGTCGCGGATCAGCTCGATGCGTTCCAGCGTTTCGACATCCGAGTGCATGTAGCGGACCTTGATTCCCGCCTCATGAAGATACTCGGTCAAATCCTCGGCCATCCGCTTGGTCAGCGTCGTGACCAGCGTGCGATATCCCGCTTCGGTCGTTTTCTTGATCTCGTTGATGCAGTCGTCGACCTGATCCTCGACCGGTTTGATCTCGACCGGCGGGTCGATAAGCCCGGTCGGGCGGATGACTTGTTCGGCAAAGACACCGCCGGTCTGTTCCATTTCCCACGGGCCGGGCGTCGCCGACACGCAGACCGTTTGCGGGCGCATCGCGTCCCATTCGTTGAAACGCAACGGCCGGTTGTCGATCGCGCTCGGCAGTCGGAAGCCATATTCGGCGAGCGTCAGTTTGCGCCGGTGGTCGCCGCGCGACATGCCGTTGACCTGGCCGATGGTGACATGGCTTTCGTCGACGAACAGCAGCGCATTTTCGGGGAGATATTCGAACAGCGTCGGCGGCGGTTCGCCGGGGAGGCGTCCGGTTAGAAAGCGGCTGTAATTCTCGATCCCCGCACAGGAACCAGTGGCCGCGATCATTTCCAGGTCGAAATTGGTGCGCTGTTCCAGCCGCTGCGCTTCGAGCAATTTGCCCTCGAGGACCAGTTCCTTGAGTCGCTCGGACAGCTCGAATTTGATCGCTTCCATCGCCTGCTTCATCGTCGGGCCAGGCGTGACATAATGCGAATTGGCGAACACGCGGACGTAATCGAGGCTAGCGGCTTTCTTGCCGGTCAGCGGATCGAATTCGACGATGCTTTCGATTTCGTCGCCGAAAAAAGAAATCCGCCACGCGCTGTCTTCATAATGCGAAGGAAAGATCTCGAGCGTGTCGCCGCGCACCCGGAAGTTGCCACGCTGGAATGAGGCTTCGTTGCGCTTGTACTGCAGCGCGACGAGCTTGCGGATGATTTCCGACTGATCGACTGTCGTGCCTTTTTTCAGATCGAAAATCATCGCCGAATAGGTTTCGACCGAGCCGATGCCATAAAGGCAGGAAACTGACGCCACGATGATCACGTCGTCACGTTCGAGTAGCGAGCGCGTGGCCGAATGGCGCATCCGGTCAATCGATTCGTTGGTCGAGCTTTCCTTCTCGATATATGTATCCGACCGCGCGACATAGGCTTCGGGCTGGTAATAGTCGTAATAGCTGACGAAATATTCGACGGCATTGTCGGGAAAGAACGATTTCATTTCGCCGTAAAGCTGCGCGGCGAGGATCTTGTTGGGCGCGAGGATGAGCGCGGGCCGCTGCAATTCCTCGATCACGCGCGCCATCGTGAAGGTCTTGCCCGATCCGGTCACACCAAGCAGCACCTGATTGCGCTCGCCGGTCAGCGCGGTTTCGACAAGTTCCTTGATCGCCGTCGGTTGGTCGCCCGCCGCTTCATAATCGGACACGACCTTGAACGCTTTACCGCCTTCGGACTTTAGGGGCCTGTCAGGGCGATGCGGCACGAAACTCTGGTCGGTTTCGGGCTCGGCGAGCGAGGTTCGGATTTGTATTGCCATCACATCCCGATATGGTGCCCTTCCAACTCAGGCGCAACGCATCCCCGACTCGCCTGTGGAGATCGTCATGAAGCGCTTGATCATATTCGTGCCCCTTGCTCTCATCGCTTGTAGTGCCAAACCGGGCACTGGTGCTGCCGAGAAGTCACCGACCGATATCGAAGCCCGACTTGCTGCCGTGATGAAGCTGCAACCCGGGAACTGGGCAACGAAATTTGAGATCGTCAGGATGGAAGCGGCAGGGACAAGCGATCCCAAAGCAGCCGATGCCATCAATCAAGCCATGGCCGCGCACGGGGCCGATGCCAGTGCGTTCGAAAATTGTATTTCACCGGCGCAAGCCGCAAAGCCGATGTCCATCCTGCTGGCCGGCAACGATATCAGCGATTGCCGCTATGACAATTTCACGGCGGAAAATGGCAAGATCGCTGCAAAAATGTCGTGCAAGCGCGGCAAGGCCAAGATGACGCGGACAATGATCGGTAGTTATTCGCCCGGAACCTATGCGTTCACGACTGAGATAACCGGCGACGGCAGCACGAAGCAAACGGCAATGCGCATGAAAACACAAACCAGTGCGGCGCGCGTCGGCGCTTGTTCGGTTGATACCAAAAACACCGTTTGAAGGGGGATTTCATGATGGTTCGTTCCAAATTGCTTGCCGCGATTGCAGTGCCGTTCATGCTGGCATCAGCGCCTGCACTGGCCGAACCCGATTATGCGGCGGCGATCCGTGCGGATTGGGACGCCAATCTGGCTGCGACTTATGACTATTTCCACCGCAACCCCGAATTGTCGTTCCGCGAATTCAATACTGCGGCGCGGATGGCCAAGGAATTGCGTGCGATCCCCGGCATTGTCGTCACCGAAAAAGTCGGCGGCACTGGCGTTGTCGGCGTGATGAAAAACGGGGCGGGTCCGACGGTCATGATCCGCGCCGATATGGACGGGCTGCCGGTCGAGGAAACATCGGGTTTGGTGAATGCGTCGAAGGCGCGACAGGTGGGCGTCGACGGCAAGGACTCGCCGGTCATGCACGCCTGCGGTCATGACACGCATATCACGGGCATGATCGCAACGGCAAAGCGGCTAGCGGCCATGAAGCAGCGCTGGGCCGGCACGATCGTTTTCGTGGTGCAGCCGGCCGAAGAAGCGCTGGGCGGCGCGAAGCTGATGGTCGAAGACGGGATTTACACGCGTTTTCCCAAACCCGATTACGCGCTGGCCTATCATGTCGGTGCCGAACTGGCGACGGGCAAAGTCAGTGGCTCCGAAGACATTCAATATTCGTCGTCCGATGCGCTCGAAATCACGGTGCGCGGAATCGCGACGCACGGCGCGTCGCCGCAGTTGGGCAAGGATCCGATTTATATCGGGACGCAGATCGTGCAGGCATTGCAGGGCATTATCAGCCGCGAAAAGGGTCCGCTGACACCCGGCGTCATCACTGTCGGCGCGTTCAATGCGGGCAACCGGCCGAACATCATCACCGATCGTGCCGATTTGCTGGTCACCGTGCGCGCCAATGATGAAGTGACGCGTGCGCAGTTGATCGCTTCGATCCGGCGCGTTGCCGAAGGGATCGGCCGTGCCAATGGACTGCCCGATGCGTTGTTGCCGGTCGTGAAAGTGACGGCTGGGACGCCGACGACGATCAACGATCGTGCGCTGGCGCAGCGCATCAATGCGGCATTCAAACGCGAGCTTGGCGCAGCGTCAGTGACCCCGTGGGAACAGAAAGGCATGGGCGCCGAAGACTTCGCCTATTTCGTGTCCGCCGATACCAAAGTGCCTGGTTTCTACTTCGCTGTCGGAGGCACGCCACAAGCCGCGTTCGATGCCGAAAAAAATGGCGGACCCGCAGTCGCGGGGCACCATTCGGGGCTCTTCAAGGTCGATGGCCGCGCGGCTGTGACGACCGGGGCCACTGCGATGACGGTTGCTGTGATGGAATTGCTCGGGACGAAGCGAGGGGCTGCGGCTGGCGGGCAATGATTAACAAACGGAGACTGCCCAATCACAAATCGTTGCGATGCTTTACGCTTCCTTAGGACAGCAGCCGTAATGGCGCGGGTACACAAAAGCGGTCGGCAACAAGTGCACCGACCGCTTCGGTAGTTCAGGAACGCGCTCCCGGGGCCAGAGGGTTTTGCGTTCCTGATTTACGCCCCGCGATTGCGAAGAAGTTTACCGAACGGCAAAGTCAACGCGTTTCTCGATCTTCAAATTTTTGAATATGCTGCGTTATGGACCTTTCCCATAGCGCCAGTTGTTTATCGGCAATACTACGCGATGAAGTACCGATGAAAAACAATCACCAACATAACGATTACAGGCGGCTCGCCGCGCTGCGGGACTTGGGGCTGGACGGGGCCGGGCATGTCCAGGATTGCGAAACAATCGTCGGACTTGCCGCGACATTCTTCAATATACCGATGGTTGCCGTCTCGCTTCTCGAGCGCACGGAGCAGATATTCGTTGCCCAGCACGGGATGGTCTCAACGATTTCACGTCGCGCCGATACGCTGTGCGATATCGTCATCGAAGGGGGCAGTCCCCAGATCATAAGTGACGCGCGAGCGGATCCGAGAGTGTACAACCGCAAGATGGTAACAGACGCACCTTTTGTTCGCTTTTATGCCGGTTACCCGATCCGGACGGCTGGAGGGCATATCGTCGGCAGTTTCTGGATGATCGATAGTAAAGTCCGCACGTTTTCTCCGGAGGAAGACGCCGCTTTCCGCCAATTCGGTGCAATCGTCGAAGGCATGATCCAGGCGCGCGCACGCGACATCGCGCTCAAACAAAGCGAGTCCGAACGCGCGACCAATGCGCAACAACTGCTTCGTGCGAACAGCGCTTTGGCGCAGGCCGGGCGCATCGCCAAACTCGGACGGTGGGAAATCGACATCAAGACGATGGACGTCACCTGGTCCGATGAAGTCTACCAAATCCACGAAATTGATCTCATCGAATCGAAATCGGTGCTGCGCGCAATCAACTACTATGCCGACCATGATCAGACGCGGGTCAATGCAGCGGTCAGCGATGCGATCGTCTATGGCACGCCGTTCGATTTCGCGGCCGATCTTATCTCTGCCAAGGGCAATGTGCGGCACGTGCGCGCAGCAGGCGAACGCGATGCGAGCGGCGCAGGCGGAAGCCGGATCATCGGCATCATTCAGGACATTACCGATATCGTGGAGGCGCGCAGCGTGCTGTCGGGTGCGGCGCTGCAAGCCGACGACTATTCTGCAGCCGATCATGAGGGCCGTCAGCTGCAAAGCTGAATTTTCGACGTCGGCCTTTATTTGCCACGGGTCGATCTTTATATGGCGGAAGATGGCGACAACTTTCCGGCAGGCTTTGCCCGTCACGACCACTCCCCGCGCGATTGCAAACTGGCTGTTCGCAGTTGCTGGTCTCGTTTTTCTGATGGTCGTCGTGGGCGGCATTACGCGGCTCACTGAATCTGGGCTGTCGATCACCGAATGGAAGCCGATCAGCGGTGCCATCCCGCCGCTGAGCGAAGCGGGGTGGCTCGCTGAATTCGAGAAGTACAAGCTGATCCCCGAATATGCCGAAGTGAACGTCGGCATGACGATGGCGCAATTCAAATTCATTTATTTCTGGGAATTTATCCACCGCCTGCTTGGCCGCGTCATCGGACTTGCGTTCGCGCTGCCGTTTGCGTGGTTTGCGCTGCGCCGCGCGATCCCGGCGGGCTATGCGGGGCGGCTGACTGGCTTGCTGGCACTCGGCGCGTTTCAGGGGGTGCTTGGCTGGTGGATGGTCCAATCGGGCCTGTCACAGCGCACTGATGTCAGTCACTTTCGCCTTGCCGCGCATCTGTGCACGGCGTTGTTTATCCTTGCCGGGCTGATCTGGACGGCGCTCGATCTGCGTCGCGGTCAGTCACGACCGACAAAGCTGACCAGTATGGTGTTTGCCGTTCTCGGTTTCCAGCTGGTATTCGGTGCGTTCGTCGCGGGCATGGATGCGGGTAAAGTGTCCAACAGCTGGCCGCTGATGAACGGGCAGGTGGTACCAGAGCCACTCAATGCGACGACATCGCCGCTGTGGAATCTGTTCAACGATCCCTTCATCCTGCATTTCATCCACCGCTGGTGGGCGGTTGTTACGCTGGTGGCACTCGTCGCCTTGGCACGCGCGGTGAAACGTGCGGGAGATCGGCCCGCGTCAATTGCGATCCATGCGATGCTTGGATTGCAAATACTGCTGGGCATCGCGACTGTGTATTCAGGCGTAAACATCGTGCTGGCGACGCTCCATCAGGCCGTTGGCGCTTTGCTCGTCGCAAGCGCTGCGTGGGGTGCGCATTCAGTCGGACGGAGAACAGCATGACGGCTCAAACGCCGCTCGGCAGCGGTTTTGGTATGCGATCTACAGCCAGCGAGGTCGTTGCCGGTATCGACCTGACTGGCAAGACAGCGGTCGTGACAGGCGGGTATTCGGGCCTTGGCCTCGAAACCGTGCGTGCACTTGTCGGTGCGGGTGCGCACGTGATCGTGGGTGCGCGACGGCCCGACGCAGCGGCGACCGACTTGGCGGGTATCGATGGCGTGACGATCCTGACACTCGATCTGGCTGATCCGGTCTCGATCGATGCTTTCGCTACCGAAGTCGCCACACACACCCCAAAAATCGACATATTGATCAATAATGCGGCGATCATGGCCAATCCACTGACGCGTGACGCGCGCGGGTATGAAAGCCAGTTTGCTACCAATCATTTGGGCCATTTCCAGATGACCGCGCGGTTGTGGCCTTTGTTGAAAGCAGCGGGGCCGCGAGCGCGCGTGGTCGCGGTGTCGTCGATCGGGCACGCCCGCAACGGCCTCGATCTCGACGACGTGAATTTCGAGCAGCGCGATTACGACAAATGGACCGCATACGGACAGGCGAAATCAGCAAACGCGCTTTTTGCGTTGCATCTCGACCGGATCGGCGCGTTCCATGGGGTTCGCGCCTTTTCGCTGCATCCCGGCGGCATCAAGACGCCGCTGCAACGCTATCTGACGATGGAAGAGCAGGTCGCGATGGGCTGGTATAAGCCCGACGGTTCGCTGATCGATATCTTCAAAACGGTTGAACAGGGCGCGGCAACTAGCGTCTGGTGCGCGACCTCGCCGATGCTGGCAGATAAAGGCGGCGTTTATTGCGAGGATTGCGATATCGCGCCGATGTGGGCCGAGGGGATGTCGCCCTATTCAGGCGTGCGGCCGCACATCATCGACACGGCTTTGGCCGAAAGGCTGTGGGCGGTTTCGGAAGCGATGACAGGCGTTTCTTTTCGAACGGTATAGGGATACCCGTCAGGAAAGGCGCGTGAATGCTTGACGAATCACGCCATACTGCGCATTGCGCTGCTATCGACGCCGCTCCGCATCCGGGGCGGCGCGTTTCGTTATAAGGTCTGCGCCCGTGAAGGCACTCATGAAGACCACAAAAGCGGTCAAGCTGTTTGATGTGGAAAAGAAATGGCATCTGGTTGATGCCGATGGTCTGGTCGTCGGCCGCGTTGCCACGATTGTCGCCAACATCCTGCGCGGAAAGCACAAGCCGACCTACACGCCGCACGTCGATTGCGGTGACAATGTCATTATTATCAATGCCGAAAAAGTGCGCTTTACCGGCAAGAAGATGACCGACAAAATCTATTACAAGCATACCGGCCATCCCGGCGGCATCAAGGAAACGACGCCAGCCAAGATTCTGGACGGCAAGTTTCCCGAGCGCGTTCTCGAAAAGGCTGTCGAGCGGATGATCCCGCGTGGCCCGCTTGGTCGTGACCAGATGCGGTCGCTGCGCATTTTCAAAGGCAGCGAGCATCCACACACGGCGCAGGACCCGCAAGTTCTCGATATCGCCAGCATGAACCGCAAGAACAAGGTGGGCGCATAATGTCCGAAACATCCGACGCTCCCGTTTCAGATACGCGCCAGTCGCTGGCCGATCTGGCCGCGCTGACCGGCGCGCCCGTGCCCGTGGTTGCCGATGCACCTGCTGCACCGGTCTCCGAAAGCGAAGATCATATCGCAGCGCCAGTTTCAAATGAGCCAGTGCGCGAACCGATGCCGCTTCGTGAAGCCATCATCGACGCGCAGGGCCGTGCCTATGCCACCGGACGCCGCAAGGATGCGGTTGCCCGCGTCTGGATCAAGCCCGGCAACGGCAAGATCACGGTCAATGGCCGCGATCAGGAAGTTTATTTCGCGCGGCCGACGCTGCGTCTCGTAATCAGCCAGGCGTTCGAAGTTGCCGACCGTGTCGGTGGCTACGACGTGGTCTGCACGGTCAAGGGCGGCGGGCTTTCAGGGCAAGCCGGCGCGGTCCGTCATGGCATTTCGCAGGCATTGACGCGGTTTGAACCCGTCCTGCGCGCTCCCGTCAAGGCGGCAGGATTCCTGACACGCGACAGCCGTGCGGTCGAACGCAAGAAATACGGCAAGGCAAAAGCGCGCAAGAGCTTCCAATTCTCGAAGCGCTAAACATAGTCTTTACTATAAAGAACAAGGCGATTTTCCAGTGGAGGGTCGCCTTTTTCTTTGTTTATCGTTGACTCGGCAAAATTGCTGGGTAATTTATCGGTAAATCATAAGTCGCGAGTCCCTCGAGTTCCCCTGCACTTTTGCAAGGAGCGACAAAATGGTTACGCTTGCACAATTAGAAATGCTTTATCCCCGCGCAGCGTCAGGACATCTGGCGTCCTTTGCTTCCCAAGCAACTGCGCTGTTCAACGAATTCGGTATCGCGCAACTGCCTAACCGACTGCATTTTTTTCTGGCGCAGATCGGGCATGAATCGGGCGGCCTGTCGATCATCGAAGAGAATATGAACTACCGCGCCCAACGGATCATCCAGGTTTGGCCGAGCCGGTTTCCGACCCTCGACAGCGCCCTGCCCTTTGCCGGTAATCCAGAGCGGCTCGGCAACAATGTCTATGCCAATCGCCTTGGCAATGGTCCGCCCGAAAGCGGTGACGGTTTCCGATATCGCGGGCGCGGCTATATTCAGATTACCGGCAAGGATGGCTATAAGGAGGTTGGGGCACGCGCCGGAATCGACTTGGTAGCAAAGCCCGAACGCGCCTTTGCGCCTGCCGATTCCTTGCATGTCGCCTGCGCGTTCTGGCGCTGGAAAGACCTCAATACGCTGTGCGACACCGGAGATTTTACCAAAGTCACCAGGCGTATCAACGGCGGCACGATCGGTATGCCCGACCGGCTGGCGTGGCTCGACAAGGTTCGGCGAACGCTGTCGAACCCGCCCGCCCAGCAACCTGCTGTCGAAACCGTTCGCGCGGTCCAGCGAGCGCTGATGGCGCGGGGATTCACGAGTGTCGGCGCCGCTGACGGCGATCTGGGCAAGCACACGGCCAGTGCCATTCGCCTGTTCCGGAGCCGTAACGGCATGAGCGATGGACTCGTTGATGCGGCGCTGCTGAAGGTGCTGGGAATATCATAGTCGGGGGATTTGGTTCTCATGCCGCATTCGGGTATGAAACAGTCAAAGGACTATAACGTGTTTACAACCGACACCGAGAACCGGGCGGCAATGGCGCAGCTATTGGCCGAAAATGAGGGTTTGCGTGCCGCGCTCGACGAGATGCGTGGACGCGTGGACGAACTCGAGCGGCTTGCCGACAGCGATACATTGACGCCGCTGCCCAATCGCCGCGTTTTCGTGCGCGAAGTTGAGCGTGTGACGCGTCAGGTTAGTCGCTATGGTACGCCGGCCGCAGTCCTGTTCGTCGATGTGAACGCGCTGAAAGCTATCAACGATGCTCACGGACATCAGGCGGGGGATGCCGCGCTGATCCATGTCGCCACTATCCTGAAACGTGAAGTGCGCGCGACCGATGTAGTAGCGCGGATCGGGGGCGACGAATTCGGCCTGCTGCTCGAACATCTCGATGAAGAGGCCGCAACCGCCAAAGGGGCATCGCTGGTTGCGGTTCTGGCGGCTGAACCGCTTGA
>JAYTAP010000002.1:0-14135 GCA_043737475.1 Sphingomonas sp.
ATCTGGGTGCCGAGGCCGCCATGAAAGCCGACCCGCATCTGGCTGCAGGCTTGAACGTCGCAAACGGCCAAATCCGTCACGAGGCAGTTGCTGACGCGCTGGAGTTGCCATTCGTCGCGTGATTAGCTATGCGCGCCGCTCCCCGGACCATGGTCATCCCTGGAGGCGTGGCGGGCAATTTGGAGACTAAACATGAGCGATCAGCTGACACTGTCGGCCGAAGCGCGCGAGCGGGCAGGCAAGGGAGCCTCCCGCGCTCTGCGTCGTGAAGGCCGCGTTCCCGCCGTTATCTATGGCAACAACGAAGAACCCACGACGGTTCACCTCGAAGAAAAGGCGCTGATGAAAGCGCTGCACACCGGGCACTTCATGAATTCGGTCGTAATGGTCGGCGTCGCTGGCAAGGATGTCCGCACCCTGCCCAAGGACGTGTCGTTCCATCCCGTGACCGACCGCCCGCTGCACGTCGATTTCCTGCGTATTTCCGAACATGCCAAGGTTACGGTCAACGTGCCTGTGCATTTCGTCAACGAACTGGCATCACCGGGGATCAAGCGCGGCGCAGTTCTGAACGTGGTGCGCCACGAACTCGAACTGGTTTGCGACGCGGCTGAAATTCCCGACGAAATCACGGTCGATTTGACTGGTTATGACGTCGGTGATTCGATCCACATTTCGGCAATCACTTTGCCCCGCGGTGTGACGTCGGCGATCGACGACCGCGATTACACGATCGCCACCATCGTTGCCCCGTCGGCGCTCAAGTCGAGCGAAGGCGACAGCGACGACGCGCCTGCTGAAGGCGAAGCTGAGGCTTCCTAAACGCACGTGCAACTCTGGGTCGGCCTCGGCAATCCCGGCTCGGACTATGCCGTGCACCGGCACAATGTCGGGTTTATGGCGGCTGACGTCATGGCATCCGAACATCGTTTCGGCCCCTGGAAATCGAAATTCCAGGGGCTGATAGCCGAGGGGCGCGTGGGACAGGAGAAAGTCCTGCTATTGAAGCCCGCGACCTTCATGAACGACAGCGGTCGCAGCGTCGGCGAGGCCATGCGCTTTTACAAACTCGAGACCGGCGACGTGACCGTGTTCTACGACGAACTTGATCTCGCCCCGTTCAAGGTCAAGGTTCGCATCGGCGGCGGCGCGGCGGGGCATAACGGTATCCGTTCGACCGTCGCCCACATTGGCGAAGACTTCCGCCGCGTTCGCATCGGGATCGGCCACCCCGGACACAAAGACCAAGTGACGGGGCATGTGTTAGGGAACTATGCTAAGGCGGATATGGAAGATCTCGCGCATCTGCTCGGCGCGGTTGCCACCGAGGCGGAATGGCTGGCCAAGGGCGACGATGTGCGCTTTATGAATAATGTAGCGATGCGGATGGGGCGCGAATAATGGGTTTCAAATGCGGTATCGTCGGCCTGCCTAATGTCGGCAAGTCTACGCTGTTCAACGCGCTGACCGAGACAGCCGCGGCGCAGGCGGCGAATTATCCGTTTTGCACGATCGAGCCCAACGTCGGGCAAGTCGCGGTGCCCGATCCGCGGCTTGACGACATCGCGCGCATCGGTGGATCAGCCAAGATTATCGAGACGCAACTGGCGTTTGTCGACATCGCCGGCCTCGTTCGTGGCGCGTCGACCGGTGAAGGGCTCGGCAACCAGTTCCTCGGCAACATCCGCGAAGTCGATGCCATCGTCCATGTTCTGCGCTGCTTCGAAGGCGGCGACGTGACGCATGTCGAGGGCAAGATCAACCCTATCGACGACGCCGAAACCGTCGAGACCGAGCTGATGCTTTCCGACCTGGAAAGCCTCGAAAAGCGCGTGCCAAACTTGATCAAAAAGGGCCAGCAAGGCGACAAGGAAGCCAAAGCCGCTGCCGACGTGCTTGGTCGCGCACTGGAACTCCTCCGCGCGGGCTCCCCTGCCCGCCTGACCAACATCACTGATCCCGAGGAAAAGCGCCTGTTCGCCCAAGCCCAATTGCTCACCGCTAAGCCCGTGCTTTATGTCTGCAATGTCGACGAAGCATCGGCGGCGGACGGCAACGCCCTCTCCGCCCGCGTCTTTGAAAAAGCCAAGGTCGAAGGCGCGCAGGCAGTCGTTGTCTCCGCTGCGATCGAAGCTGACATCGCCACGATGCCGCCCGAAGACCGTGCCGAATTTCTGTCCGACCTTGGCCTCACTGAAACGGGCCTCGCGCGCGTTATCCGCGCCGGATATGAGTTGCTCCACCTGATCACCTTTTTCACAGTCGGGCCCAAAGAAGCGCGGGCCTGGACCGTCCATAGGGGCGCGACGGCTCCGAATGCAGCGGGCGTCATCCACACCGATTTCGAAAAAGGCTTCATCCGCGCCGAAACCATGGCTTACGCAGATTATGTCACGCACAATGGCGAGGCAGGCGCGAAAGAAGCAGGCAAATGGCGCTCCGAAGGAAAGGAATACATTGTGGTGGACGGCGATATCATGCTGTTCCGGTTTAACGTCTGATGCTCTACTTCGAAGATATTGAGCCCGGCACAAAATCCGCCTTTGGCCGCTACAAGGTCACGCGCGAGGAAGTGGTTGAGTTTGCGTCCAAATACGATCCCCAGCCCTTCCATCTGTCCGACGAGGAAGCGGCCAAGACCTATTTCGGGCGGCTCTCGGCGAGCGGCTGGCATACGGCTGCCATGATGATGCGCATGCTTGTCGATAACATGTCGGCAATCCAGCAGGCTGGGCTGGGATCACCGGGGATAGATGAATTGCGCTGGCTGAAGCCTGTTTATCCGGGCGACATATTACGCGTCGAAACCGAGATCCTCGACAAGCGACCGTCACGCAGTCGTGAGGACATGGGATCATTCCGCAGCCGTGCGACAATATACAATCAGGAAGACGTGGCCGTTATGACGGCGGTTTCGATTGGCTTGATCCGGCGGCAGCCTGCTGCCGATTAGTGGCCTGTAAATTCCATGAGGCTGTGAACCGGGACGCCCGCATCACGTAAGCGGTCTGCGCCGCCTAAATCGGGCAAGTCGATTGCAAACAAGGCACCGACCACTTCGGCCCCCGCTTCGCGTAAAAGATTGACGCAAGCAAGCGCTGTCCCGCCCGTCGCGATAAGATCGTCGACGATCAGGGCACGGTGACCCGGCAGCACGGCACCGACATGCAATTCAAGCCTGTCGGTCCCATATTCGAGCGCATAGTTTATTCCGAGCGTTGCGCCGGGAAGCTTCCCCTTCTTGCGGGCGGGGATAACGCCGGCTCCCAATGCCACAGCAACTGGAGCACCGAACAAGAAACCACGTGCGTCGATGGCGATAATGCGATCCGGGCTGAGTGGCTTAGCCAGCGCTACTAACGCACTGATCGCTGCGGCAAAGCCTTCACCATCGGCCAGCAGAGTCGAGATATCACGAAACGCGATGCCCGGCTTCGGAAAGTCGGGGATGGTGCGGACGAGCGATTTAAGCGCGCCCGCGTCACATCCCGCAGTCACGATCAGGCCTTCGGCTTTTTCTTGTCGGCCCAAATCGTCCTATAAGCTGCGTAAGCAAGACCGGTGAAAATCACTAGGTAGGCCATCGACGCCCAACCTGCCAATTTGCGATTTTCCATCTTGGGTTCTGCAGCCCATGTCAGGAACGCAGTTACGTCCTTTGCCATTTGGTCGACTGACGACTTGGTGCCGTCTGAATAACTGACTTGTCCGTCGGTTAGCGGCGGTGCCATAGCAAGGTTGAGATTCGGAAAGTAAGGATTGTAATACAACCCCTCACCTGTCTTCACGTCGGGATATTTCTGCAGAAGTGTCGCGGGCTGTTCCTGATATCCGGTCAGCAGCGAATATACATATTCGGGCCCATGGTTCCGCGCTTTGATGATCAACGATTGATCGGGCGGGATCGCATTGTTATTCGCCGCACGGGCCGCGGTGTCATTTGCAAATGGCTTTGGAAAGCGATCGGCGGGCAGTGACTTGCGGGTCGTTGCCTCACCAGTTGCAGGGTCGACCGACGGCGTTTCCAGTGGCCATTCCTTAGCAATCGCTTTCACTTCGGGCTTCGTGAAGCCGATCTGCTCGAGATCGCGGAACGCAACATATTTCAGACTGTGGCAAGCCGAACACACTTCTTTGTAGACTTGGAAACCGCGCTGAAGCTGGCGGTTGTCAAACTTGCCCGCAGGCCCTTCAAATGAAAGCGATACTTCCTTTAGCGGAAAGTCCTTACGAACATAATGTTCGGCCGTTTCGACATGCGGCTCTGACACGTAGGCAATTACGCCCCACATCAATGACCAGAGCACTACCGCAACAAAACCGATACCCGCCAACGGGCCGAGCAGACGAACCATCTCAATATTCCCTTATTCAGCCGGGGCGAGTTGTGGCCCGCCATGGCCAACGCTGATCGGTGCTGCGTAGGTTTCTACCTTATACCCTTTGCCTAGCACAGCCTCGGTAATCGAGCTTGGCAGTGGTAATGGCTTTTCGATCATGGAAATGATCGGCAAGATGATCAAAAAGTGCGCGAAATAATAGGCCGTCCCGAGCTGGCTGAGCATGACATAAGGCTCCGCTGCCGGCGCACCACCACATATCGAGAGCAAGATGATGCACGGGATCAAACCGAGCCAGAAGAACTTTTTGAACAACGGCCGATAATTGCCTGAGCGCACCGGCGACGAATCGAGCCATGGCAAAAAGAACAGCAGGATGATCGACCCGAACATTGCGATCACGCCCCACAGCTTGGCCGGAAGAATGAAATCGACCGTGAATGCACGCAGGATCGCATAGAAGGGCCAGAAATACCACTCAGGCACGATATGTGCCGGCGTCGACATAGGATTGGCTTCGATGTAATTGTCGGCATGCCCCAGAAAGTTTGGCGCAAAAAACAGTAGCGAAGCAAAAACAATCAGAAAAATTCCGAGGCCGAAACCGTCTTTCGCGGTATAGTAGGGGTGGAATGGCACAGTATCCTGTGGCCCTTTAACGCTGACCCCTGTCGGGTTCGACGAACCCGGGATGTGAAGCGCCCAAACGTGGAGAATAATCACCCCCAGCGTCACGAAGGGCAACAGATAGTGCAGCGAGAAAAACCGGTTAAGTGCCGCATTGTCCGGCGCAAATCCGCCAAGAATGAGCGTCTGCAGCGACTGCCCAACCAGCGGAATGGCACTGAACAAGCCCGTAATGACCTGCGCACCCCAGAAGCTCATCTGACCCCACGGCAACACATAGCCCATAAATGCAGTCGCCATCATCAACAGGAAAATGACAAGGCCAAGCAGCCAGATCACTTCGCGCGGTGGCTTGTAGGATCCGTAATACAGCCCGCGGAAAATATGCAGATACACGACAATAAAGAACATCGACGCGCCGTTGGCGTGCGCATAACGCAGAAACCAGCCACCGTTCACATCGCGCATGATGTGCTCGACCGAGGCGAACGCTACGCTTGTGTCAGCGCGGAAGTGCATCGCAAGCACAATACCGGTAACGATCTGAATCATCAGTGCGGCCCCTGCGAGAACACCGAAATTCCAGAAATAGTTGAGATTGCGCGGTACGGGATACCCAGCACCGACAGCATTATAAACGAGGCGCGGCAGCGGCAGCTTCTCGTCGAGGTAACGCATCAACGGCGCTTTTGGCTCGTAAGCCTTTGCCCAAGGAAAGCTCATGCCAATACTCCTACTTCAACGGTCGTGTCAGACCGAAATGCGTAATCAGGAACTTCAAGGTTGTAAGGCGCAGGGCCCTTACGAACGCGCCCGGCTGTATCGTAATGCGAGCCGTGGCACGGGCAGAAATATCCACCGAACTCGCCTTTGGCTTCGCCTTCGGCAGCCCCAAGCGGAACGCAGCCCAAATGGGTGCAAACGCCCTTGGTGATCAGCCACTGTGTCTTGCCCGCTTTTGTACGGTCCGCGAGCGACTGTGGATCGCGAAGTCCCGATGCAGTCACCTTATTTGCGGCAGCAATCTCAACGCTTGTCAAATGCCGCACAAAGAGTGGCTGTTTTCGAAAAACGGCCTTGATTGCCTGCCCTTCCGCAATCGACGAAAGGTCGATTTCGAGCGTAGCATCGGCGAGCACATCAGCCGACGGGTTCATCTGATTTACGAGCGGGATGGCAATCGCACCCGCGCCGACGCCGGCAAAGCTGACAGCAGCAATATTCAAGAAATCGCGGCGACGAACGCCAGTGCCTTCGTCGGTATGAGTGGCTTCGGGGTTCACCCCTGCCAGCGCCTGTTCGGCCATTCGTTCTCAACCCTTATCAAGAAGCACACGACTCCGGCGGTGCTAAGTCCGGGGATGCGGACTTCGACTGCAAATACTCTCTCTGTAGCGGCTTGCAAGCGGGAATTGACACTTGTGACAGCGACATTGACCCATTAGCGCGATGTTCGATGCGGATTGCACTTTTTCAGCCGGAAATCGCCGGGAATGTGGGTGCGATCTTGCGTCTTGCGGCCTGCATGGGCGTTGGTGTCGATATTATCGAACCGACCGGCTTTGTCTTTTCGGACGCCCACCTGAAACGCGCCGGCATGGATTACATCGATCAAGTCAACCTTGTCCGCCATTCGAACTGGAACAGCTTTTGCGCGCAGCCTAAGGGACGTTTGATTCTGTTGACGACGAAAGGTCAGGGGTCACTATATGATTTGGGTTATCTCTCTGACGATACGCTGATGTTTGGGCAAGAAAGTGCAGGGGTTCCTGAAGAAGTGGCAATGGTTTGCGAGACGCGCGTGCGAATTCCGATGGCGGCATCCGCGCGGTCGTTGAACCTGGCGGTTTCTGCCGGTATCGCGATCTCCGAAGCGCTGCGCCAGACAGGGGGATTGCCGCAATGATTGCGATGGACGACCAACAAGCTGAAGCGCGAGCCTGGTTCGAATTGCTCCGCGACCGCATTTGTGCCGCCTTTGTCGGCATCGAGCGGGATGCGGGAAGCGACGCTGATTTCGACTACATTGGGTGGAACCGCGATGACGACGAAAGCGGTGCGAGCGGCGGCGGCGTCCGCGGCGTGATGAAAGGCAAGGTCTTTGAAAAAGTCGGCGTCAACGTGTCGACTGTCGGTGGTATTTTTGGGCCTGAATTCGCCAAATCAATGCACGGCGCCAGCGATGACCCCAGTTTTTTTGCGACAGGGATCAGTCTTGTAGCACACATGGCAAATCCGCAAGTTCCTGCGGTTCACATGAACACACGGTTCCTGTGCACTGCCAAACGCTGGTTTGGGGGTGGCGCGGATCTCAACCCGCCGCTTCCTATCGCGGAAGATACGGCCGATTTTCACGCCACGATGGAACGCGCTTGCGTTGGCCAGCCTTCGGGTGATTACCCGCGGTTCAAGGCTTGGGCGGATGATTATTTCTACATTCCCCATCGCAAAGTCCATCGCGGCGTCGGGGGCATATTTTATGATCATATGGAAAACGGCTTCGACAACGACTTGGCGCTGACCAAAGCAGTCGGCGAAGCATTCCTCGACGTTTATCCTCGCATTGTACGGCGCCGTATGGATGCGCCTTTTACGGAAGCCGACCGCGCGGTCATGCTTGCATGGCGGGGGCGCTACGCAGAGTTTAACCTCGTGCACGATCGCGGCACTTTATTCGGGTTGAAAACCGGGGGTAACATCGACGCAATCCTGATGAGCCTTCCGCCGATGGCGTCATGGGACTGACGTTTTATCGGGTGTCCCGTACCCGGCGATAAAGCACTGCGAGAAATACCGTGGCGATGAGGGCAAGACCGGTATTTACAATCGCCCCAACGAGCGCTGTCATGACGGCACCGGCGAAAGCTGACCCCAATGCCGCTCCGAGAAGCGAAAATAAGCTGCCCGCAACAAATTTAACGGCCGATCCGAGCACCAGCAAAATTAGCGCGTAGAGAATGATAACAAGTGCAAGACGTGCTGCAATGCCCTGCGTAAGTCTAAAGCCGCCTTTCAGGGCATCGACAACACCTGGATTACGATCGACAATCAACGCGTTTATAAGCGAAAGCCGAATCCCCAGCCAGATCAGTGCGCCGAGGACTGCGAACATGAGGAGGCCAAGCCAGCCTGGCAGTTTCTGCAATGTTTCCGGGACGGCTGGATTTGCGCCATTTGCGATCGCAATCACGGCAATTGGCGTAAGCGCAAGGGCCACAACGACGCCAAGAATGAGAGCGACGAGAAGAACTTTCCCCAGCCGCGCTCCGCCGTGTGCCAAAGCTTCGCCAACGCTTTGTCCCGGCTTGAGAACGAGCGAGACGATCGATAGCTGGCCGACAATAGACCATATTGTTCCGACAAGGATCGCAATCGTCGCAGCCGTATTCGGCTTGGCGGGGGTCGCAAAATCCTGTGCAAGATTAGTGATGACATCGCCGACGTACAGCGTAGCCAGCGCGAGCGGGACTAGCAGCGCTGCTTCGTGCCGGATGAACGCGATGCTCTCATCCCAGATTTGGTTCATCGAGATCATGTCCCTCCCCTAGCCGCGCTGCGCCAGCGGTGGCAAGGTGTGCGGCATGCCTATAGTTTCGGTTCCCCTTACTGACGTTGAATGGATCGTCAGCGCACAGCCAGTTGCATATCCCGAGGCATTGCAGTGGATGAACGCCCGGGCTGCAGCAATTGCGGATGGCACCGCGCGGGAATGCGTGTGGTTGCTTGAGCACCCTTCACTTTACACAGCGGGCACAAGTGCAGTTCCCGCCGACTTAATCGATGACCGATTTCCCGTGTTTTCTGCTGGTCGCGGTGGGCAATATACCTATCACGGTCCGGGACAGCGCGTCGTATATCTGTTTCTGGACTTGAACAGACGGGGTCGCGACATCCGCTGTTTCGTCCACGCTGTCGAAAGCTGGATAATCGCTGCACTGGCACGGTTAGGTGTCGACGGGCGGCGCGGAGAGGGTAGAATTGGCATTTGGACGGATGACCCCGAACAAGGGGAGGCAAAAGTCGGTGCGATCGGCATTCGGGTTCGCCGATGGGTTTCGTTGCACGGCTTTGCGATAAATATTGCCCCGGATTTGACGCATTTTGGTGGAATTGTTCCATGCGGCATTTCAAATTATGGCGTCACAAGTCTTTCGAAATTAGGGATAAATGTCTCAATGGACGCTGCGGATGCCGCATTGTTGGCCGAATTCGCCACATTTCTGCGGGAACTTAATTCGTCATAATCCACTTGAGCAGGTGTTAAACAAACGGTAGTGCACCAGTCGGTCTGGGCTTTAGCGGTGCTGAAGCAATCCGGGTCCGTTTTCCTAGGGAGCTTATTTTTATGCGCAAGATCGTAACAGTATCGATGGTCGCTGCGGCCGCTTTGGCCGTTGCCGCTTGTGGCAAGACCGAAACAACGAATGCCACGGACGCCAATGCGATGGTTACCGAAATGAATGCTGGTGAAGCCATGGAAGGCACCACTAACGACATGATGACGAATACCGATGGCGCCATGGGCGCCACGGACAACATGATCGCGATGAATTCGGCTGAAACCAACAGCATGACAACGACTACGACGAACGCGATGGACACAGCAGGCAACGCAACAAACGCGATGTAATTGCTTGTTTTAGACGACCTAATAAGGGGCTTCTTGGACGACCGGGGGGCCCCTTTTTTTGATATATTTTGTCGCTGCGGTGACTCGCTTCACCGCAAGGGGTTTTCGCCGTCTGTCAAACTGCCTATGCGAACGGCTTCGAGTTAGCGTTTGCCGAGGATCACGAGCATGATTATCCGTTCAGCACTGTTCGGCCTTGGTTTTGCAATTGCTGCGCAACCGGCTGCTGCCCAAATATTTTGGCAAGCACCCGATTTCCGGGGCGCATCTGTCATGCCAGGGGAAGCAGTTGGCGTTACGCTACCCGGTGCAACGCTCGAAGAAGAGCGAGCCGGCTGGGCATGGCAAATGCGTTCGGGGCTCAATGTGATGGCCTTGCAATGTCAGTTCGATCGGACGTTACTCACCGAAAACGCCTATAACACTGTGCTGACGAACCATAAAGCCGAACTCGAAGCCAGTTTCGCCAAGGTCACGGCTTATTTCAAGCGCGTGAACAAAGCGCCGAAGGCTGCGCAAAACGCTCTCGATCGCTACGGAACGAAAACATATCTCGGGTTCTCGACGGTGCGTGGTCAGTTCGGCTTTTGTCAGACAGGATCCAACATCGCACGGGCGGCAATTTTTGCGCCACGCGGCAGCTTCACGATTCTTGCAATCGAGCGCCTCCGCGAGCTGCGTAACAGCCTCGTCGTGGCGGGCGAACAGCAGTTCCGGTTTGCGATCCCACGAGTCAACGTGCCCGTTCCCTATTTCGACAACAAATGTTGGGACAAGCGAGGAAATTATAGGGCTAAATGCGGGATGCAGAGTTAGCGAAGCCCGAGCTGCTTGTGCGTCTGGGTCGTAAGACGCCACCGCGGATTTGCCATGACAAACGCGATCGCGGCGCCTCGTGCCTGGTCGGCATCGGCGCAATCAAGCGGTTGGATCAGGAAATGATCGAAGTCCCAATCTACCATCGAGATCGGGTCTGACCCGGTTTGCGGCCACACGAGTTTCAGTTCATTGCCCGCGCGTTGCACCACGTCGGACCCGGCTTTCGGGCTGATACACAGCCAATCGATCCCAGCTGGTGCTGCCAATGTCCCGTTGCTTTCAGCGCCGATTTCGAATTTGCGCGCGTGCAACGCAGCAATGAGATGCGTATCGACCTGTAGCATGGGCTCCCCTCCCGTGAGCACGACATAGCGTCGGGCATCGTCCGGTCCCCAAAAAGCCTCGGCGGCTTCGGCTAAAGCGTCCGCGTCGACGAACTTTCCGCCGCCGGCACCATCAACGCCAACAAAGTCCGTGTCGCAAAATCGACAGACCGCCGTGTCCCTATCCTCTTCGCGGCCCGACCATAGGTTGCACCCCGCAAAGCGAATAAATACCGCACGCCGCCCAGCCTGGACGCCTTCGCCCTGCAAAGTCAGAAACATCTCTTTTACGGCATAGGTCATGACAACAACGCATCCGCCAGCCCGGCTTCGGCAAATCCCTTTGCCCGCAAATCGCACGAATCGCACTGGCCACAGGGACGACCGTCTGCCGGATCGTAGCAAGACCAACTCTGGCTGACATCCAGCTTCAGGCGGGCCGCCTCACGGGCTATATCCGCTTTGGTCATGTCAACCAGCGGCGCATGAACACGGAAATGATCGCCCTCGTCGCCCGCCTTCGTTGCACAACCGGCCATGGCTTCGAATGCTTTTACGAACGCCGGGCGGCAATCCGGATAGCCCGAATAATCGAGCGCGTTGATTCCAAGCACAAGATCGCGCGCACCGATTGCCTCCGCCCAGCCCAAAGCGACTGACAGGAAAATTGTATTGCGGGCTGGCACATAAGTCACCGGAATACCCGTGGTTGCTCCAGCCTTCGGAACGTCGATCGCATCATCGGTCAGGGCCGACCCGCCGAACTGCGACAGATCGAGCGGAAGCACGATGTGACGTTCGACGCCGAGCATGGCTGCCACGCGTGCCGCCGCTTTCAGTTCGATGCGGTGTCGCTGATTATAGTCGATTGTCAGGGCAAAAAGACGATAGCCTGCCTCCTTCATCAGCGCACCGGCAACCATCGAATCGAGCCCGCCCGAAAGCAAGATGATGGCAGCAGCATTTTCTGTCTTTGGGGGAAACAGCATCGCGCGCCGCTAAACCATCCCGCGCGATCATGCCACTTAACAATTGATCAGCGCGGGATAGCTTGCTTCGTTAGCGGACAGCCACCGATGCGCCGTCCTTCATACGAAATTTCGAAAGGCGACTTGTCGGCAATGCCCTGCGATTCAATTTGTATCACGCGCGGCGTTTCGACGCGGACGGATGTTCTTCCGCTGCCGCTCCCGGCGCAGGAGTAATTGACCACTGCATAACTCGCTTCATTCGTGATTATGAACCGATTGCAAGACAACGCGCCGTGGCGCAACTGAAGCAATATGCGTGGATCACCAAGGCATAAGGTCTTGGGCGGCGTTCCGGCAGTGGTTGAGCGCAATTGCCATTGTCCGGGTTGCAGGGACGCAAGTGCAACCGGCATGACGACGTCAGCCGCCTTCGATTGTGGCAGCGCTGCTGCGAGCAACGACATCGCTATGGCGCATTGATAAGACAAACGGATCATCGATCGACATCTCTATTTCAAATGCCGAGGTTTCGGCGACAGTGATGGGGCGACCCGTTCGTCGTGCGTTATCACCAAAACACTAACGATCAAAGAAGGTCGTGTGTTGTCGCTGTTTGGTCGAGGCTCTGTGCAGGAACAGGGAAAATACGCGAGCAGAAGGCACAGTCGACACCAATGATGCCGTTTTCATCGGCCATTGTTGCGCGTTCCTCTGCGGGGAATCGCAACAGGACGTCACGGATATGCGCTAATTCGCAGCGGCATCCTTTTGTCAGTGCTGCACCGCCAAGGACGCGAACCTCCTCCTCTTCGTTGAATAAACGCCAAACAAGCGTTTCGAGCGGCAGCGATGAGTCTGTAAGTTCGGCATCCGAAACCGTACTGCCTAATATGGCGACATGCTCCCATTCCGGATGATCGAGCCGCGTGTGGATACGTTCACGGCCGTCTTCGCCTTCCGGCAAATGCTGCAGCAACAAACCGCCAGCAGTCCCGTCTGCCGACACGCTGATGCGGATCAGACTTGGTATCTGCTCCGACTGCGCGAAATAGCTTTCGGCGGCGTCGGCAATTGATCCGCCATCAAGCGGAACGATCCCCTGATACCTCTCTTGGGTAGCAGACTGGTCAAACGTGATGGCGAGATATGCCTTGCCGAACAGGGCAAATAGCGACGGCTGTTCCGGCATTTCGGCAAAGCGATCCGCGTCGAATTTTATATAGCCACGCAATTCGCCGCCTCGGTAATCGCAGACCAACAGATCGATAACACCGCCTTCGGTTTGCGCCTGCAGTGTCATCTGGCCGGTGCTGTCTTTCAAGAGCGCCCCGAAAAGTGCCGTGAGGACCAGTGCTTCGGCAAGCAGGCGCGCAATTGCCGGGGGATAGGCGTGCGCGCTGAGAATTGCGTCCATGACAGGACCCAGACGGACAAGGCGCCCCCGCGCATGACGTGATGGAATCGTGAATCCAAGGCTGCGGTCGATGTCGCTCATCCAAGCTTCCCGAAAGCCCAGAGCAGGATCGACTTCTGGGCATGGAGCCGGTTTTCGGCTTCGTCCCAGATCGCCGACTGCGGTCCATCGATGACGTCGGTCGCCACTTCTTCGCCGCGATGCGCCGGGAGGCAGTGCAGAAAAGTTGCTGACGGTTTCGCGCCATTCATCAACGACGCGCTTACTTGATAGGGTGCCATTGCGGCTAACTTCGCGTCGGCATGCACCTGCCCCATTGAAATCCATGTGTCGGTGAGCACGACATCGGCGTCGGAAACTGCGCGCACCGGGTCGCGTTCGATCGTAACCTTTGCATTGGAACCGCTCAGGCGCTCGTTTGCCCGGTCGATCCAGGCGGGGTCTGGATCAAACCCCTCGGGACAACTGACCGCCACCGAAAACCTCATCAGTCCTGCCGCTTCGATGATCGAGTGCAATACGTTGTTGCCGTCACCGAACCAGGCCCATTTACTTCCCGGCAGCGCATGGCCGCGCTCGATTGCCGTCAGCAAGTCGGCAACGACCTGGCAGGGATGCGAGGCATCGGTCAGCCCGTTGATGACCGGGACTGTCGCGTATGCACAAAGTTCGTCAAGTTTGGCCGGACTGTCCGTCCGTATCAGGATCGCATCCACATAACGCGACAGCACGCGCGCCGTATCGGCTACCGACTCGCCACGGCCGAGTTGCATGGCGCCACCGTCCATCACGATTGTGGTGCCGCCCAGCTGTCGCATTGCCATGTCGAACGATACGCGTGTGCGTGTTGAAGTCTTTTCGAATATCATGCCGAGCACACAGCCGGTAAGCGGCGTATCGCTGTCGGCGCGGCCTTTGGGCCACCCCGCCCTCGCGGCTTTCCGGTCGATCGCGTCGCCGATCATTGCCGCAATTACATCCGCACCCGCGTCGGAGAGATTACGGAAATGC
>JAYTAP010000003.1:0-2302 GCA_043737475.1 Sphingomonas sp.
ACCAATGCCGAATGGGATGCAGTGCTTGCAGAGCCCGCAAGCGCGCGACCAATCATCAAGGAGCGCGAAGCCGAACTCCTCCGGCTCTCAGCACTCGTGCCGCCGTTCATTGTCGATGCCATCGTGCCGCCAATTACTAGCTGGGCGCGTCGCGACGCTGCCCAATTCGAAGTCGCTCGGGACGGCGACGTTCTTGTGGGCCAGCCGGGTTGCGCAGGTATTGCACGCGGCATTGCCCGAATTGTCCTCGACGCGGCCGAGCCTGGCGATCTGGGCCCCGGCGATATCCTGATTGCACCACATACCGATCCGAGCTGGACGCCGTTGTTTGCGTCGGCTGCAGGGATCGTCGTCAATGTTGGGGCTGCGATCAGCCACGCCGTTATCGTTGCCCGTGAGCTGGGCGTCCCATGCGCAGTCAGCGTAACGGGCGCGACGGAACGTTTGGTTGATGGCATGTTGATCGAGGTCGACGGCGGCGCTGGCACAGTGCGTGTGATCGCGTCTGCATGATTACTTTTTTCGACCATCCGCATAGCGGCACAATGGCCGAAGTCGCGGCACGCCTGGGCGGGAAGGGCGCAAGTTTGTGGGCGATGACCCATAAACTTGGTTTGCCCGTGCCACCCGGTTTCACGATCGGCACTGAACATGCCGCGACTGCGTTGACCGACACACTTTTCGCAGAGGTTTTGGCAGCACTCGAAGATATCGGGACAAAGCTTGGTCGGCGCTTCGGCGATCCGGCTAATCCCTTGCTTGTCAGCGTGCGTTCGGGTGCGCCGGTATCCATGCCGGGAATGATGGACACCTTCCTGAACGTGGGGCTGACCGGCATTCACGGCGCAGCACTTGGCCCGCCCGCATTTGTGGACGCAACAAGAACGGCACTGCGGGAACAGTTTGCACGGCTGCTGCCCGAATGCGACCCTGCCGTTTGCGATGATCCGTACGCATCGCTGCGCGAAGCAATCAACGCCGTTTATGCAAGCTGGCAGTCGTCGCGAGCCCGTAGTTACCGTGCGCGCGAAGGCATTTCCGACACACTCGGCACCGCGGTGACTATTCAAGCAATGGTTTTTGGTCATCGGGACGCGCAGTCGGGAACAGGTGTGGTATTCAGCCGTGATCCCTCGACGGGCACACCAGGCGCAACCAGTGATTGGCTGCCACAGGCGCAGGGGGAAGCTGTCGTGGCTGGCACGCATGCCACCCAACCGCTTGCCGCGCTCGCCCGGCAGCACCCCGGCGCATATACAGCGCTGCTTGCGGCACTCGACCGCCTCGAACTTCATTATCGCGACATGGTCGATGTCGAATTCACGATCGAAAGTGGCCAGCTCTGGATATTGCAGGCGCGCGTCGGCAAGCGAACGTCTGCCGCCGCCGTCCGGATTGCATGCGATCTTGTCGATCATCCTGAAATTGCGCTGTCGCGGGCTGAGGCATTGATGCGTGTGCCCAGGAGCATGTCGGGCAACGACATTTGTGCGCAGTCAGGTGCCAATACAGCTGTTACCTGCGGCCTCGGCGTTGCACCCGGACTTGTGAGCGGACGCGTCGCCGTCGATTGTGACCACGCCATCGCGCTCGCCGACGAAGGTCATGATGTCATTCTCGTGCGTGCCGAAACAAGTCCGGAAGACGTCCACGGGATGGGTGTCGCGGTCGGTATCCTGACAGCAACCGGCGGTATGATGAGCCACGCTGCGCTTGTTGCCCGCGAATGGGGAATCGCCGCGGTTTGCGGTGCGCCAATCATTATCGACGATTACGGCTTCAACGCGGGTACGACGCGTATCACGGTTGGAGACACGATCAGCATCGACGGCGCAACAGGACAAGTTTTTACCGGCGCCATTGTCGGTGAGGCCGTAAGCAATCCATACCGCGAACGTTTGCGCGGATGGGCATCTGAGGTCACGATACGGGAGAAGATCGATGGGTAGGTTGGAAGGCAAAGTCGCAATCATTACAGGCGCGAGCGGCGGTATCGGGACTGCCACGGCACGAAAATTCCTGGATGAAGGTGCACGCGTCATGCTGCACGGACGCGATTACGAGCGGCTTTCTGCAGCAGCGACGCCCTTGAACGGTGCAGATCGGGTTGCGACTATCGTCGGCGATCCTTCGATCGAAGCTGACGTCGTTGCTCTGTTTGCCGCCACTGCCGACCGTTTCGGCGGCGTCGACATCGTCTTCGCCAATGCAGGATCCGAAGGGGCGGTCGCGCCGTTGACAGCGATCACCGTCGAAGATTTCGACGCAGTCCAAATTGCCAACATACGCGGCACTTGGCTCG
>JAYTAP010000004.1:0-36818 GCA_043737475.1 Sphingomonas sp.
GTCCCCGACAATGGAGGAAGGGACGCTGGCCAAATGGATGGTCAAGGTGGGCGACAGCGTGAAATCGGGTGACCTGCTGGCCGAGATTGAAACCGACAAAGCGACGATGGAATTCGAAGCTGTTGATGAAGGCGTCGTGTCGGAAATCCTTGTTGCCGAGGGGACTGACGGGGTGAAAGTGGGGACTGTCATTGCGTTGATTTCGGGCGAAGGGGAGGATGCTAAGCCCGTCTCAAAACCCGGAACCGTTCTGGCTGAGCCTGTCGAAGCCCTCCCTTTGCCCCTAGCCGAGCCGAAGAAGGACAGCCCTTCGACAAGCTCAGGGCAAACGGAATCTTTGGATACAGCAGCGGTCGACCGCATTGCCGTCTCTCCCCTTGCAAGACGCCTCGCCGAGCAGAAGGGCGTTAATCTTTCGACTGTAACGGGCACTGGCCCCGGCGGGCGGATTGTGAAAGCCGATATTGAAGGCGCGGCTCGAGGCGGTGCGGCGCCCGCACCGAAGGTGGCTGCGGCAGCACCGGCATTGGTTACAGCACCTGTGGCGGCCCCCATCAACACCGACATCCCGCACGAAGTCGTCAAACTGTCGAACATGCGCAAGACGATTGCGCGGCGTCTGACCGAATCGAAGCAGCAGATGCCGCACATCTATCTGACGGTCGATATCCGCCTCGACGCGCTGCTCAAGTTGCGCGGGGAACTGAACGCAGCGCTTGAGCCGCGCGGCATAAAGCTGAGCGTCAACGACATGCTGATCAAGGCGCTTGCCGCCGCGCTGATCGAAGTGCCCGCGTGCAATGTGTCGTTTGCGGGCGATACACTGATCCAATACAGCCGTGCCGACATATCGGTCGCGGTGTCGATCGACGGCGGGCTCATCACGCCGATTGTGGCGGACGCGGCGAACAAGGCGATGTCGGCAATCTCGTCCGAAATGAAATCGCTCGCCGACAAGGCAAAGGCGGGCAAGCTGCAACCGCAAGAATATCAGGGCGGCACCGCGAGCCTTTCGAACATGGGCATGTTCGGGATCAAGCAGTTCGAAGCCGTCATCAACCCGCCGCAAGCGATGATCATGGCGATCGGCGCTGGCGAAAAGCGGCCCTATGTCGTCGACGATGCGTTGGCGATTGCGACCGTGATGAGCGCGACGGGTTCGTTTGACCACCGTGCGATTGACGGGTCGGACGGGGCCAAGCTGATGGCAGCGTTCAAGCACCTGTGTGAGATGCCGTTGGGGTTGGTGGCCTAAAAGTGGACGCTCTCGTGACACTCGGTCTTTGGGGCGATGGGGACGAGTATCACGTGATCCAAGACGCTTTTGAGGCGATCAATGTTCCGGTGCCTGTTGGAGATGCATCGACATGGATCAAGGTCGGCGATCTTTGGGCTTCTGTTGAGCGTATTAGTCCTGAGACAGCTGCCTCACCCGAGCAGCGGAAAGCCTTCCGATGTGCGCTAGCCGAAGAAAGTTGTGTTGATTGGTCGAGAATTGGTCCGGAAACGACCCTGCTGGACGGTAAAGGTTACAGCATTTTAGCAAGACTATGGACGTTTATCCGCGAAAGATTTGCATCTCATGCCTGAAACTTACGACCTCATCATCCTCGGTTCCGGGCCCGGCGGTTATGTCGCCGCCATCCGTGCGTCGCAGCTTGGGCTGAAAGTCGCGATTGTCGAGCGCGAGCGGCTGGGGGGGATTTGTCTTAATTGGGGGTGCATTCCGACCAAGGCGTTGCTGCGAACGTCGGAGATTTATCACTACATGACGCATGCCGATGCCTACGGGCTGTCGGCGACGGGGGTGTCGTTCGACTTGGCCAAAGTGACCGAGCGCAGCCGCAAAGTCGCGGGGCAGCTGAATGCCGGCGTCAAGGGGCTGATGAAGAAGAACAAGGTGACCGTGGTTGAGGGCGTCGGCAAGCTGACGGCGCCGGGTAAACTCTCAGTCATGACCGGCGACGCGGTGCGCGAGCTTGAAGCCAAGAGCATCATCGTCGCGACCGGCGCCCGCGCGCGCGACCTGCCCTTTGCCAAGGCTGATGGGAAGCGCATCTGGACCTATCGCCACGCGATGGTGCCGCCCGAAATGCCAACCGACTTGCTCGTCATCGGATCGGGCGCGATCGGCATCGAATTTGCCAGCTTCTATTCGGACATGGGCGCTGATGTGACGATCGTCGAGACGCTCGACCGCATATTGCCGGTCGAAGACGTCGAGATCAGCGAATTCATGACCAAAGCGCTGACAAAACAAGGCATCGCGATCCAGACCGACGCGACGATCGAAAGCCTTGTCGCGACCGAAAAGAATGTGAACGCAAGGATACGCGTCAAGGGCGGCGGCTCGACGCACGACTTCAGCCACGCCATCGTCGCCATCGGCATTGTGCCGAATACCGAGGATATCGGCCTCGAAGCGCTGGGCGTGAAGACCGAGCGTGGACACATCATCGTTGACGGCTATGCCACGACCAACGTGCCCGGCATCTACGCAATCGGCGACGTGACCGGCCCGCCGTGGCTGGCGCACAAGGCAAGCCATGAGGGGATGGTCTGCGTCGAGAGGATTGCGGGGCTGAACCCGCATCCGTTTCAGACTTGGAATATTCCGGGCTGCACCTATTCGCGGCCGCAAGTCGCCAGCGTCGGCATGACCGAAGCCAAAGCGCGCGAGGCGGGGCATCAAGTCAAGGTCGGCAAATTCCCATTTATCGGCAATGGCAAGGCGATTGCGCTGGGCGAGGCCGAAGGGTTCGTGAAAACCGTGTTCGACGCCACCACCGGCGAATTGCTCGGCGCACATATGATCGGCGCCGAAGTGACCGAACTGATCCAGGGCTATGTCATTGCGCGGCAGCTGGAGACGACCGAAGCGGACCTGATGGAAAC
The DNA here is from genome assembly GCA_043737475.1 of Sphingomonas sp. Taxonomy (GTDB): domain Bacteria; phylum Pseudomonadota; class Alphaproteobacteria; order Sphingomonadales; family Sphingomonadaceae; genus Sphingomonas_O. Next base: position 2,896 of record JAYTAP010000004.1, read on the forward strand.
GGTGTTTGCACATCCGACGCTCAGCGAAATGATGCATGAATCGGTGCTTGGTGCTTACGGGCGCGCCGTGCATTTCTAGGAACCCCGCGCGTCCTTTGCGGTTTAGCGGATATGTCCAAAGCCGATCACGCTCAAACCTATGTCGCTTTTAAGGACGCGGTGAACATGACGCCTGCCGCGCTGGAAAAATTTCTTGATAGCGAGGATTCGAAGCGCGTCGGATGGAAAGGCGAGGACGGCAAAGGCGATGGGGAAAGCGTTGGGCACAAGTCAGGCACGCGCATCGTCGAGATCAAGCGCACGAAAAATGCAGATCTGAGCGACGACGATTATGCCCATATGGCCAAAGTCGTTGCATACGTCCGCCGCCACAGCGCGCAGGGCCCGGAAAAAGATGTCAAAACGTCGAACTGGCGCTATTCGTTGATGAACTGGGGGCACGACCCCTGCCAATAAGGGGACGTTCATGATCCGGCTCGCTGCGGCAATCGCATTGCTATTCACTTCGGCGGCGCAAGCCGAAACGGTCGTTATCGTTGCCGACAAAATGGTCGATGTCATCGCGGGGCGTGTCGTCGATCGACCGACCATCGTTGTTGTCGATGGGCGGATCACCAAAATCTGGACAGGCAATGCCGATGTCGTGCCATCTGGGGCTCGGCTCATCAGCTTGCCGGGCAAGACGATTCTGCCCGGATTGATCGATATGCACGTCCATCTCGATTCACTGGCAGAAATCGGCGGTTATCGTAGCCTCGAGTACACCGACAGCTTCTGGATGGCGGCGGGCGTCAAGAACGCGCGCGAGATGCTCGAGGCAGGGTTTACGACCGTTCGCAATGTCGGGTCAGCGAACTATAACGATGTCGGCCTGAAGCAGGCGATTGCCGAGGGCTATGCCGTCGGTCCGCGCATCGTGCCGGCGGCAAACGCAATTGGCGCGACCGGCGGGCATTGCGATGAAACTTTCTTCCCGCCGTCATTTGCGCGCAAGGGATCAGCCGTCGGCGATGGCGAGCAACAACTGCGCCAGCGCGTCCGCGAGCAGCGCAAATATGGTGCCGAAGTGATTAAAATCTGTGCAACCGGCGGCGTGTTCAGCCGCAACACCGAGCCCGGACAGCAGCAACTGTCAGAAACAGAGATGCGCGCGATCGCCGACGAAGCGCATCAATGGGGCCTTAAAGTTGCAGCGCATGCGCATGGCGCGGCCGGGATCAAGGCCGCAATCCGTGCCGGGATCGACACGATCGAACATGCGAGTCTGGTCGATGACGAGGGCATCAAACTGGCAGCGGCGCGCGCGCAACCGGTCTGGTTCTCGATGGATATCTACAACACCGACTACACGCAGGCAGAGGGTGCCAAGAATGGTGTGCTCGAAGACAATCTGCGCAAGGACCGCGAAATTGCCCAGACGCAGCGCGACGGATTTCGCAAAGCGCACCGTGCCGGCGTGAAAATGGTGTTCGGCAGTGATGCCGGCGTAATGCCGCACCGGATGGCAGGCAAACAGCTCGGCATCATGGTAGAATATGGCATGACGCCGATGCAGGCGATACAGGCCGCAACGACGAACGCGGCGCAAGCATTGGGGCGAACGGCCGATGTCGGTGCCATCGCCGTCGGGCGCTACGCCGATATCATTGCCGTAACGGGTGACCCGACCACAAATGTGCGGCTGCTCGAAACGGTTGACACCGTTATCAAGGGCGGCGTGATCGCCAAGGGCGGCCAATGATTGCAGGGTTCACGCGACATTTCTGGTGGGGGTTGGCGCTGGCGCTGGTTTCGCTCGCAATCGGCACAGCGGCGATGGCGGGCATATTCAAGGGCGCCGACACAAGCGTGTTCAGGGCGCTTGCCATGACACAGGCCACGTCAGCGGAACCATCGATTGCGGCTGTGGAATTCATTACGCATCTGGGTGATCCGGGCTGGCGCGCGGGGATAATGCTGGTGGTGCTGTTTGCGCTCATTTATCGGCATTGCTGGCGTTCGGCGACGGTGTTTCTGGTTACGGTCGGCCTGTCGATTACCGGTCATAGTGCAGCGAAAGAAGCGTTTGCGCGGCCGCGGCCGACGCTGGTTCCGCCGCTTGATCATGTCGATACCTATGCCTATCCGAGTGGCCATGCGGCAGGGGCAATGGTGATCCTGCTGCTGGGCGCGATGCTCTTAGGTGGGCGAAAGACAATGATCGCAGCCGTGCTGCTCGCGGGTGCGATCGGTGTTTCGCGGGTTGCACTTGGGGTGCATTGGCCGAGCGATGTTATCGGTGGCTGGCTATTCGGCGGCGGGGCAGCCCTGATGGGCTATGCAGTCGCCCGCCGCGTGGCACGACCCAAGGAGAGATTAAGCTGATGGCATCCGGACTTTTTGCTCTTTTCGATGACGTTGCCGCGATTGCCAAAGTAGCCGCCGCGTCGATCGACGATGTGACGGCAGCAGCAGGCAAGGCAAGCGCAAAGGCAGCAGGGATCGTCATCGACGATACGGCCGTGACGCCGCGCTACGTCACCGGATTTGCAGCTGACCGCGAATTGCCGATCATATGGAAAATCGCGCTCGGTAGTTTGCGCAACAAGCTGTTGATCCTGTTGCCGGCCTGCCTGTTGCTCAGCGCGCTTGCGCCATGGGCGCTGACGCCGCTGCTGATGATCGGCGGGGCGTATCTCTGTTATGAAGGCGCCGAAAAGATCATCGAAGTCGTTCTAGGACATGAAGCGCACGGCGACGATGCCGACGACTTCGACGATCCTGTGCACATGGAAGCCAGCAAGGTCAGCGGGGCAATCCGCACGGACTTTATCCTGTCGGCCGAAATCATGGCGATTGCGCTGGCCGATGTCGCGACGAAGTCTTTGTGGGAGCAGGGGGCTGTCCTTGCCGTGGTCGGCATTTTCGTGACCGTCGGCGTTTACGGGCTCGTCGGTGCAATCGTGAAGATGGACGATGTCGGGCTGCACATGGCCAAGGGAAGCACAGGCATCGGGCGCTCGATCGGACGGGGCCTCGTCGGCGGCATGCCGGGGCTGCTCAAAGCACTGGGCGTGATCGGAACGGCGGCAATGCTGTGGGTCGGCGGCCAGATCATAATACACGGTCTTAAAGTGCTTGGCTGGGGCGTGCCCGAATATCTCATTCACAACGCGGCCATCGCGGTCGGGAATGGTGTGCCGGGGATTGGCGGCCTGATCGAATGGATTGTAAATGCAGCAGCATCGGGTGTGTTCGGGTTGGTTGTCGGCGCGGCAATTGTGGGGGTGTTGCATATGGTGCCAAAGCGGAAGGCAGTTCCCTAGGCGCTTATCCAGTTCGCGGGGATTGAGGGATCGCATTATGATGGCCAAAAAACCACGAACGTGCGTTATCATCGCTTATTGGATTGGTGAGCCGGAGCATGAATTGCACCGGTTGCTGCGCGAAATTCGTAAGGTCGATGCAGGCGCAGCGTTTGATCTGCGTATCGTTTGCAACGGCGGCAGCGAGCGCCCGCTCGTCCTGCCCTCGGAATTCGATCGCGATAACATCCATATTTTGAACCGTGAAAATGTTGGATACAACATTAAAGCTTGGGACGAAGGCTGGAAATTTGACGCCTGCCACGAGTTTTATCTGTTTCTGCAGACCGAATGCGTCATCAAAAAGCCGGGTTGGGTTGAAGCATTCGAATTCCGCATGCTGAATGATGTTGGCGTTGGTTTGCTGGGCGAGCGGGTCGTGTGGGACCGGCTGACATGGGCGTTTATCCGCGCATCTACGGACCGTGATCTTGGCTCGACCGCTTGGCCAGCGACCGAGCCACTGCATCCGATCGATACGTATAAAGCGCTAATGACGACGGCGGACATTCCGATCGGCGATGTCGGCACGCATGTCCCGACAATCATCCACTTTACAAGCCGAACGATGTTAGAGGAAATCGGCGGGTATCCGTTCTTTGGTCCGAGCTACCGTAAAGCGGTGGGCGCCGAAGTTGCTTTCTCGCGCTTGATCGAAGCTCAGGGGTACCGGGTTTGCCAGATAAGAGACGGCGCGTTCGCCTATATCGGCCATAAGCAATGGGCTGCAAAGCGGTGGCATGAGACCCTGTTACGCAACGTCAAGAAAACTGTCAAACGCTTGCGGCCGCACCACGGCTAAAGTTTGTGCTTGCTCGGCTTGGTCAGTCGGCCCCGTTGACCCCAACTGATTCCCCCGCTAGGGGCGGCGCTCGCATCAACGGGGAAACTTGTGCGATGCGTACTTGAACATTGCCGATGTGTGATGAAGGGTCGGGGGTCGCGATATGGCCAGCGCGCCTTTTTGCGTTTCATCGAAACGTGCGCGACGCCATCGGCAAAGTAACCCGCCGGACGTTTTTCCGGTAACTTTAAGGTGAAGGCTTCAAATGCCAACGATTAACCAGTTGGTCCGCAAGGGCCGCGACCCGCAGAAAGCCAAGTCAAAGGTTCCTGCGATGGAAGCAAATCCACAGAAGCGCGGCGTGTGCACGCGCGTATATACCACAACACCGAAAAAGCCGAACTCGGCGCTGCGCAAGGTGGCGAAGATCCGCCTGACCAACCAGCGCGAAGTCATCAGCTATATTCCGGGTGAGGGCCACAATCTTCAGGAGCACAGCGTTGTTCTGATCCGTGGCGGTCGCGTTCGCGATTTGCCAGGCGTGCGTTATCATGTGCTGCGCGGTGTGCTCGACACACAGGGTGTCAAGAACCGCAAGCAATCGCGTTCCAAATACGGCGCCAAGCGTCCGAAGTAACCGAGCGCAGCGTAGAGTTATCCCGGCGCAGGCCGGGATCCATGGCAAGAAGTAAGCCCCGGACGGGTTCCGGATCAGCTGAATAAAAGGAATTTAATATGGCTCGTCGTCGTCGTCCCGAAAAGCGGATCATTCTTCCCGATCCGCGTTATGGTGATCTCATCCTCTCCAAGTTCATGAATAGCGTCATGCTCGACGGCAAAAAGGCCGTCGCCGAAGGCATTGTTTACACGGCGATGGAAACAGTCGAAACACGCGCCAAGCGTGATCCGATCGGTGTGTTCCACGATGCGCTTAACAACGTGAAACCCGGCATCGAAGTGCGCAGCCGCCGCGTCGGTGGTGCGACCTATCAGGTGCCGGTCGAAGTGCGCACCGAACGTTCGCAAGCACTGGCGATCCGCTGGCTGATCACGGCCGCGCGAAACCGCAGCGAACATACGATGGCCGCGCGCCTGTCGGGCGAGCTGATGGATGCCGCGAACAATCGGGGAAATGCCGTCAAGAAGCGTGAAGACACGCACCGCATGGCCGAAGCCAACCGCGCCTTCTCGCATTATCGCTGGTAGTTGCTATATAAGGGGCGAAAGGCACGGTTATGGCGACTCAGATTGATCCAAGAGAACTTGATCTGCAGGAGCAACTCGTGCGCATTCGTCGCGCCGTTTACGAAAGCGATAAGTTTTCCGCTGAAACGCGGAAGTTGCTGGTGGAATCAAAGACGATTTCATTCGCGACGATTTTTCAGGGATTCATTGCAGTGGCAGCTCTGCTTGGTGCCGGTGCCGCTATCGCCAAGTTGTTTTTCCCCTGATCGCCGGCGCGTTCAGCATCACAATCAGACCGTAAGGACAAAAGACATGGCACGCAGCCATCCATTGAGCATGTATCGTAATATCGGGATTATGGCGCATATCGACGCGGGTAAGACCACGACGACCGAGCGGATTCTTTATTACACCGGCAAGTCCTACAAGATAGGCGAAGTGCATGAAGGCACGGCGACGATGGACTGGATGGAGCAGGAGCAGGAGCGCGGGATCACGATCACGTCGGCGGCGACGACATGTTTCTGGAACGATCACCGGATCAACATCATCGATACGCCGGGGCACGTCGATTTCACGATCGAAGTCGAGCGATCGCTGCGTGTGCTCGATGGTGCCGTAGCCTGTTTCGACGGCGTTGCTGGCGTGGAGCCACAGTCCGAAACCGTGTGGCGTCAAGCCGACAAGTATAAAGTGCCGCGGATGTGCTTTGTGAACAAGCTCGACCGCACGGGCGCGAATTTCGAGATGTGTGTCGAAATGATCAAGGACCGTCTGGGTGCGCGTCCGGCTGTGCTGTATCTCCCGATCGGGATCGAAGGCAGCTTTAAGGGGCTGGTCGATCTGGTCGAAAACCGCGCGATTGTCTGGCTCGAAGAGTCGCTTGGTGCGAAATTCGAGTATCAGGACATTCCCGACGACCTTAAGGACAAGGCAGCAGTTGCCCGTTCGGAACTGATTGAAATGGCCGTCGAGCAAGACGACGATGTCATGGAAGCCTATCTCGAAGGCAATGAGCCCGATGTCGCGACGCTGAAGCGCCTGATCCGCAAGGGTACGCTGGCGTTCGCGTTCGTGCCCGTGCTTTGCGGCTCCGCCTTCAAGAACAAGGGCGTTCAGCCGCTGCTCGACGCCGTGGTCGACTATCTGCCGTCGCCGCTCGACGTGCCCGCAATTCAGGGCACGAAGCTTGACGGTGTGACTGAAGACACGCGCGAAGCCAATGACAATGCGCCGTTCTCCGCACTGGCGTTCAAGATCATGAACGATCCGTTTGTCGGCACGCTGACCTTTGCGCGCATCTATTCGGGCAAGCTCGAAACCGCGTCGCAGGTCCAGAACTCGGTCAAGGACAAGAAAGAAAAAGTTGGTCGCATGTTGCTGATGCATGCCAACGACCGCGAAGACATCCAGATTGCCTATGCCGGCGATATCGTTGCGCTTGCGGGTCTGAAAGACACGACGACAGGCGAGACGCTGTGCGCGATTAGTGATCCGATCATTCTCGAGCGGATGGAATTCCCCGAGCCGGTTATCGAGCTTTCGGTGGAGCCAAAGACCAAGGCCGACCAGGAAAAGATGGGCATTGCGCTCAATCGTTTGTCGCGCGAGGATCCTTCGTTCCGCGTGTCGACCGATCACGAATCGGGGCAGACGATCATCAAGGGCATGGGTGAACTTCACCTCGAAATCCTCGTCGATCGCATGAAGCGCGAATTCAAGGTCGAAGCCAATGTCGGCGCGCCGCAGGTGGCCTATCGCGAATATCTCGCAAAACCGGTGGACCTGACTTACACGCACAAGAAGCAGTCGGGCGGCTCAGGCCAGTTCGGCGAAGTGCGTGTATCGGTAAAGCCCGGCGAACGCGGTTCGGGCTTCCAGTTCTTCGACGAAGTGAAGGGTGGCAATATTCCCAAGGAATATATCCCCAGCATCGAAAAAGGCATGCGCGAAACCGCACAGACCGGGTCGCTGATCGGCTTTCCGATCATCGATTTCGAAGTCCACCTGACCGACGGCAAATATCACGACGTCGATTCGTCAGCACTGGCATTCGAAATCTGTGCGCGCGGCGCGATGCGCGAAGTGGCGCAGAAGGCCGGCATCAAGCTGCTCGAGCCGATCATGAAAGTCGAAGTCGTCACGCCCGAAGATTATTTGGGTGACGTCATCGGCGACATGAATTCACGGCGCGGGCAGATCCAGGGCACAGACAGTCGCGGCAATGCCCAGACGGTCGATGCAATCGTGCCGCTGGCCAATATGTTCGGTTATGTGAACCAGCTGCGTTCGTTCACGCAGGGACGCGCGCAATATTCGATGCAATTTTCGCATTATGACGAAGTTCCGGCCAACGTCGCGGACGAAGTCAAAGCGAAGCTGGCTTAGTTTGCACCGAGAACGCCGGCTGTGTCGCTTGCACTGCGAGCGGCTGTGTTGGCCGGTGTCGCCGAGCGGGGTTGTTGTCTGACTGCCCCGTTGCTCGCTGCTGCTTGCAGAATTTTGCTCTTGTGAGTGCGCGGGAGGTTGCATAAGTGCACGCGATGGTTGCGCAGACTTCGTCACGGAACACTTTGATCGGTATGATCGCTGCAATTGCAATTGTCGGCATGTGGATCACTGTGCATCTTTGGGCGATGTTTTCGTTTCGGGTAACGGCGTCGAACTGGCCCGTGATGCCGTTGATTGCACTGCTCCAGTGCTGGCTCTCGGTCGGCATGTTCATCGTCGCGCATGACGCGATGCATGGATCGCTTGCGCCTGGTCGGAAAAATGTCAACGCGGGGACCGGTGCATTTGTGTTGTTTCTCTATGCCGGTTTCGGTTGGCGATCGCTGCGGGACGCTCACTTCGATCACCACCGCCACGTCGGCACTGCGGAGGACCCTGATTTCAGCGCTGGCAACGCGCGGCAATTCTGGCCCTGGTACTCGCAGTTCCTGCGCCGTTATTTCACGTGGCGGTCTATGGCGTTTGTCTGGACTGTCGTGCTCACTTACTATTTCCTGCTGAGCGTGCCACCCGAGAATATCCTGCTGCTCTATGGCATTCCGGCCATCGCATCGTCGCTCCAGCTTTTTTATTTTGGCACATACCGTCCCCACCGCCTTGATGATCACGGCTTTTCAGACCGTCATAATTCGCGATCGAACGACTTCGGATGGGTGAAGTCGTTGCTGACGTGTTTTCATTTCGGGTATCACCACGAGCATCATTTGTCGCCGGGAACACCGTGGTGGGCTTTGCCGGACCAACACGCATTATACGTCAAGGAGCGGTCGTCGTGAATATCTGGCAGATTGCCTTGACCTTGGCCCTGACGGTTGCTGTCATGGAAGGCGTTGCGTGGTGCGCGCACAAGTACATCATGCATGGCTGGGGTTGGGCGTGGCACCGCGATCACCATGAGCCGCACGATAACAAGCTTGAAAAGAACGATTTGTTCGGCGTCGTATTCGGTGTTTTTTCGATCGGGCTGTTCACTTATGGCTTTCTGTATTCACCGCTGCTTTGGTGGGTTGCGATGGGCATCACGCTTTACGGCGTAATCTACACGCTCATTCATGATGGGATTGTCCATCAGAGATTCTGGCGGTGGACGCCAAAGCATGGCTACGCCAAGCGGCTGGTGCAAGCACACCGATTGCATCACGCCACGGTCGGACGCGACGGCGGCGTCAGTTTCGGGTTTGTCATCGCGGGCGATCCGGTAAGGTTAAAGGCTGCTTTGCGTGCGCAGCGGCAAGCAGGAATTGCAGTCCTGCGCGACGCAGCAATTTAAGTTTTCGGGGTTTGCGCTGACGAGCCCCACCGCTTAAGGTTCGATGGTCTCGTGCAAGGCCGGCGCGGCCAGCGGCTATAATCTGAGTCGGCCATTCATTTTTTCCCTAGCGCGTGCAGGGATCCTCGTCTAAGGCGCGCTTCACATTGAGCCGGGCGCAAGCTACGGCTCTTTGCGGACGAGCGTATGCTCAATTCATAAAGCTTCAGTCGAATTGACCGACTCGCATGTGGCGGCGCGGCACAAAGGAAAAAACATGGCAAAGGCAAAATTTGAGCGGAACAAACCGCATTGCAACATCGGCACCATCGGTCACGTCGACCATGGCAAGACATCGCTGACCGCGGCGATCACAAAGGTGCTGGCCGAAACCGGCGGCGCAACATACACAAGCTATGCCAACATCGACAAGGCACCCGAAGAGCGCGAGCGCGGCATTACGATTTCGACGGCCCACGTTGAATATGAAACTGCAGCGCGCCACTATGCGCACGTCGATTGCCCGGGCCACGCCGATTATGTGAAAAACATGATCACGGGTGCCGCGCAGATGGACGGCGGCATTCTCGTCGTGTCCGCAACCGACGGCCCGATGCCACAGACTCGCGAGCACATCCTGCTTGCGCGCCAGGTCGGCGTTCCCCAGCTTGTCGTGTTCATGAACAAGGTCGATCTGGTCGACGATCCCGAGCTGCTCGAGCTGGTCGAGCTCGAGGTCCGCGAATTGCTGTCGAAGTATGATTTCGACGGCGACAATATTCCGATCATCCAGGGTTCGGCGACATGCGCGCTGAATGATACCAATCCTGAAATCGGTCATGACGCCGTGCTCAAGTTGATGGCCGCAGTCGACTCGTTCATCCCGCAACCCGCGCGTCCGCTGGACAAGCCGTTCCTGATGCCAATCGAAGACGTGTTCTCGATCTCGGGTCGTGGTACCGTTGTGACCGGTCGCGTAGAGCAGGGCATCGTCAAGGTCGGCGAAGAAGTCGAAATCGTCGGCCTCAAGGACACCAAGAAGACGGTGTGCACGGGCGTCGAAATGTTCCGCAAGCTGCTTGATCAGGGTCAGGCCGGCGACAACATCGGTGCGCTGATCCGTGGCGTGGGCCGCGAAGAAGTTGAGCGGGGCCAGGTTCTCTGCAAGCCCGGCTCGATCAAGCCGCACACCGAATTCACGTCGGAAGTCTATGTCCTGTCAAAGGACGAGGGTGGCCGTCACACGCCGTTCTTTGCGAACTATCGTCCGCAGTTCTACTTCCGCACGACCGACGTGACCGGCGAAGTCGTTCTTCCCGAAGGCACCGAAATGGTGATGCCTGGCGACAACGTGCAACTCGGCGTCAAGCTGATCGCACCGATCGCGATGGAGCAGGGCTTGCGCTTTTCGATCCGCGAAGGCGGACGGACTGTCGGTTCGGGGGTTGTCGCTTCGATCACGAAGTAATACGGACGTTTGCAGAGCCGCCTGATTCTTCTTGAAGGGACTCGGGCGGTTCGCTTTTTTTGAAGGCCCGCGAAATCGGGCATGGCTCCTTCGCATCGGTAACGGACATGGAAACGCAGAATATTCGTATTCGTTTGAAGGCATTCGATCATCGTGTGCTCGATCAGGCGACCGGCGACATCGCCGACACGGCCAAGCGTACGGGTGCGCTGATCCGCGGTCCCATTCCGCTTCCGACGCACATCGACAAGTTCACGGTTAACCGTGGTCCGCATGTCGACAAGAAATCGCGCGAACAGTTCGAAGTCCGCACCTACAAGCGCCTGCTCGACATCATCCAGCCAACACCGCAAACGGTCGATGCTTTGATGAAGCTCGATCTAGCTGCCGGCGTTGACGTCGAGATTAAACTGGCATAGTAGCCGCTCTCCGCTGACGGATCGCAAGATTCGGTAGTGACGAGATAAGGGATACCGCGGAGCTTGCTCTGGCTGCGTCCCCGTCCTCTTCCTTACGGAAGAAAATGCCCGGACGGGGCCGTTTCGATACATTGGGCAAAGCCAAGCGCGCGTTGAGCTGGTCTGCGTGCGCCTCTGACATGAGGAGTATGCCGGTGAGGACCGGAGTTATTGCAAAGAAGATGGGCATGACCCGTCTGTTCCAGGACGATGGGCGGCACGTTCCCGTGACCGTTCTCGCACTTGAGAACAATCAGGTGATTTCACAGCGCACGACTGACCGTGATGGCTACATCGCGGTGCAAGTCGGTGCGGGTGTCGCCAAGGCGAAGAACGTCGCCAAGCCGCAGCGCGGTCATTTTGGCAAAGCCGAAGTCGAGCCCAAGGCGCGCGTGCATGAATTCCGCGTTACCGAAGATGCGCTGGTCGATGTGGGTGCGGAAATCTCCGCCGACCATTTCGTTGCCGGGCAACTCGTCGATGTATCCGGCCACACACAGGGCAAGGGTTTTCAGGGCGGCATGAAGCGCTGGAACTTTGGCGGTCTGCGGGCGACCCACGGTGTTTCGGTCTCGCACCGTTCGCTGGGTTCGACCGGACAGCGTCAGGATCCGGGCAAGGTGTTCAAGGGCAAGAAGATGGCCGGACACATGGGCGACAAGCAGCGCACCCAGCAGAATCTCGAAATCGTCCGGACCGATCCGGAGCGTGGTCTGCTATTTGTCAAGGGCTCGGTTCCCGGATCGAAGGGCGGCTGGCTGATGGTCAAGGACGCGGTCAAGGTCGATCGTCATGCGGATGCGCCTTATCCAGCCGGTCTCAAGAGCATGCACATCGTTCACGAAGAAGCTGATGCAGGCATGGTCGAAGCGGGTGCGGTCCACGAAATTCCGCCTTTGCCGAGCGCCGAAGAGGTGCAAATCGGCGTCGAGGCTTCGGATCAGGCGGGTGCAGGACACATCGATGCGGAACTGCCCGATACCGACACAAATACCGATTCCGGCAAGGAGGGCTGAGCATGAAACTGAAAGTTCAAACCCTCGACGGCGCCGCAGCCAAGGGCGCTGACATCGAATTGAATGACGACGTCTTCGGCCTCGAACCACGCGCCGATATTCTGCACCGCGTCATCACCTGGCAGCTAGAAAAGCGTCGGGCAACCGCACGGGGAACGCGCGAGCGTTCGGACGTTGCGCGCACCGGCAAGAAGTTCGGCAACCAGAAGGGCGGCGGTACTGCCCGTCACGGTAACCGTCGTGCGCCGATCTTTGTCGGTGGCGGTAAAGCCCACGGTGCCCGCGTTCGTGATTTCAATCCGTCGCTGAACAAGAAGATCCGCGCGATCGGCCTGAAAATGGCGCTGTCGTCGAAGGTGAAGGACGGCACGCTGATTATCATGGATAGCCTTGCCGTTGCCGACAGCAAGACCAAGACGCTGGCCGCTAACATTGCGAAACTCGGTTTTGGTCGTACAGCGCTCGTCATCGATGGCGACGTGATCGATACGAGCTTTGCATTGGCGGCGTCGAACTTGCACAACATCAACGTGTTGCCCGCGGGCGGTGCCAACGTTTATGACATTCTAAAGCACGACACGCTGGTTCTGACCCGCGCGGGTGTTGAAAAGCTGGAGGCGCGGTTCAATGGCTAAGAAGCCTGTAAAGAGCGGCATCTCGCTGCGTCATTATGATGTGGTCGTTGCCCCCTATATCACCGAAAAGTCGACGATGATGAGCGAGCACAACGCAGTTGTGTTCAAGGTTGCGAACGACGCCACCAAACCCGAGATCAAGGCCGCTGTCGAAGCGCTCTTTTCGGTCAGCGTGACGAAGGTCAACACCATCGTCCAGAAGGGCAAGACCAAGAAGTGGAAGGGCACGCCCTACACCAAGTCGGACTTCAAAAAGGCAATCGTGACATTGGCTGACGGCCAGTCGATCGACGTGACCACGGGGATTTAACCGATGGCATTGAAAACATATAATCCGACCAGCCCTGCGCGGCGCGGCCTCATCCTTGTCGACAAGTCGGCGCTGTGGAAGGGCGGCCCTGTCAAGGCGCTGACCGAAGGCAAGCACAAGACCGGCGGGCGCAACAACAAGGGCCATGTGACCTCGCGCGGCATCGCGGGCGGTCATAAGCAGAGCTATCGTTTCATCGATTTCAAGCGTCGCCAGTGGGACGTCGAAGGCACCGTCGAGCGGATCGAATATGATCCCAATCGTACGGCTTTCATTGCGCTGATCAGCTACGGTGAAGGCGATGTGAAATACATCATTGCGCCTCAGCGCTTGGCTGTCGGCGACAAGGTGCTTGCCGCCAAGAAAACCGACGTCAAGCCCGGCAATGCGATGGAAATCGGCCAGGTTCCGGTGGGGACAATCGTCCACAACGTCGAAATGAAGCCCGGCAAGGGTGGCCAGATCGCGCGTTCGGCAGGGACTTATGTGCAGGTTGTCGGTCGCGATCGTGGCATGGTGATCGTCCGTCTCAACTCGGGTGAGCAGCGTTATATTCATGGCAATTGCATGGCGACTGTCGGTGCGGTGTCGAACCCCGACAACGCCAACACCAATCTTGCCAAGGCAGGCCGCAATCGCTGGAAGGGCATTCGGCCTCTCACGCGTGGTGTTGCCAAGAACCCGGTCGATCACCCGCACGGCGGTGGTGAAGGCCGGACCTCGGGCGGTCGTCACCCTGTGACGCCGTGGGGCAAGCCGACCAAGGGTGCGCGCACCCGCAGCAATAAATCGACCGACAAGATGATCATCAAGTCGCGTCACGCCAAGAAGAAGAGGTAGTTATGGCTCGCTCAGTCTGGAAAGGTCCGTTTGTCGACCTCCATCTGCTGAAAAAGGCAGAAACCGCCGCCGAAACCAGCGCGCGCACGCCGATCAAGACATGGTCGCGCCGCTCGACGATCTTGCCGCAGTTCGTTGGCCTCGTGTTCAGCGTTTATAACGGTCGCAAGTTCGTACCCGTTTCTGTCAACGAAGACATGGTCGGCATGAAGCTCGGCGAGTTCGCGCCGACGCGCTACTTCCCTGGCCATGCCGCGGACAAGAAGGGCAAGCGCTGATGTCAAAGACAGTGAACCCCCGCAAGGTCGCCGATAACGAAGCGCTCGCCATGTCGACCGCGATCCGTGGTTCGGCGCAGAAGCTCGGGCTCGTGGCTGCGTTGATCCGCAACCGCAAAGCTGGCGACGCGATGAACATCCTTCAGTTCTCGACCAAGGGCATGGCGATCGACGTGCGCAAGTGCCTCGCCTCGGCCATTGCAAACGCCGAAAACAACCATAATCTCGATGTCGACAGCCTCGTCGTGGTCGAAGCCAGCGTCGGCAAGGGTTTGTCGATGAAGCGCTTTGCCACGCGAGCACGCGGTCGTTCGGCGCGGATCGTGAAACCGTTCAGCCGTCTGCGCGTTGTCGTGCGCGAAGTTCAGGATCAGGAAGCCTAATATGGGTCATAAATCAAATCCGATCGGGCTTCGGCTTCAGATCAACCGGACGTGGGACAGCCGCTGGTATGCGGAAGGTTCCGATTATGGCCGGTTGCTGCTCGAAGATCTGCGCATCCGCCAGCATATCATGAAGTCGCTGCCGCAGGCTGCGATTTCGAAAGTCGTGATCGAGCGTCCGGCCAAGCTGTGCCGCATTTCCATCTATGCCGCGCGCCCTGGTGTTATCATCGGTAAGAAGGGCGCAGACATTGAGTTGCTGCGCAAGGTCATCGGCAAGATGACATCGTCTGACGTGTCGTTGAACATCGTCGAAATCCGCAAGCCTGAAATCGATGCCAAGCTCGTCGCACAAGGCATCGCCGACCAGCTTGAACGGCGTATTGCTTTCCGTCGTGCCATGAAGCGCGCGATGCAGTCGGCCATGCGTCTCGGTGCCGAAGGTATCAAGATCATGTGCGGCGGTCGACTTGGTGGGGCTGAAATCGCCCGCGTTGAACAGTATCGCGAGGGCCGTGTGCCGTTGCATACGCTCCGCGCGCACGTCGATTATGCCGAAGCCGAAGCGCATACGGCGTATGGCGTTTGCGGGATCAAGGTGTGGATTTTCAAGGGAGAAATCCTTGGTCATGATCCGCTTTCGCAGGAACGGTTGATGCTTGAAGCGCAGACGTCGGGTGTTCGCCCGGCGCGCGACGATCGCCGCTAGGGAATATAGACATGCTGCAACCTAGAAAAACGAAGTTCCGCAAGACCTTCAAGGGCAAGATTCACGGCGACGCCAAAGGCGGGACCGATCTGAACTTCGGGTCTTACGGTCTGAAGGCAATGGAGCCCGACCGGATTACCGCGCGTCAGATTGAAGCCGCGCGTCGTGCGATCACGCGCCACATCAAGCGTCAGGGACGTTTGTGGATCCGCGTGTTCCCCGATGTGCCCGTCACGTCGAAGCCTGCCGAAGTCCGCATGGGCAAGGGCAAGGGCGCAATCGAATATTGGGCCGCACGCGTAAAGCCGGGCCGTATCCTGTTCGAACTCGATGGCGTTCCGGGGCCGATTGCCGCTGTCGCATTCAGCCGCGCGATGGAAAAGCTGCCGATCAAGACCAAGGTCGTCGCACGCTTGGGCGACTTCTCGCATCTGGGAGCCAAATAAGATGGCCAAGATTGCCGAACTCAAATTGAAGACCGACGATGAATTGTCGGGCCAGTTGGGCGAATTGAAGCGCGAGGCCTTCAACCTGCGTTTTCAGGCCGCAACAAATCAGCTGGAAAAGCCAGCTCGTGTTCGCGTCGTTCGCCGCACGATTGCCCAGATCAAGACGCTGCAGACTGCTCGCAGCGCCGAAGGAGTGAAGTAATGCCCAAGCGCGTTCTCACCGGCGTCATTGTCTCGGACAAGGGCGACAAGACGGTGGTGGTCAATGTCGAGCGGAAGGTTAAGCACCCGCTCTATGCAAAGATCATCCGCCGGACGAAAAAATATCATGCACATGACGAAGCCAATGTCTTCAAGCTGGGGCAGATTGTCCGCATCGAAGAATGCGCGCCGATCAGCAAGCTGAAAACTTGGAAAGTCATCGACGGTAGCGGCGCGGCCGACACCGGTGTTGAGGACAACGCATAATGATCCAGATGCAATCCAACCTGGAAGTCGCTGACAACAGCGGTGCCAAGCGTGTCCAGTGCATCAAGGTGCTGGGCGGATCGAAGCGGCGCTTTGCCGGCGTCGGCGATGTCATCGTCGTGTCGATCAAGGAAGCAGCGCCCCGCGGCAAAGTGAAGAAGGGCGATGTTCACCGCGCCGTCATCGTGCGCACGGCCAAGGACATTCACCGCGCCGATGGCTCGACGATCCGTTTCGATACCAATGCAGCTGTGCTGGTCAACAAGAACGAGGAGCCGATTGGCACGCGTATCTTTGGGCCCGTTGTTCGTGAGCTTCGTGCGAAGAACTACATGAAAATCATCAGCCTCGCGCCGGAGGTGCTGTAATGGCATCGCTCAAGATCAAGAAAGGCGACAAAGTCGTCGTCCTGTCCGGCAAGGACAAGGGCAAGCATGGCGAAGTGACCAAAGTGTTCCCCAAGGACGGCAAGGTTATTGTGTCGGGCGTGAACATCGCAACGCGTCACCGCAAGGCGAGCCAGGAAAATCCGCAAGGCGGCCTCGATAAGTTCGAAGCGCCGATGCACGCGTCGAAAGTCGCCATCGAAGACCCCAAGACCGGCAAGCCAACGCGCGTCCGTTTCGAAGTCAAGGACGGCAAGAAAGTTCGGATCGCCGTGCGCTCCGGGGAGCAGATAAATGGCTGATGCAGTTTACAAGGCGCGCATGAAAGCGCTGTATGACGACAAGATCGTCGCCGCGATGACCGAGAAGTTCGGATACAAGAATTCGATGCAGGTGCCGCGGATCGACAAGATCGTCATCAACATGGGTGTCGGCGACGCAACGCAGGACAAGAAGAAGGTCGATCAGGCCGTTTCCGAAATGGAGCTTATCGCTGGCCAGAAGCCTGTCGTGACCAAGGCGAAGAAGTCGATCGCGCAATTCAAGTTGCGCGAAGGCATGCCGATCGGTTGCAAAGTGACGCTGCGCAAAGAGCGCATGTATGAGTTTCTCGATCGTTTCATCACGATCGCTCTGCCCCGCGTCCGAGATTTCCGGGGCTTAAGCGAAAAGAGTTTCGACGGTCGCGGCAACTATGCCTGCGGCCTGAAGGAACAACTGATTTTCCCCGAAATCAGCTATGACAAGGTTGACCAGATCCGGGGGATGGACGTGATCGTCACGACCACAGCGAACACGGATGACGAAGCGCGCGAGTTGCTTCGGATGTTCGGTTTCCCGTTCCCGATCCCTGCTCCGGCAGTTGAAGAAAAGAAGGCGGCATAAGCGATGGCCAAGAAAAGTTCGATCAACAAGAACGAAAAGCGCAAGGCAATGGTCAAGCGCTTCGCGCCGAAGCTTGCCGCACTCAAAGCTATCGCCAACGACGAAAGCGTCGATGACGGTGAGCGTCTGATGGCACGTCTCAAGATGTCGGCGCTGCCGCGCAACGGCAACCCGACGCGCATCCGCAACCGCTGCGAGCTGACGGGTCGTCCGCGCGCTTATTATCGTAAGTTCCGCCTCTGCCGTATTCAGCTGCGCGATCTGGCCAACAAGGGCCTGATCCCCGGTGTTACGAAGTCGAGCTGGTAAGGGTTAAGATATGTCATTGACCGATCCATTGGGTGATATGCTCACTCGCATCCGCAACGGCCAGCAGGCGCGCAAGGACAGCGTGACAACGCCGGGTTCGAAGCTGCGCCAGCGCGTCCTCGATGTGCTGCAGCGCGAAGGCTATATTCGTGGCTGGAGCCCTGAAGATGTTGCAGGCCATGACGGCATTCGCATCGAGCTGAAGTATTTCGAGGGCCAGCCTGCGATCAAGCATGTTGCCCGTGTGTCGAAGCCGGGCCGTCGCGTGTATTCGGGTAGCAAGGAATTGCCGCGCGTTCGCAACGGCCTCGGCATCACAATCGTGTCGACACCGCGTGGTGTGCTTTCGGATGCCGAAGCGCGCGAGGCCAATGTCGGCGGCGAAGTCCTCGCGGAGGTATTCTAATGAGCCGCATTGGGAAAAAGCCAGTCGCAATTCCAGCAGGCGTCACGGCGTCGATGGATGACGGCATCATTTCGGTAAAGGGGCCCAAGGGAACTTTGTCGATGCCGATGCGCGACGAGATTAGCTACACGCTCGATGACGGTGGCGTGCTTGTGAAGCCCGCGAATGCAACTAAGGCAGCGCGTGCATTCTGGGGTATGCAGCGGACGATGGTTCAGAACCTCGTCACGGGTGTGACCGACGGATTTACAAAGACGCTCGAAATAACCGGTGTCGGGTATCGTGCCAACGCGCAAGGGCCGAAGCTGAAATTGCAGCTCGGTTACTCGCATGACGTCGATATCGATGTGCCGTCGGACCTTGATGTGAAAACACCCGATCAGACGACGATCCACATCACGGGGATCGACAAGCAGAAGGTTGGCCAGCTGGCCGCCGAAATCCGGCGTTGGAGAAAACCCGAACCTTACAAGGGCAAGGGCATCAAATATCGCGGCGAGTATATTTTCCGCAAAGAAGGTAAGAAGAAGTAATGGCAAAGCTGTCACTTTTCGAAAAGCGGCGCCAGCGCGTCCGCACGAAATTGCGGGTCAAGGGTACGCTGCGTCCGCGTTTGTCGATCCACCGTTCGGGTCGCCATATCTATGCGCAGATCATCGACGATACGGCGGGCAAGACTGTTGCGGCGGCCTCGACCCTCGGCAAGGTCGGCGCGACAGTCGCGGCAGCGACCGAAGTCGGCAAGTCGGTTGCCGAAGCAGCGAAAGCTGCGGGCGTGACGCAGGTTGTTTTCGATCGTGGCGGGTTTCTGTTCCACGGTCGCGTCAAGGCGCTCGCCGATGGTGCGCGCGAAGGCGGATTGGAGTTCTAAATGGCTGACGAAGTAGAAATTCAGGCGGCCCCAGCGGCTGATGGCCCTCCGGCAGACGCTCCTCGTGGACGTGGTCCGCGCGGTGGTGGCGGTGGTCGTGGTGGTCCCGGTGGCGGCAACCGCGGGGGTCGCGACAACAACAATCGCGCACGTCGCGATGGCGGTGGCGCATCCGATGGCGGCGAAGAGCTGATAGAAAAGCTTGTCCACATCAACCGCGTGTCGAAGACCGTAAAAGGCGGCAAGCGCTTTGGCTTTGCCGCGCTGGTCGTGGTCGGCGATGGCAAGGGCCGTGCCGGATTCGGCCATGGCAAGGCACGCGAAGTGCCAGAGGCGATTTCGAAAGCAACCGCTGCGGCCAAAAAGAAAATGTTCCGCGTGCCGTTGAAGGACGGTCGCACGCTGCATCATGATGGCAATGGTCATTTCGGCGCGGGCCGCGTGACGCTGCGTTCGGCGCCGCAGGGAACCGGCATCATTGCTGGTGGCCCGATGCGTGCAATTTTCGAATCGCTGGGTGTCGCCGACGTGGTGACCAAGTCGGTCGGGACGTCGAATCCCTACAACATGATCCGCGCAACGTTCGAAGCGCTCGGCGAGCAGACTTCGCCGAAGTCGGTGGCGCAGCGTCGCGGCAAGAAGATTGCTGATCTGATGGGCGGGTCGAAGACGGCCGATGCCGATGCCGCGATGATTACGGAGTAAGCGGTATGGCGAAGATTACCATCAAGCAGACGGGTTCACCGATCCGCCGCACCAAAGACCAGCGGGCCACGCTCACCGGTCTTGGCCTGAACAAAATGCACAAGGTTTCGGAGCTCGAAGACAGCCCCGAAGTTCAGGGCATGATCCGCAAAGTGCGGCATATGGTTGAAGTTCAGGGCTAAACCCCAAAACTTCACCGCGCGACAAAAGCGAAAGCGAGTGCAATGAAACTGAACGAAATCAAGGACAATGACGGCGCCCGTAAAGGCCGGATGCGCGTGGGCCGCGGTATCGGCTCGGGCAAAGGCAAGACTTCGGGTCGCGGCCAGAAGGGTCAGACCTCGCGCTCGGGTGTGAGCATCGCGGGCTTCGAAGGCGGACAGATGCCGCTCCATATGCGGCTACCAAAGCGTGGTTTTAACAACATCTTCGCGCGCGATTGCGCCGAAATCAATCTGGGCATGATCCAGAAGCTGGTCGATGCCAAAAAAATTGATGCCAGTGCCGTGATCGATCACGCGGCCTTGAAAGCCGCAGGCGTTGCCCGCGGCGGCAAGGACGGCGTCCGTTTGCTCGGCAAGGGGGAATTTACCGCCAAGCTGAAGTTCCTAGTTTCGGGTGTGTCAAAAGGCGCGCGTGAAGCTGTCGAGAAGGCGGGCGGGTCGGTCGAAGTGATCGAAGTCGTTGCCGCGTCGGACAAGGCAAAAGCCAAGAAGAATACCGTCAAAATCCGCAAGGACCTCCTCTAGGGTCGAGCGGCGGGTTAGACATCCGCCGCTGCCAACCTATATGAGGCGCAACGCCACGGGGACGAACGACTGACATGGCAAGTGCCGCCGATAATCTTGCGTCGAATATAAACCTGTCGAAATTCGGGCAGGCAACCGAACTGAAAAAGCGCCTGTGGTTTACCATCGGCGCGCTCATCGTGTTCCGCTTTCTCAGCCATGTGCCGCTGCCGGGTGTCGATCCGCGTGCGCTTGCGACGCTTTATGATACGACACGCGGCGGCGTTCTCGATTTTTTCAATACGTTTTCGGGCGGTTCGCTCGAGCGTATGAGCCTGATCGCGCTCGGCGTGTTTCCCTACATTACCGCCTCGATTGTCATGCAGTTGTCGACGTCGCTGTCGCCCAAGCTCGCCGCGATCAAGAAGGAAGGCGAAAGTGGGCGCAAGCGGCTGAACCAATATACACGCTACGGCACAGTTCTGCTGACGGCGATTCAGGGTTATTTCATTGCCGTCGGGCTTGAAACCTGGGGCGCGTCTTCGGGCATTTCTGCCGTGGTCGAACCCGGTCTGGTGTTTCGTGTGGCCTGTGTGATCTCGCTGGTTGGTGGCACCATGTTCCTGATGTGGCTGGGTGAACAGATCACAAGTCGCGGCGTCGGCAATGGCGTTTCGCTTATCATCATGGCGGGCATAGTCTCGCAACTGCCGAAAACACTCGTGAACCTGTTCGAGGGTGGGCGTTCGGGCAGCATGTCGCCGCTCCTCATCATTGGAGTCGTCGCGCTCGCGTTTGTGCTGGTGCTGTTCATCTGCTTCATGGAGCGGGCACAGCGGCGCGTTTTGATTCAATACCCCAAGCGCCAGACAGCGCGCGGGATGACGCAGGGCGACAAGAGCTTTTTGCCCCTGAAGATCAACACCGCAAACGTCATTCCGCCGATTTTCGCGTCTTCGCTGCTGTTGATGCCGCTGACGATCGTGCAGTTCGCTGGTCAGCAGGTTGCTGGCGAAAGCGCATGGGGCGACTTCGTTCTCGGGATTACCACGTCACTGCAGCACGGCTCGCCGCTGTATATGACGCTCTATGGGCTCGGGATTATTTTCTTTGCGTTTTTCTACACTGCCGTGGTGTTCAACCCGGAGGAAACCGCCGAGAATCTGAAGCGTCATGGCGGCTTCATTCCGGGGATACGTCCGGGCAAGAACACCGAGACGTATCTCGATTATGTGCTGACGCGTATTACGGTGATCGGTGCCGCCTATCTCACGATAATCTGCCTTATTCCCGAAATCATGGCGGCGAGCTACGGGCTTCAAGCCGTCGCATTGGGTGGCACGAGCCTCCTGATCGTGGTCAACGTGACGATGGATACCGTGACACAAATTCAAAGCCATTTGCTTGCGCATCAATATGGTGATCTTATCAAGAAGGCGAAGCTCAAAGGGGCGCGCGCGCGTTAAAAATAGGGGACGTCGGCGGTGAACATCATATTGTTGGGGCCGCCAGGGGCGGGCAAAGGCACGCAGGCCCAACGTCTCGTCGAAGAGCGCGGCATGGTCCAGCTCTCGACGGGTGACATGCTCCGCGCATCGGTCAAGGCGGGGACGCCGGTCGGGTTGCAAGCCAAGGCCGTGATGGAAGCCGGGGCGCTGGTGTCGGACGATATCGTTTCGGGGCTGATCGGCGAGAAGCTCGATACGATGACACCCGATCAAGGCGCTATTTTCGATGGCTATCCGCGCACCGAAGCACAGGCCGTATCGCTTGACGAGATTCTCACCGTGCGCGGGAGAACGCTCGATCACGTGATCGAACTCGAAGTGAATGAGGACGCATTGGTCGACCGGATTACCGGGCGTTACAGCTGCGCCAAATGCGGTGCAAATTATCATGACCGCTACATGCTCCCGGCCGTCACGGGCGTGTGCGACACGTGCGGATCAACCGAATTCAAGCGTCGCCCCGACGACAATGCCGAAACCGTGCGCACGCGCATGACCGAATATCGCGCCAAGACAGCCCCGATCATGCCGATCTACGAAGCGCGCGGCCTCCTGAAGCGGGTCGATGGCATGGCAGACATTGCGCATGTAAGTGATGCGATCGAGGCGATCCTCAACCGCGCTTGACACCGCTCGAGTCGCTCCGTATCGCATCCTAATTCCGAAACAACGGCATCCGGCGAGCGATTTTGCGCGTGCCGGGTTTTCGGCGTTTCAGAATTTGACGCTTGGATATGGGATGGCTTGCCAGACATCCTGTGGAGCTGAGGAGATTGTTTTTCATGGCACGTATTGCGGGGGTCAACATCCCCACCAACAAGCGCGTTCATATAGCGCTGACCTACATCCACGGCATTGGGAATACCAAGGCCAAGGAAATCACGACGAAGCTGGGCATCGACGAACAGCGCCGCGTGCAGGACCTTACCGATCAGGAAGTGCTGCAGATCCGCGAAACGATCGATGCCGATCATACCGTGGAAGGTGACCTTCGCCGCAACACGTCGATGAATATCAAGCGTCTGATGGACCTTGCCTGCTATCGTGGGCTTCGCCACCGCAAAGGGCTCCCCGTTCGCGGCCAGCGCACACACACTAACGCGCGGACCCGCAAGGGCAAAGCCAAGCCGATCGCCGGTAAGAAGAAATAAGTCCGCGTTTGACGCCGCGACTTTTCAAGTAGGACAGCAGAACAATGGCACGCGAACCCCAGCGCATTAAAAAGCGCGAACGCAAAAATATCACCAACGGCGTCGCGCATGTGAACGCCAGTTTCAACAATACCATGATCACGATCACCGATGCTCAGGGCAACACGATCAGCTGGTCTTCGGCGGGCATGATGGGCTTCAAGGGGTCGCGCAAATCGACTCCCTATGCTGCGCAGGTTTGTGCCGAAGATGCTGGCAAGAAGGCCGCCGAACATGGTGTGCGCACGCTCGAAGTTGAAGTGAAGGGACCCGGCTCGGGCCGCGAATCGGCGCTGCGGGCACTTCAGGCCGTGGGTTTCAACATCACGTCGATCCGCGATGTGACGTCGATTCCGCACAATGGCGTCCGCCCGTCGAAGCGTCGCCGCGTTTGAGCGATCCCTTCATGCTTCGCGACGCAGACAATAACGATTACCCGGCGCATCCGCTGACGAGCGGATCGCCCAACCCCAAGGGGAACACCGTGGCAGTCAATTCCAAAAACTGGCAGGAACTCAAGAAGCCGACCGCTCTCGAAAAGAAAGCTGGCGGCGATAGCAAACGCAAGGCGACGTTCATCGCCGAACCGTTGGAGCGCGGCTTTGGCCTCACGCTTGGCAATGCGCTGCGCCGCGTACTGCTTTCATCGCTGCAGGGCGCAGCGGTCACGTCGATCAAGATCGAAAACGTGCTGCACGAATTTTCGTCGCTGGCAGGCGTTCGTGAAGACGTGACCGACATCGTGCTGAACGTGAAGCAGATCGCGCTGCGCATGCAGGGCGAAGGGCCAAAGCGTCTCCAGCTATCGGCGACCGGACCGGCCGAAGTCACCGCCGGCATGATCGCCGTGTCGGGTGATATCGAAGTGATGAACCCCGAGCTGGTGATCTGCCATCTCGACGAAGGCGCGACGTTCAACATGGAACTGACTGCTGACGTCGGCAAAGGCTATGTAGCGAGTGCGGCAAACCGTCCGGCCGACGCCCCCATCGGTCTGGTTCCGGTGGATGCGCTGTATTCGCCGGTTCGCCAGGTTGCCTACAAGGTCGAAAACACCCGCGTTGGACAGGAGCTCGATTACGACAAGCTGTCGCTGAGCATCGAAACTGACGGCACTGTCACGCCTGAGGATGCTATCGCCTATGCGGCGCGCATTCTTCAGGATCAGCTCAGTCTGTTCGTCAGCTTCGACGATTCGATGGTGGCGTCGTCGCCGATGGTTGGCATGGCCGCTCCGTCGTTGCACGGCCATGAAATCGAAAGCGATGCAAACCAGCTCAATCGCTATCTTCTCAAGAAAGTCGATGAGTTGGAATTGTCGGTACGTAGCGCAAACTGTCTCAAGAACGACAATATCATCTATATCGGCGATCTTGTCGGCAAGTCGGAAGCCGAAATGCTCCGCACCCCGAACTTTGGCCGTAAGTCATTGAACGAAATAAAGGAAGTGCTGTCGAGCATGGGCCTGCGCCTCGGCATGGACATCCCTGGATGGCCACCCGAGAACATCGAAGACATGGCCAAAAAACTCGAAGCCGAGTTGATGGGCTGAGTTTTCTTGGACTAACTTTTGACTAACTTTTGGGTTTGGGCGGTGCCCCTTTTTCACCGCCCGGCCCGCCGTGCCTGATACGGCGGCGGGACGAACGAAGGAAGAATATCATGCGTCATCGTAATGCCGGACGGAAACTGCAGCGCACCTCATCGCACCGGACCGCGCTGTTCCGCAACATGGCCGCAGCACTCATCAAGCATGAGCAGATCACGACGACGCTGGCCAAGGCGAAGGAACTCCGGCCCTATACCGAAAAGCTGATCACGCTGGCCAAAAAGGGTGGCTTGTCCAACCGCCGTCTTGCGCATGCGCGGCTACTCGACGATGCCCAGTTGATTAAATTGTTCGACACACTGGCCCCGCGCTACGCAGAACGCGCGGGTGGCTACTGCCGTGTCGTTAAAGCTGGCATCCGGATGTCCGACGCTGCACCGATGGCGATAATCGAATTCATCGACCGCGACGTCGATGCCAAGGGCAAGGATTCCGGTCCGGTAATGGGTGATGATGATCTGGACGAAGCAGCATAGGCTGACGCGTCTCATTGCGGGACGTATCTTGCCGCGCACCGGACTAGCAATCATGGCATTTTAGGCTAATGACCCGTTAATGTGGTGGGGCGCTGCATTGCCGTCAGGGAGTTAGAGTATGAAACTATTATCAATGGCCGGATCACTGGCCGCCGTTATATTGGTGTCGGCGACCCCAGCTTACGCTGTCACCAATTTCTTCACCAATTTCGACTCGGTGGCCGTCGCTTCGGGCGGGTTTGTAGTTTTACCGACAGTCGAGGGCTGGACAGCCACGACTGGCGCTGGGATCGAGTTGCAAAACAACGCAGCGGGCGCACCGTTCTCGGCGCCAAACCTCGTCGAGCTCGATAGCTTCAACAACACGACGATGTCGCGCGCGATTATGGCCGGCAACTACACGTTGAGCTATTACTATTCGCCGCGTCCCGGTCAGCCCACCACCACAAACGGGATCGAGGCTCTGCTCGGCAGCACGGTCATCAATGCGATCAGCGGCATGGGTGGCAGCAATACGTCGTGGATGCAGTATACAGCAACATTCACAACCAGCGCACCGACGACATTGAGCTTCCGGGCCGTCGGCACCGATGACGCACTCGGCGGTTACCTCGACGATATCCGGCTGTCGGGAACGGCAGTGCCTGAAGCGTCGACCTGGGCGATGATGATCTTCGGTTTCGGGCTTGCCGGCCTTGGCTTGCGTCGTCGTTCTGCGGTACTTGCTGCTGCGTAACTCCCACGCAGTGCGGGTGCTTGCGCCGGCTGTGTTAGAAATCTAGGCTCCGGAGGTCCGCCTTCGGAGCCTTTCTTTTTGATACGTCTCATCATTGGTTTGTTCGCTATCTCACTGCTAACGCCGTCAATCGCGGAAACACAGCTGGATTATCCGAAGACTGCGACAGTCGCGGTTGTGGACACGCCGTTCGGCGAGCGTGTCGCAGATCCGTATCGCTGGCTTGAAGCGGACGTTCGCGGTGATCCGAAAGTTCGCGATTGGGTCACGGCGCAGAATGCCGTGACGCACGCCTATCTGGCTAAGCTTCCGGGCCGCGAGATTTTCGAAGAGCGACTGCGTGCACTGTTTTCGTTCGAGCGGATGGGTGTGCCCCAAAAGGCTGGGGGACGCTATTTCCACACGCGCAACACCGGACTGCAAAATCAGTCGACACTGTGGGTAATGACGCGCGACGGCAACGAGCCAACGCGGATGCTGCTCGATCCCAATGCGTGGGCAAGGGACGG
Organism: Sphingomonas sp.; assembly: GCA_043737475.1. Lineage (GTDB taxonomy): Bacteria > Pseudomonadota > Alphaproteobacteria > Sphingomonadales > Sphingomonadaceae > Sphingomonas_O. Next base: position 29,301 of record JAYTAP010000004.1, read on the forward strand.
TGCCGCAGCGCTTGCCGAATGGACTCCTTCGGACGACGGCCGTTATCTCGCGTTTGCGGTGCAGGACGGTGGGACCGACTGGCGAACGATCAGACTGCTCGATGTTGCGACGGGCAAAGTGCTCGACGACGACGTCCGCTGGGTCAAATTCTCGCGGCTTGCATGGAAGCGCGACGGCAGCGGCTTTTTCTATTCGCGTTTTCCCGAGCCGGCGGAAGGCGCTGCGTTCCAGTCGCTCAACGTGAACCAAAGCGTCTGGTTTCATGCAGTCGGCACCGCGCAAACAGCAGATGTGAAAATCCATGCGACGGGCGCAACGCCGAAGCTCAATCATAGCGCAGAAGTAAGCGATGATGGTCGCTGGCTCGTCATCGCGTCTTCATCCGGCACAGATCCGCGCAATGCGGTGACACTTGTCGCACTCGACGAGACGAATGCAAAGCCTCGCGCGCTGATTGAAAACATCGATAACGATTGGCAGCTTGTCGGTGCGATCGGCAACCGGATGTGGTTCCGCACTGACAAGGACGCGCCGCGTGGTCGGATCGTGCGCATCGATGTCGGCTCGGGCAAGCCGAAGCTGGTCGAGATCGTCGGCGAGGACAAGGACACACTGGTCGGTGCGTCGATGGTCGGCACGCACCTGATCGTCGCTTACCTCGGCGATGCGAAGTCGCAAGCCGAACGGTTCACCCTCGATGGCCATCCGGTCGGCAAAATCGACTTGCCGGGGATTGGTACGGCGGCCGGCTTTGGCGGGCGTTTCGGCGACGGCGAGACGTTCTTCAGTTTCTCGAGTTTTGCGACTCCGCCGACGATCTACAGCTTCAACGCCGAAACGAACCGTAGCGAGCCTTTCTTCACGCCGGACGTCGCATTCGACCCGGCGGCCTATGAAACCGACCAGATTTTCTATCTGTCGAAAGACGGAACGCCCATCCCGATGTTTATCGTCCGTCGCAAGGATTTGCCAACGGGCCCGGCGCCGACATTGCTTTACGGCTACGGCGGTTTCAACGTCTCGCTGACGCCGAATTTCTCGGCCGCACGCATCGCCTGGCTGGAACAGGGCGGCGTGCTTGCAGTCGCAAACCTGCGCGGCGGCGGCGAATATGGCAGGGAATGGCATGATGCAGGGCGCCTCTCGCGCAAGCAGAATGTGTTCGACGATTTTATCGCAGCGGGCGAATTTCTGATTGCCCAGGGCATCACATCGAAAGCGCAGCTGGCGATACAGGGTGGATCGAACGGCGGGCTGCTTGTCGGCGCCGTCGTCAATCAGCGGCCGGATCTGTTCGCCGCCGCGCTGCCTGCGGTTGGTGTCATGGACATGCTGCGCTTCGACCGGTTCACGGCAGGGCGTTACTGGGTCGACGATTATGGCAACCCGGCGGTCGAAGCCGACTGGCGGTTACTGCGCGCCTATTCCCCGTATCACAATATCAAGGCGGGCAAAGACTATCCGGCTGTTCTGGTGACCACGGCTGACACCGATGACCGCGTCGTGCCGGGACACAGCTTCAAATATGCCGCCGCGCTTCAAGCAGCGAACGCGGGCACGAAGCCACATCTGATCCGCATCGAAACGCGGGCGGGGCATGGAGCCGGCAAGCCAACCGACAAGATAATCGAGAGCGCGGCGGACGAATGGGCGTTCGTCGCCAGGTGGACCGGAATGAACGTTCGTTAGGCGGGCGGCGGCGTCAATCCGATGAGCCGCAGGATCGTTGCCTGAATGATCATGACGCCCAGCCAGTGCATGCAATCCATCAACGCTGCGCGCACGGACAAGCGGCGGAAACGATAGCTGGTCATGATGACCGGCACGACAAAGCCGATCCAGATGACGAAGGCACTGCCCAGCGTCATCGTCCATACCCCTTGTTTTGCAGGTGCAAGGATCAAGGCCCCGGCAAGAATTGCAGCAAGCCAGAATTCAGCAATTACCACCGTCAGGAATATGGTCGGCGAAACGCCGCGCATTCGCAGGAGTGCAGCATAGAAATAGCCGAACAGCAGACCGGCCGCCGTCGCCGCAAGGATCGGTATTGCATTGAGTGCGATATAGATCATGGGCGCAAGATTGCCGGATAAAGGCGCGGCGGGCTAGTGCGAACTGCAGGCTGCAATTGCTTTCATTTCGCTGTCACATCAATTCAGACTGGCGACAACGCGGCATGGCTAATTGTCTAAATACGGGCCACGAATCAGCTGGCGCGAAGCGAAGGATCTAGGATCATGAAGACGGTGCGTTCAGTCATTATGGGCAGTTTGGCGACTGCCATGCTTGCGACCTCGGTGACACCGGCAATGGCGCAGAGCTATCCGAGTTATGGCTATGACAACGGCTATGGCGATCATGGATATAACCGTCATCGTCGTCACAACCGCGGCGTCAGCGCAGGCGATGTTATTGCCGGCGTTGCCATCATCGGCGTGATTGCGGCCATTGCCGGTGCGGCATCCAAATCGAGCAATCGCAACAATGTATATCGCGGCGGAATCAATTCGGAAGATCAGGCCGTAGACGCCTGCGCCACGCGCTTCGAGCAGCGTTATGGCAACAGCGCAAGCCTTCGCAACATCGACGATGTTCAGCGGACGCGCGATGGCTATGAAGTGCGCGGCACGATCGAGACAAATGATCGGTATGATCGCGGTACCCAACGGTTCAAATGTAGCGTTCGCTATGGCCAGGTCGATGACGTTCGCATCGATAGTGGATATGGCTATCGCGGTTATTGAATAATGACATTCGGGCATGGTTTCGCTAGGCGGGACCATGCCCGATTTCACGAAACGACGACTGGGGCCCGGCGACGCCGAGGCCTTTTTTGCGCTGCGACTGCGCGGTGTCGGAGCGGCAGCATTGCAATTCCGTACAGCACCCGAAGACGTGATGCGCGAAGGACTTGCTCACTGGCAGGCCAGGTTGGAGGCGGAAGACGATCGCATCGTCGGGGTATTCGACAATGAGTGCTTGATCGGCATCGGCGGCATCGCGCGTGATGTCCGCAGCAAGCTGCGGCACAAAGCGTTGCTGTTCGGCATGTTCGTTGCACCGGAAGCGGCTGGGAGGGGCATCGGGCGCGCAATCGTCGAGGCTCTAATTGCCGAGGCGCCTGGGTTTGTCTCATCGTTGCACCTTACCTTGATGGCCGACAATGACCGCGCGCGTGCGCTTTACGAGCGCTGTGGCTTTACGATTTACGGCCGCGAACCACAGTCAGTGATGCAGCCCAACGGGCCGAGCGACGAACTTCTGATGTGGCGCGCAATAGACTCATAAGCCGGGGGCGGTTAGCAGCCCGCTTATGTCCACTATTCTCATTGTCGATTTCGGTAGCCAGGTCACGCAGCTGGTCGCCCGTCGCGTGCGCGAAGCCGGCGTGTACTGTGAGATTGCGCCCTTCAATGCGGCCGAAGCAGCTTTTGACCGATTGCAACCAGCGGGCATCATTTTCGGAGGCGGACCGGCCTCGGTAACACACAGCGACAGCCCGCGTGCGCCGCAGCGGTTCTTCGAAGCGGGCGTGCCGATCCTTGGCATCTGTTACGGCCAGCAGACCATGTGCGCCCAGCTCGGCGGACGCGTCGGCAGCGTCGAAAGCCGTGAATTCGGGCGCGCATTCCTGAAAGTCGATGAAAGCTGCGTCCTGTTCGATGGGCTGTGGGCGCCGGGCGAAAGCCATCAGGTCTGGATGAGCCATGGCGACAAGGTTGAAGCACTGCCACCCGGTTTCCGCGTCGTCGCAACCTCTGAACGCGCGCCGTTTGCCGTCGTTGCCGATGATGCGCGGCGCTTTTATGCGACCATGTTTCACCCCGAAGTCGTGCACACGCCCGACGGTGGCAAGCTCATTGCCAATTTTGTGCGCCATGTCTGCGGCTGTCCCGGCGACTGGACGATGGCGGGGTATCGCGCCGCCAAGATTGCCGACATCCGTGCGCAGGTTGGCAACAAGAAAGTCATTTGCGGGCTTTCCGGCGGTGTCGATTCCGCCGTTGCTGCGGTCCTTATTCACGAAGCGATCGGCGATCAATTGACGTGCGTTTATGTCGATCACGGGTTGATGCGGCTCGGCGAAAGCGAGCAAGTCGTCGGGCTGTTCCGCGAGCATTTCGGTATTCCGCTCGTGCACGTAAATGCCGAAACGCTTTTCATGAATGGCCTCAAGGGGCTGACGGACCCTGAGGACAAGCGCAAGTTCATCGGCAAAACCTTCATAGAAGTGTTCGATGACGAAGCCAAAAAAATCGGCGGCGCGGATTTCCTCGCGCAGGGTACGCTCTATCCCGATGTTATTGAAAGCGTGTCGTTTACCGGCGGGCCGAGCGTCACGATCAAAAGCCATCACAATGTCGGGGGCTTGCCCGCGCACATGAAGATGGGGCTCGTCGAACCGTTGCGCGAATTGTTCAAGGACGAAGTCCGCGCGCTTGGCCGTGAACTTGGCTTGCCCGAAATCTTCGTCGGGCGGCATCCGTTTCCGGGGCCGGGCCTTGCGATCCGCATTCCGGGCGAAGTCACCAAAGAACGTTGTGACGTGTTGCGCAAGGCTGACGCGATATATCTCGAGGAAATTCGTACCGCAGGGCTTTACGATGCGATCTGGCAGGCGTTTGCCGTGCTGCTCCCGGTGCGCACTGTCGGTGTGATGGGCGATGGGCGGACGTATGAAAATGTTTGTGCGCTGCGCGCGGTTACTAGCACGGATGGCATGACGGCCGACATCTACCCGTTCGATGCGGCTTTCCTCAGCCGCGTGGCGACCCGGATCGTTAACGAGGTGCAGGGTATCAACCGCGTGGTCTACGACTATACCAGCAAGCCGCCGGGCACGATCGAATGGGAATGATTCGGTAGAGGGCGGCAGCTATCGCGGACAGTCGCCCAAAGACCCCTAACTTGTTGCCGCGCAACCATTTTTCTTTCACTGACAATCGATAACTATCGGTGCGCAGCAAAGGCGAACGACGGTCCCGGTGACGGTGTCGACGTGGCTTGCATTCTAGCCGTTGGGCGAATACCGTCAACGGCAGAAGCTCGGATGACGGTAGTTTCTGCGACGTAAGTGTCTGTCAGCGTTGCAGAAATGAGGGTGGTGGTGGCGCCGCTCCGGGGTGACGGTATCCTTAAGAGGAGCCGATCATGCTCACCGATGTTGCGCTCAAGAATCTGAAGTCCAGAGGCAAATCCTACAAGGTCACCGATCGAGACGGCATGTACGCGTACGTGTCGGCGGCAGGAGCGATCACCTTCCGTTTCGATTACAGGATGCATGGTCGGCGCGAGACGCTGTCGCTCGGCCGGTACGGCCCATCCGGCCTCTCTCTGGCGAGGGCTCGGGAGAAATGCATTGATGCTCGCCGCACGCTCGCCGAGGGCCGTTCACCTGCTCAGGAAAAGCAGCGGGACAAGCGACGGCTCCAGGAAGCGAAGAGCTTCGGCGAGTTCGGAGAAAAGTGGCTCAAGAACGCGCCTATGGCCGACAGCACCCGCGCTATGCGCCGAGCAATCTTCGAGCGTGAGCTCCGACCGGCTTGGGCAAAGCGACTCTTAACAGAGATCCTGCCCGACGATCTACGGGCGCGTTGCGCGAAGATCGTGGAGCGAGGCGCGCCCGCGACCGCTATCCACGTCCGGGACATCGTGAAGCAGATCTACGGCTTCGCGATCCTCCATGGAGAGCGGATCGACAATCCGGCGAACGAGGTCGGCCCAGCCTCAATAGCGACGTTTGTTCCGCGAGATCGCTCTCTGTCTCCGTCGGAGATCCGCGTGTTGTTTCGGGTGCTGGAGCAGGTCGCGACGCTGCCCACTATCCGTCTCGGCGTGAAACTGTTCGTGCTTCTCATGGTGCGGAAGAGCGAGCTGCAGGACGCGACCTGGGATGAGGTCGACTTCGAGAATGCTCTTTGGAGCATTCCGAAAGAGCGAATGAAGCGTTCTCGTCCGCACAACGTCTACTTGTCTCGGCAGGCGCTGGATATCATGATCGCGCTCAAGACTTGCGCAGGCAATTCCAGATACCTGCTGCCGTCGCGCTACGACGCCGACGCGCCTATGTCTCGAGCGACGTTCAACCGCGTAAGCTACTCGGTGGTCGAGAAAGCCAAGACCGTAGGGCTGCCGCTCGAGCCCTTCACCATCCACGATCTACGAAGGACTGGCTCGACACTTCTGAACGAGCTTGGATTCAACAGCGACTGGATTGAGAAGTGCCTTGCCCATGAAGATGGCCGATCATCGCGCGGTGTCTACAACAAAGCGGAATACGAGCATCAGCGCCGCCATATGCTGCAGGAGTGGGCGGACCTGATTGACGCATGGTGCGAGGGCCGCAAGCGCGTCCCCGTCGTCATTCCGCCTTCGGCGCCGATCTACCTGCTCGACCCGTCGCTTTAACGGGGCGCGTCAGTCGAAGGTGTACATTGGGGTGGTTCGCTCGCTCGATAGGGCGGGCGCGCCTCTCGGCCAGCCAAGCTTCCACCTCGGCAAGATTCCATACGACGCATCGCGGACTTAATGCGAACCTTCTGGGAAACTCGTCGCGTTGCTCCATCTCGTAGATTGTGCTGTCGGCCAGAGGAACGATTTGCTTGAGCTCATTACGTCGGATCGTTCTCGGCAGCGCAGTCCCGCTTCCAGTCATGACTACAGCTCCAACTGCTTGCTTACATACATCGATGATCGTGATCGAATAGCTGCAATGCTAGCCAACAGGTAGGGTCGTAGTCGAAAGGCAGGAGAACGACGGTCCTTGAATGACCGTTGAAGCAGATTGCCATGTTTTGTGATCGGCAAATTTTTTGAACTCAGTACCGAGTAGAGCTTCTTTTGAACTTGCAGCGAACGAGTTTAGGGGTGGGAGCGCGTTCCGCCGAAAAGGCGGCCGAGTCTGCAGGGTCGAAGAAGCCGGATAGGCGCATGATGACTATGCGTCTGGTGGGATCGACTGATAAGCTACACGTTCCGGGCATCATCTCAAGATACCGGGAGATCTTCAAAGTTCATTGATGCAACATCAGAGAATCTGAGACTGTCCTAACTACCGGCGCTCGAAAAGTAAGCTCTGGGTTGCGTGTCCGAACCAGCCCGCCTCATCTCCAAGGCGGGATTGCGCCACTGCGCGACCGCTGCCGCCAGTGATGGTGGCTCCATCGACCAGGATCATGCGCCCGATCGGTGCGCGCGCGAAGCTGACCGTGAGGTCGGCGTTGAGGAATGTCCAGTCGGTGAAGCTGACCGGCGTCGAGATGCCGTTCGTGAAATCGGCTGCCGCGACGGCGCACATTGAGGGACTTGCCACCTCATCCGCGACCAGTTCCTGATCGAGGCGAAACCATAGAGCCGCCGGACCAGCCTCTCTGAAGCTTCCGCTGACGGTACTCAGCGTAAATAGCGAGCCGAAGCGATCAGGCACTCGGCTCTGTTCGACGACACCATCGGAGAACGCGGGGCGATCAAGCAGGCTGGTAGCTAGGCCGGCCAGTTCTGGCTGATCGGCCGTCCTT
>JAYTAP010000005.1:0-13821 GCA_043737475.1 Sphingomonas sp.
CAAATCACGGCGATGGCACATATTACGGGCGGCGGGCTGCTCGAAAACATCCCGCGTGTGCTGCCAGCGGGTCTTCACGCCCATGTTAATGCCGATGCCTGGGCCCAGCCGCGCCTGATGGCGTTCCTGCAGGCACAGGGGCAGATCGAGCCGGTTGAAATGGCGCGGACGTTTAACTGTGGGGTCGGGATGGCCGTGTTCGTTCGTGAAGCCGATGTCGAAGCCGTCACGACGTCGCTTGCCGATGCCGGAGAAACTGTGCTGATCATCGGTCATGTCACGGCAGGCGAAAAAGGCTGCACCGTGACAGGCTCGGTCGAAACATGGAGCGCGCGAGCGGCCTGGTCGGCAACGCACCATGGCTAAAGCGCGTGTTGCCATTTTCATTTCGGGTCGCGGCTCTAACATGGCGGCGTTGCTTTATGCGGCGAAAGCGGCGGATTGCCCTTATGAGATTGTCTTGGTTGCTGCAAATGATCCTGACGCGACAGGGCTGCCGCTGGCCAAGGCCGAGGGCATCGCCACCTTTTCACACAGCCATAAGGGCACCCCGCGCGCGCAATTCGACGCGATGATGAGTGCGGCTGCGAAGGATCATGGCGCAGAGTATATTGCGCTGGCGGGCTACATGCGGCTGCTCTCGTCCGAATTCGTCGCCGAGTGGCAGGATCGGCTTGTGAACATACACCCCTCGCTGTTGCCTGCCTACAAAGGCCTTGATACGCATGAGCGCGCGCTGACCAATGGCGACACCGTGGCGGGCTGTTCGGTGCATGTCGTGACCGCCGAACTCGACGACGGCGCGGTACTGGGTCGGACCGAAGTGGCGATCCTGCCCGGTGACACGCCCGAGACACTGGCAGCACGGGTGCTGATTGCCGAGCATCAGCTCTATCCGCGTATGCTGGCCGCCTATGTCTCGCGCGCGACCGATCCCGACTGGCTCGTCGCCCGCGTCCGCGAACGCGCGATGGCGCAACCCGAGGCGGTGCAAACGCTGTCGCACGGCATGCCCTGTTTCGGGATCATCGGCGGCAAGAAATTCGCTTATGTCTCGATGGACCACCACGGCGACGGCAAAACGGCACTGCTCGTCAAGATCAGCGGCGCGGAGGAACAAGCAATGCTGATCGACAGCGACCCTGACCGCTACTACCGCCCCGCCTATTTCGGCGACGGCTGGGTCGCGATCAGGCTGGACTTGGGCGACACCGACTGGGACCATATCGGCGAATGGCTAAGCAAAAGCTGGCGCGCGGTGGCACCGAAGAAGTTGATGCGGTTCATGGACGTGGCAGGGGAGTTTTAACAGTGAAGCCACCAGTCCGACACGTCGACGACGCCAAGATGTTGGCTTTGTGTAGCTTTATAGCGGGCGCACTTGCAACAACCATGGGCGTTGCGTCATTTGTTGCCACGGTGGGTTATGGCGTCCGGGTTCGCGTCAAAGGAACCGACACATATTGGACCAACCTAGAGAGCATCGCTCTGGCTGGTGCTATACTGGTTGTTGGGGTTGTCCTGCTCAAGTTTGGTTGGAAGTGGATGAATGCCAAAAATGAGCAGTGACCCTGCAACTTACCCCACAATTTCTTCCGGCTTGAAGAAATAGGCAATTTCGATCGCCGCGTTCTCGTCGCTGTCCGAACCGTGGACCGAGTTCGCTTCGATCGACTCAGCGAGTTCCTTGCGGATCGTGCCGGGTTCGGCGTTGGCGGGGTTGGTCGCGCCCATGATGTCGCGGTTGGCCTGCATCGCGTTTTCGCCTTCAAGGACTTGCACGACGACGGGGCCGGAAATCATGAATTCGACGAGTTCACCAAAGAACGATCGTTCGCGGTGGACGGCATAAAAACCCTCGGCCTGATCGCGTGTCATGTGGATGCGCTTCGATGCGACGACGCGGAGCCCCGCTTCCTCGAGCATCTTGGTGACCGCGCCGGTCAGGTTGCGGCGAGTGGCGTCGGGCTTGATGATCGAAAAGGTGCGTGTCGCGGCCATGACGGTCGTAACTCCATGAAGTTGGTTTGATTGGGTCGGGAGGCTCCCTAGCGAGATTGCACCCCAACCTCAACCCGTCATCCCAGCGAACCTTGGGATCTCAGGCGGGCCGAGTGCCTCCGAACATCACGGGATCCCAGCTTTCGCTGGGATGACGCTATTATTCGAAATTGTCCGCGACGAACCGGTCGAGCAGCCGCACGCCATAGCCCGTTGCGCCCTTGTCCCACACCGCGCCGGGCTTCGATGCCCAGACCATGCCGGCAATATCGAGATGCGCCCATTTGACGCCGTCATCGACAAAGCGCTGCAGGAATTGGGCGGCCGTGATCGACCCCGCCTCGCGCGGCCCGACGTTTTTCATGTCGGCAATCGGTGAATCAATCAGTTTGTTATAGGCATCGCCCAGTGGCATGCGCCACAGCGGATCGCCTGCGGTTGCCGCTGCCGCCGCCAGTTGCGCGGCCAACCCGTCATCATTCGAAAACATGCCGCCATATTCGTGGCCGAGCGCAACAATCATCGCACCCGTCAGCGTCGCAAAGTCGATCATGACTTTGGGTGCATATTTGCGCTGCACCCATGTCATGGCATCACACAGCACGAGCCGCCCCTCGGCATCGGTGTTGATCACTTCGATCGTCTGCCCCGACATCGACGTTACGACGTCGCCGGGCCGCTGGGCATTGCCATCGGGCATATTCTCGACCAACGCGCAAACGCCGACGACATGGGCGTTTGCCTTTCGCCCTGCCAGCGCTTTCATCGCACCGACGACGGCGCCCGCGCCGCCCATGTCCCACTTCATGTCTTCCATGCCCGCCGGCGGCTTCAGCGATATGCCGCCGGTATCGAATGTTACGCCTTTGCCGACAAAGACCACCGGCGTCTTGATTGCGCCGTTGGTCCCGTCCCAGCGCATGCACAGCAACCGCGATGGGCGCGCAGATCCCTGCCCGACGCCGAGCAGCGATCCCATGCCGAGCGCGCGCATCGCGTCGTCGTCAAGCACTTCGATCTCGACGCCCAGATCAGCCAGGTGCATCACCCTTTCGACGAAACTTTCAGGATAAATGATGTTCGCTGGTTCGCTGACCAGTTCGCGGGTCAACGATATGCCTGCAATGATTGCCTGCGCGCGATCCCAAGCCGCCGCCGCGCCGGGATCGGTCGTCACGATCGAAATATTTTCCAGCGTCGGCTTGTGCTTCGCCGCCAGCTTGGTGCGATACCGGTCATGTCGCCACCCGCGCAGGACGACGCCAGTCGCCAGACGGGCAATACGCTGGGCATCCACGCCGCTGGCATCGATTAAAAGTTCGGTCTCTCCTGACGTCAGCAGTTTCGCCGTCAATGCGGCACCCGCTTTCTCATATTCTTCGACCGAACCACCGCCGATCCCGACCAGCAGTAATCGCCGCGCATTGTCGCCCTCGGCATAGACATGCTCGATAATGCTTCCGGCATCGCCTTCGAACCGACCAAGCTTGGCCGCTGCGCCTATCAGACCGGGCTGTGGCAATGGCGCATCCTTGCCGACCAGCAGCGCCAGCGAGCTAAAATCTGTCGGACGATTGGACAGCAGTGAAACGTGCATCAATAAACTTCCAGTGGGACTCGGGATATCCCCGCTGTTAGCTGGACCTGCAGCAATGCGCAAAAGCGGTCATTGAAGTGCGCGCGCCCGTGCGATAGGCGGTCCCCGGATCGTTATCGGGGGCAACGGTCAGATAACGTTGATCGCAGACAAGGAAGCCGCGTGGTCCGCAAAGCAATTATCCTGCTGGCTTCGGTGTCGAGCGCGCTGATCGTGCCAACCAACGCGCTCGCACAAGCCGATGCGCCGGAAAGCGCTGCCGCCCAGATCGATTTTACTGCCGACACTATCAGTTACGAGAATGAAGCCGATATCGTGACAGCGTCCGGCGACGTCCGCTTGGTGCGCAACCTTGATCGTGTTCGTGCCGACAAGATCATCTGGAACCGCAAGACCGGACAGGTTCGGGCCGAGGGCAATGTCGCCGCTGTCAGCGCGAATGGCGATACGGTCTATGGCGACGTCGCCATTCTCGAAGACACATTAAAGGACGGGGTTGTAGAAAACCTCCTGCTTGTTCTCGCCGACGGCGCTCGCCTTGCCGCACGCAGCAGCAGGCGCGTGAACGACGTGACGACGCTAACCGATGCTGCCTATTCGCCCTGCCCCGTCGTCGACAGCGACAATTGCCCGCGCAAGCCGAGCTGGCAAATCTCGGCGGTCAAGATCATTCATGACCCCATCCGCAAGCAAATCGTATTCAAAAGGGCGCGGCTCGAACTGTTCGGCGTCCCGCTTTTTGTCATACCCACTTTGTCGCAACCGCTCGGGACCGACGGACGTGGCGGCTTTCTTATTCCGGCAGTGCAGTACACGCGCACGAACGGGCTCGAAATCGCGCTGCCCTATTATTTGCGGATCGCATCGAACCGTGATCTGACGGTTACGCCGCACATCTACTCCGCCGCACTGCCTGCGGTCGAGGCGAAATATCGCGCGCTCTCCGAGAATGGCGCTTATCAGGTCAGCGGCATCGCGACTTATGGGTCTCGCATCCCGACAGCAACCACTACGGCCGCGTCGCAGCGGGCCTTTCGCGGCTATATCGATGCGAGTGGCCGTTTCCAGCTCGACCCGCAGTGGAGCATCAGCGGATCGATCCGCCGCGCGACCGACCGGACATTCCTGCGGCGCTATGACATCTCGCGCGATGACCGGTTGCGCTCGACGCTCAAGATTGAGCGTATTGACGCCAAAAGCTACTTCTCGCTGACGGGCTGGTCGATCCAGACGCTGCGGACCGGCGACCCGCAGGGGCAGATCCCGGTGGCTTTGCCCGAAGTGGACTACCGGCGTCGTTTTGCCGATCCCTTGCTCGGCGGCAATTTCGATATCCAGCTGAATACGCTCGCGCTGGGCCGGTCGGCGGGTCAGGATACGCAACGGGCCTTTGCCGGCGCGCGGTGGGATTTGCGCAAGCTGACGACACTGGGTCAGGAGGTCTTGCTGACGGCATACGGCCGCGGCGACATATATCACAGTGACGAAAATATGCTGACCACCACAGCGCTTTACAGGGGCAAGAGCGGGTATCAAGCGCGCGCGATCGGGGCGATTGCCGGTGAAGTGCGCTGGCCGTTCATCGGTTCGGCTTTTGGGGGGACACAGCGGATTACACCGCGTGTCCAGATCGTTGCCTCGCCGCGCACGCGCAATCTCGAAATCCCCAATGAAGATGCCCGTGCGGTCGATCTGGAGGACAGCAACCTTTTCGCGCTAAACCGTTTTCCGGGCTATGATCGCTGGGAAGATGGCACGCGGCTGACCTATGGGCTGGACTATGCTTTCGACGCGCCGGGCTGGGCGGTCACGGCCAACATCGGCCAGAGCTATCGCCTGACAAATATCGATACGCTACTGCCCGACGGCACCGGCTTGTCCAATCAGGTATCCGATGTTGTCGGGCGCACGACAGTCCGCTTTCGCGACCTCGTCAGCGCCAGCTATCGTTTCCGCCTCGACAAAGATAATCTGACGCCGCGCCGCCAGGAATTCGATGCAACGATCGGCAGTCGATCGACGTATGCGAGCATTGGCTATCTGCGCCTCAACCGTAACATCGGCCCAGCATTGGAGGACTTGCGGGACCGCGAGGAAATCCGTCTCGGTGGTCGGTTTCAGGTATCAAAGTTCGTGTCGATCTTTGGTTCGGCGGTGGTTGATCTGACCGACCGTGCTGAAGACCCATTGTCGTCCGCAGACGGCTACGAGCCGGTCCGCCACCGCCTCGGCATTGCATATACCGACGAATGCCTCGACATCGGCCTGACGTGGCGGCGGGACTATGACACGACCGGCGATGCACGCGCCGGAAACTCGTATCTGCTAAGGCTGGTATTCCGCGGCCTTGGTCGCTAAGCCTGCGTTCACCATCGCACAGGCACAAAGTCGGCACGGTTAAATTCAAGGACTCGTCAACGCGTGAACATCCGATTGAAAGGCATTGCCACGGCAAGCGCGATCGCGCTCGTGGCTGCAAGTGGTTTCGCCCAAACTGTTTCAGAACCAACGCCGGTCCCCAATAATGCAGGCCTCAATCTGCCATCGGTGCTGGCCACATTCGGCAAGGTCGATCCCTATCTGCGCAAAGCGACGGCAATCGTAAATGGTGACATCGTCACCGGAACCGACATCGATCAGCGCCTCGCGCTGATCGTGCTTGCCAATGGTGGCCGCGTGTCGCCCGAGGAAAAGGAACGCTTGCGGCTTCAGGTTCTTCGCAATCTGGTCGATGAAACACTGCAAATTCAAGAAGCCAAAGCGAACGAGATCACGATCACGCCCGCCGAGATCAACGCAAGCTATGCTCGGATTACCGAACGGTTCAAGCGCACGCCTGCCACGATGGGCGCGTATCTCCGCGAGCAGGGTTCGTCGGATCGCTCGATCAAGCGCCAGATCCAGGGCGAGCTTGCATGGAGCCGCGTGCTGCGTCGCAAGGTCGAGCCGTTCGTGAATGTCAGCGGCGAGGAAGTGCAGGCGATTATGGCGCGGCTCGAAGCGTCGAAGGGGCAGAAGGAATTTCACATCGGTGAAATCTATCTTTCCGCCACGCCGGAGAACTCGACCGAAGTGGTCGCCAATGCGCGCAGGATCATCGACCAGATTCGGCAAGGTGGTTCTTTTGCGGCCTATGCGCGGCAATTTTCTGAAGCATCGACAGCGGCAGTCGGCGGCGATCTCGGCTGGGTGCGTGCACCGCAGCTTCCCGATGCGCTCGCGCTTGCCGCACAGGAAATCGCTGTGGGCCAGATTGCCGGGCCGATCGCCGTCCCTGGCGGGTTCTCTGTGGTCTATCTTGTCGACAGCCGCCAGGTGCTGACCACAGACCCGCGCGACGCCGTGCTCAATTTGCGCCAGATGTCGATAAAGTTCGACCCGAGCGTAGCGCCTGCCGCTGCGACGGCCCGCGCCGAAGCTTTCGCAAAGGCAACGCGCAACATGGGCGGTTGCGGCCGTGTTGCCGATGTCGCTGCTAAGCAAAACGCCGAAGTGATCGACAATGATCAGGTCCGCGTGCGCGATCTGCCCGCGCCGCTGCAGGAAATGTTGCTCAAATTGTCTATTGGCGAATCTACGCCACCCTTCGGGTCGCAAGCTGAAGGCGTCCGCGTGCTGGTCCTGTGCGGACGCGACGATGCGCAGACATCGGGCGGACCGTCGTTCGATCAACTGATGGCACAGATGGAAGAAACCCGCGTCAACCAGCGTGCGCAACGCTATCTTCGCGATCTCCGGCGCGACGCAGTGGTGGAATATCGCTAGTCTTTATTCAGCCGATGCACCGCTTGCGGTGGCGATGGGCGATCCGGCTGGCATCGGCCCGGAGATAATCGCCAAAGCCTGGGTCGAGCGGCAACGTGCGGAATTGTCGCCGTTTTTTGCTGTCGGTGACGTCCGGGCGGTGCAAGCGGTCTGGCTAGGGCCGGTCGAAGCAATCGACGACCCGCGCCAATCGGTAGAGGTGTTCAAGCGCGCCTTGCCGGTGATGCAGCTTGAAGATGCGGGGTCAATAACGCCCGGCGAACCCAATCTCGAAGGCGCGCGCTGTTCGCTCGACTCACTCGAACTTGCTGTTGGGATTGCGCGTTCGGGCGCGGCGCGTGCACTCGTAACGGGTCCGGTATCCAAGACACAGCTTTACGCGATCGGGTTTTCTTATCCCGGACAAACCGAATTCATTGCCGAACGATGTGGTGTTGCGAGCGAAAATGCCGTCATGCTGCTGGCAGGTCCGACGTTGAAAGTCGTACCTGTTACGACGCATCTCCCACTCGCTGACGTTCCCGGGGTGCTGACAATCGAGAAAATTGTCGCGACTGGACGCGCGACGGCGCGCGGTCTGCAACGTAACTTCGGAATCGACAATCCCCGGCTCGCTTTTGCAGGTTTCAATCCGCATGCTGGCGAAAATGGTGCGCTGGGCCGCGAAGAAATCGACTTGATCATGCCAGCTATGGACATTCTTCGTGCAGAAGGCATTGACGTCAGTGGCCCGATCGCAGCCGATGCCATGTTCCACGCGCGCGCGCGATCGGAATATGACGTCGCCATCTGCCTCTATCATGATCAAGCACTCATCCCGTTAAAAACGCTTCATTTCGACGATGGCGTCAACATGACACTCAGTCTTCCGATTGTCCGGACCGCGCCCGACCACGGCACCGCATTCGGTATTGCGGGACAGAATATTGCCAATCCGGGTGCGATGATTGCGGCGATAAAAATGGCGGCAGAGGCGACGGCTTGCCGTGCGAAACAGGCCTGCACGCAACAGGCAGCATGAGCCAGATCCGTCCGCCCTTGCGCGACGTCATCGCGCGGCACGGACTTACCGCAAGCAAAGCGCTTGGTCAGAATTTCCTCCTCGACAGCCAGTTGCTCGACCGGATTGCGGCCGTGCCCGGTGATTTGACCGGGCAATCTGTTTATGAAGTTGGTCCCGGACCTGGTGGGCTCACGCGCGCGCTGGTTGACGCCGGGGCCAATGTCACCGTCGTCGAACGCGACCGTCGCTGCCTGCCGGCACTTGCCGAACTTGTTGAAGCCCATCCATATAGCCTGCGGGTCATCGAGGGGGATGCGATGGCGATTGCGCTACCCGACGTGATCGAACCCGGCGGGCATATCGTCGCAAACCTGCCTTATAATGTCGGCACGGCGTTGCTCGTGAATTGGCTGACGGGCGAGCAATGGCCCCCGCACTGGGCATCGCTGACGCTGATGTTCCAACAGGAAGTCGCCGAACGCATTGTCGCGGTGCCCGATACGTCAGCCTTTGGTCGCCTCGCCGTCTTGTGTCAGTGGCGCAGTGCAGCCAGCGTCGCCATGAGAGTCCATCGTTCCGCCTTTACGCCCTCGCCAAAAGTCATGTCCGCAGTCGTCCACATCGTTCCGGCGACGCAGCCTGAAGGCGTAACCTGTGCTTCCATCGAACGGCTTACGGCATCAGCGTTCGGCCAACGCCGCAAAATGTTGCGACAGAGTATTAAGAACATTCCCTATGCGCTTGACGCGCTTGGGAAGCTTGGCATTGATTCATCGCGCCGCGCAGAAACCCTGACCGTCGACGATTTTAGCGCAATTGCCCGGCTGATTTAGTTGACTTTGCCGACGGTTACCACTGGGCGCGGCGTTACGGTCTGGGCCGAGATGGCCGTCCCGGCGGCGTTTTTGTCGATCGCTGCGGCAAGCGTTACCTGTTCCGGACAAGTCGAAAGACACAGCGTTTTGACCTTTGCCAGATTTTCCTTGGCCTTGGTCACGGCACCCTTCGCGACCAGCGCTTCGCCCTGTCCTGCAAGCGCGACGATATCGTTCGGTTCGATCAGCAACGCCTCGCGATACAGCCGGATTGCCTTGCCCGGCAGCCCCTGCTTCTTTGCGACTTCGGCGAGGGCCAGAAATGCGGTCCGGTTCTTCGGATCGACTGCAAGGGCACTTTCGAGTGCATCCGTTGCCGGATCATAACGACCGGCAGCGCCTTCGGCCTGCCCCATGCGCAATAGCATCAACGAGCGGGGATCGATCTGGCTATCGGGGCGCTGGCCATGACTGACGCTCGACACTGTCGCCAGCAAAACGGCAATCGCGATTGCAGGGGGCGTCAGTCGCATCAGAGTCTCCATGAACATTCGAAGCGAAGGGCTAGCACGCCCGGATAAGCCGCGCGACGAAAAAACCATCGGTCTGGTCGCGCGACGGCGTCAATGTGCGCACGCTGTCGAGCGTCCATCCGCTGTGATGGCGAAGGAAGTCATCGATCTGCGCCTGCCCCTCTTCGCCGATCAGCGAGCAGACGGCATAGACCAAAGCGCCACCGGGCTTGACCAACGTCGCGGCCAGTTCGATCAGATAGGCCTGGAGTGCAATGACGGCATCGAGGCGCGCATGCGTCAATCGCCAACGAAGCTCAGGGTTTCGCCGCCACGTCCCCGTGCCCGAGCAGGGCGCATCGACAAGCACGGTATCGGCGGTTCCGATCAAGTCTTCGAGTGCCTCGTGCTCACGCTTGGGATTGAGCATGCGAGTCTCAACAAACGCCGCTCCCGCCACTTGTGCACGTGGGACAAGACGCGAGAGTCGTCCGCGGTCGGTGTCACAAGCATACAGCCGCCCCTGCCCCGCCATGTCCGCCGCCAGAGCAAGCGTCTTGCCACCAGCCCCCGCACACAGGTCAACAACGGTTTGCCCCGGCATGGCCTGACACGCCTCCGCGATCATCTGGCTGCCTGCATCCTGCACCTCGATAAGGCCGAGCAGGTCGGCGCGATCCGCAAGGGAGATTTTTTCGGGGAGACGCAGGCCGTTTTTCGTGCCCGCAATGGGTTCGGCACCTGGCAACAGTGCCGAGACAATCTCCTGCGTGCTCTTCAAGCTATTGACCCGCAAATCAAATGGCGCCCGTCCGAGCAGCGCTTCATGCTCTTCCTCGGGAATGATCCGCGCGAGCCATCCGGGCAAAAGGCTCGGCAGTGCCGGTCGCTCCGACGCACCGATCGCTGGTGCGCCGTGCATCGATCCGTCGAACAAGGTTGCGAGTTCGGCATCCGTTGCGGCGAGGCCGAGCATCGCCGTCCGCCCCGATTTCGGCACATCGCCAAAAGTGCGGATCGCACGATAGATCAGATCGCGCACCGCTCGCCGGTCGCCCGACCCCGCAAAACGCCGCGTCTTGAACCAATTGGCGATAATCGTGTCGGCAGCGGCACCATTGTCACGCACCGACGCGATGATCAGGTCGAGGATTTCGATGCTGGATTGAACCCGTGCAGAAGGCGTCATCGGGTGGGGTAGTTCGGAGCTTCGCGCGTGATCGTCACGTCATGGACATGGCTTTCGCGCAAACCTGCGCCGGTGATCCGGACAAACTTTGCCCGCTTTTGAAGGTCAGCGATCGTCCGCGAGCCGGTGTACCCCATCGCGGCCTTCACCCCGCCGACCAGTTGGTGGATCACGTCACGGGCCGGACCCTTGAAAGCGACCTGCCCTTCAATCCCCTCGGGGACTAGCTTCAGCTGATCCTTGATATCCTGCTGGAAATAGCGGTCCGCCGAGCCGCGCGCCATCGCCCCGACACTGCCCATGCCGCGATAGGACTTATACGACCGGCCCTGATAAAGAAAAATTTCACCAGGCGCTTCCCCGGTGCCCGCCAGCAGCGAGCCTATCATCACGGTCGACGCGCCACCGGCAAGTGCCTTGGCGATGTCGCCCGACGTGCGCAAACCCCCGTCGGCGATGACGGGAACGCCGGATTTCGCGGCTTCGCCCGCCGCGTTCATGATCGCCGTCAGCTGCGGCACGCCGACACCTGCGACGACGCGCGTTGTGCAGATCGATCCGGGGCCGATGCCGACCTTGATCCCGTCGGCCCCCGCATCAATCAAAGCGCGCGTCGCTTCGGCAGTAGCGACATTCCCTGCCACGATTTGCACATTGTTGCTGAGCTTGCGGATGCGCTCGACGGCCGCAAGGACCATGGAAGAATGACCGTGCGCCGTGTCGACCACGATCAGGTCGCATTCCGCTTCTATCAGCGCTTCTGTCCGCTCGAACCCGGCATCGCCCGTTGTTGTTGCCGCCGCGACGCGCAGCCGGCCGGTGCCATCCTTCGTCGCGTCGGGATAGGTGACGGCCTTTTCGATGTCCTTGACCGTTATCAGGCCAGTACAGCGAAAGTTCGTATCAACGACCAGCAGTTTTTCGATCCGGCGCTGGTGCAAAAGTCGTTGTGCTTCTTCCTGCGACACACCCTCCTTGACCGTCGCCAGATTCTGGCTGGTCATCAGTTCGCTGACCGGTTGTGCAGGGTTTTCAGCAAAGCGAACGTCGCGGTTGGTCAGGATGCCGACAAGTTTGCCCGAGGCCTCGACAACCGGAATGCCCGAAATGCGGTGTCGCAGCATCAGGTCGCGCGCGTCTGCCAGCGTCTGATCGGGACGGATCGTGATCGGGTTGACGACCATGCCGCTTTCGAATCGCTTTACGGCACGGACGGCGTCGGCCTGTTCCGCGACCGAGAGATTGCGGTGGAGGACGCCGATACCGCCCAGCTGCGCCATCACAATCGCCATGTCTGCTTCGGTAACGGTGTCCATTGCCGAGGACAAAATGGGAATATTGAGCGAAATCGATTTGGTAAGTTGCGTCCGCGTGTCGGCCTGGCTCGGCAAAACATCCGATGCGCCGGGCTGCAAAAGCACGTCGTCAAACGTCAGTCCGAGGGGAATATCCATAGCCAGAAGAGCGCCTGTTGCGAGTCGTGGCGCCCCAAGTAACCGCGCGCATGGCAATGCGCCAGCAGACGTCCCGATATAGCTTGGCGGATCCGGTGCAAATGGGCATATGCCTTGGCACCCGTTGGAGGAAGCGAACATTGGAAACGCTGGTCGTCGTAGTCGCCGTACTTGGCGTCGTTTATGTTCTGATGGCGGTAACAATGGTCCGGCAGGGCTATCAGTATACCATCGAGCGGTTCGGCAAGTTCACGACCGTCGCGCAGCCCGGCCTGACTCTCATCTTCCCGTTCATCGACCGCGTCGGCCGCAAGGTGAACATGATGGAGCAGGTGCTCGACATCCCGGGACAGGAGATCATCACCAAGGACAATGCGATGGTCGCGGTCGATGGGGTGGTGTTCTTCCAGGTGCTCGACGCGTCGAAGGCGGCGTATGAAGTCAGCGACATGTATCTCGCGATCTTGCAGCTCGCGACGACCAATTTGCGGACGGTGATGGGGTCGATGGACCTCGACGAACTGCTGTCGAAGCGCGACGAGATCAACGCTCGGCTGCTCGCGGTAGTCGACCGCGCGACCGAAAGCTGGGGGGTCAAGATCACGCGTGTTGAATTGAAGGACATCCGCCCGCCGACCGACATCGTCAACGCGATGACGCGTCAGATGAAGGCCGAGCGCGAGAAGCGTGCTTCGATTCTCGAGGCCGAGGGTGCGCGCGCGTCGGAAATCCTCCGCGCGGAGGGTGAGAAGCAGGCCAAGATCCTTCAGGCTGAAGGGTTGAAGGAAGCCGCATTCCGCGCAGCCGAAGCACGCGAGCGGGCGGCGCAGGCCGAAGCAACCGCGACGACGATGGTCAGCGACGCTATTTCCGGCGGCAACGCGCAGGCGATCAACTATTTTATCGCCCAGAAATATGTCGAGGCGGTTGCCGAATTCGCGAGATCGCCCAACGCCAAGACGATCCTATTCCCGATCGAGGCGACCCAGTTGATCGGAACGCTCGGCGGGATCGGCAAGCTCGCCAAGGAAGCGCTCGGAGACGACGGCGACACGGTGCGGATGCCCCCGCCGCCAGCCAGTGTCCCCAAAGTGAGTCGATAGGCAATGTTCGGGCTCGATCCTGGCTGGGCGTGGGCGATCGCCGGAGTCGTGCTGTTGATCGCCGAGGTGATTGCCCCGGGCTTTTTCCTGTTTTTCATCGGCGTCGCGGCGATCGCCACCGGGCTGTTCACTCAGGCGCTCGGGCTCGGCACGGTCGGCCAGACGATCCTGTTCGTGCTGTTCGCGGCATTGACCGTCGTTCTTGGGCGCCGTTGGTACGCGCGCAGCTCGACCCACAGCCTCGATCCCTTACTCAACGACCGCGCGGCGCGGCTGGTCGGGAAGACCGTCAAGGCCGTCGATCCGATCGACGACCATGGTGGGCGGGTCAAGGTCGCCGACGGCGAGTGGAGCGCACGCGGCGGTCCGGCAGCAGCGGGCG
>JAYTAP010000006.1:0-70294 GCA_043737475.1 Sphingomonas sp.
GCACGCATCGCTGCACGCGGTTCCTCGGGGTCCCAAAGATAGCCCTCAAGATAAAGAATTGCCGAATCGGCGATGAGGTCTGCATCAATGGCCGACGCGGGCAGGAATTGCGACGCACCCAAGAACGTGTTCATCGTACGCTGTCCATCGGGCGTAACCAGAATCAAGCATCGTGCAGTCGCAGGATCGGCAGCACGTGCCGCCGTGTCGAAGCGCACGCCGATGGCACGGATGTCATGCGCGAATACATCGCCGAGCTGGTCGCTCGCGACCTGCCCGACAAAGGCGCATTTCTGCCCGAGCGCGGCCATCCCAGCGATGGTGTTCGCGGCCGAACCGCCCGAAATCTCGTGTCCCGGGCCCATCCGTCCGTAAAGTTCGGTTGCACGTTCCTCATCGATCAGCTGCATCGACCCGCGCGACAGGTTTTCGGACACGATAAACTCTTCGTTCGCGCTGGCGATTACGTCCACAATCGCATTACCGATTGCCGTTACGTCGTATTTTGCTGTCATTGGAAAATCCTGCATACTCGAAGCGTCGCCCTTCCCCTTTGCCGCGCGCGAAGTAAAGATAGTCCTTCAACAGGCTTGGCACGGACACATTTTCATGCGCGCGATCGTTTCTATGGGCCTGGTATTGCTCTCGGCATGCACGACGACACCTTCGCCCAAACCGCGCGCAGTGCCCACACTCAGCGTTCCGATGCGCGTCACGGGTCTTGAACGGGTGCTGGGTCAGGATGCGCGCGCGCTCGCGGCGCTGTTCGGTACTGCGGATCAGGACGTCAAGGAAGACGGTGCGCGTCGCCTGCAATATGCCGGGCCGTTCTGTATCCTTGATGCGTATTTATATCCCTCGCGTGCCGGTGCCGAACCTGTCGTCACCTATGTGGATGCGCGCCAGTCGGACGGCAAAGACATCGACCGCGCCTCATGCGTTGCCGCACTCGTCCGCCGCAAAGAAGCGCGCTAATCTTCCGGGCGGCAGGTCAATAGTTTGCCGAGTGCCCAGTCTGCAGCTTCGCACACGACCTCGCTTGCGTCAGTCGTCAGCGCGCGTAACGGCGGGATCAGCCGAACATCACCACTGTTACCCGCTGCAATACAGGCGTTGCGCACCATCCGCTCGCGACCGATGCGTTTGATCGGTGAGCCTGCAAACACCTGCCTGAACCCCGGATCGTCGAGGGCCAGCAGATCGGACAGCTCAGGCGCTGCCAGCTCCGCCCGCGCAACGAACGCCTTATTCGCCGCGGCGGTATCGGCAAATTTATTCCACGGACATACCGCGAGGCAATCGTCGCACCCGTAAATCCGGTTGCCGATCGCCGCGCGGAACTCATGCGGGATCGGACCCTTATGTTCGATCGTCAGATACGAAATACAGCGCCGCGCATCGAGCCGATAGGGCGCTGGAAAAGCGTCGGTGGGGCAGGCCCGCTGGCACGCGTCACAATTCCCGCAACGATCGATGTGCGGCACATCGGGCTCCAGATCGAGCGTGGTCATGATCGCGCCCAGAAACAGCCAGCTGCCATGTTCGCGACTGACCAGATTGCTGTGCTTTCCCTGCCACCCGATCCCTGCTGCCTGCCCCAGCGGCTTTTCCATCACTGGCGCGGTGTCGACAAACACCTTCAGGTCGCCGCCCGCTTGATCGACGATCCACCGCGCCAGCGCCTTCAGGTTGCGCTTGATGACGTCATGATAGTCGGATCCCTGTGCATAGACTGAGATGCGCCCGACGCTGTGCTCGTGCGCCAACCGCATCGGATCTTCAGCAGGCGCATAGCTCATTCCCAGCGCGATAACGCTGACCGCTTCGGGCCACAGCGACTGCGGCGCTGCGCGTTGATCCGCCCGCGCCGCCATCCATTCCATCGTGCCGTGGTGGTCGAGCGCAAGCCAATCGGTCAAGGCAACGCGTCCATCGACCGCATTCGCACGCGTCACACCGCAAGCGACAAAACCCAATCGCGCGGCTTCTTCCTTTAAGGCTTTCGTCAGGGACTGGTGTTTAGGGGTCACACACGCCATCTAGCCGTTTCGGCGTACCGATGTCGAAATGTTCAGCCAAATGCCAGTTCAGGATCAGTATGAGCTCCGATTACGCCGTTACTGCGTCCGCTCTCGTCAAGACATTCGGCGCCAAACGTGCAGTCGACGGCGTCGATCTGGCGATACCCACCGGCATGATCTACGGCGTGCTCGGCCCAAACGGCGCGGGCAAGACGACGACTTTGCGTATGTTGCTCGGCATCATCGACCCCGATTCGGGCACTCGGACGCTGCTCGGTCATGCGAATCCGCGTGAGGCAAGCGACCGCGTCGGCTATCTCCCCGAAGAGCGCGGCCTTTACCCGGCCATGAAAGCGCGCGAAGCGATTGCTTTCATGGGCGCGCTGCGCGGACTGTCTTGGGCCGAAGGGCGCACGCGCGCTGCGACGTTCATGGAAGCAGCAGGGCTTGGTGCGGTTGTCGATACCAAAATACGCAAGATGTCGAAAGGCATGGCGCAGTTGGTCCAGCTGTTGGGATCGATCGTCCACCGCCCCGAACTGATCGTGCTCGACGAACCATTTTCGGGCCTCGACCCCGTCAATCAGGAGCATCTTGAGGCGCTGATCCTTGCGGAGCGTGATCGCGGTGCGACGATTTTATTTTCAACGCATGTCATGGGCCATGCCGAACGGCTGTGCGATCGCCTTGCCATCATAGCGGATGCAAAATGCCGGTTCGAAGGCACTGTCGACAAGGCACGGGGTACATTGCCCATGCGCGCTCACTACGTCCCTTGCTCAGGCGAGGATCGCGTCGGCGCGTTGCTCCCCGCCGACGCCGTTCGCAACGGGTCCGGATGGCGCTTCACAGTGCCCTCTAGCGGTGTTGAACCGCTGCTCCTGAACCTCATCCAGTCGGGCCACGGTGTTGCGGGTCTTACAATAGAACGCCCCGGCCTGCACGACGCGTTCGTCCGGATCGTGAACAGTGCCAAGTCAGGGGCGCAGGCATGAACCGATCGCTTCGCCAGATCGCAGTCATTGCCCGCCGCGACTTTCTTGCGATCGTGGCGACACCCACGTTTCTGCTGTTCCTTCTCGCCCCGGCCTTCATGCTGGCGTTCGGCGCGGTTGGCGGTTCGGGGGCGGCGCAGCTGGGTGCCTCTTCCGCCGACAAAGCACGAATCATGGCAATCGCTGTAGGCCCCGACGCCCTTCGCCTGCGCGCTGCCGATACCAGATTGCGCGCGCTCTATCGCGGCGGAGAGGGGCCTCCCGCACTTACGATCGTAGCGCCAACGTCAGATACTTCTGCCCAGGTGAAAACGCTTTTCGGACAAAAAGATGCCGACGTTACAGCGGTTCTTTACGGTCCGCTGACCGCGCCGTCTGTCCGTTACAATGCCCCCAGCAGGCGTCACGCCGACTTCCTTGCCACGATTGCCGACAGCGTCGCGCGCGAAACGCGCACCGGGCTGCCGCTCGACAAGCACATCGTAAACGTCACGCTCGCCGAAACAACGGCCGCGCCAACGAGCGTACGCAGTCAGCAAGCGTCGGGCTTCGGTGCAGTATTCGGGATTTTCTTTCTGACGCTGCTGCTCGCGGGTCAGGCCGTCGGGACGCTGGCGGAGGAAAAGTCGAACAAGGTCATCGAAATTCTGGCCGCGTCGGTTCCGCTGGAAGCCGTGTTTCTGGGCAAGCTAATCGGCATGTTCGGCGTGTCGGTAGTCTTTGTCGCTTTCTGGGGGGCTCTCGCGACGCTCGGCATCAACCTGTTACCTCCCGGCGTGGTTCTGGCGGGTTTCGCGCCCGCAATCGGCGTGCCGATCTTTTTGATATTATGCGGCCTGTATCTGGCAATGGCGTTCATGCTGCTGGGCGCGGTGTTCCTTGGCATCGGTGCGCAGGCATCGACGATGCGCGAAATCCAGATGCTCTCGCTCCCCATCACGATATTTCAGGTGTCCATGTTCGGCATCTCTGCCGCTGCGGCGGGCAGCCCCGGATCCCCGATGGCGCGGTTTGCCGAAATCTTCCCGTTCAGCTCGCCCTTCGCCATGGCAGCACGCGGAGCCACCGATCCTGCCATCTGGCCACATATCCTTGCCCTTGGGTGGCAGACATTGTGGGTCGGCATCACGATCTGGATATCGGTCCGCCTGTTCCGCATCGGTGTACTTAAGTCCGGCATCGGCTGGCGCGGGCTTTTTCGACGCGCGGCAGGTTGATCTGGTTGGCCTCAAGCCGCATAATTCGCAGATGCTAGTTCCTGCCTTCTCGGTGCTTGCCATGACGTTGATCGTTGGCATCCGCTATCTTGTCGTCAGCGGCGCATTTGCGCTTGCAACCAGCAAAGTCCGCCCCGGACTCTATGCCGACCTATCCCCACAAATCCGCCGCGAAATCGGCTGGAGCCTTGCAAGTGCGGGCATATACGGCATCCCCGCCGGAGTCGTCGCCTGGGGCTGGGAGCATCATGGATGGACGCAGGTTTATACAAGTGTGGGTGACTATCCGGTCTGGTATCTTCCAGTCAGTGTGGGGCTGTATCTGTTGGCGCATGACACATGGTTCTACTGGACGCACCGTTGGATGCACCGACCAAAGCCGTTCAGGATTGCTCACGCGGTTCACCACGCCAGCCGTCCCCCAACGGCGTGGGCAGCAATGTCCTTCCATCCGTGGGAGGCGCTTACCGGCGCGGTGGTCATCCCCGTGCTGGTGTTCGCAATACCCATTCATGTCGGCGCATTGGGGGTGGTATTGTCGATTATGACGATTATGGGCGTGACCAACCACATGGGGTGGGAAATGTTCCCCCGAGGGATCGTTAAGGGGGCGTTAGGGGGCTGGCTCATAACAGCAAGCCATCATCAACGGCATCACGCCGAATATAGGTGCAACTATGGGCTATATTTCCGTCACTGGGATCGTCTTTGCGGCACCGACAAGGGGCTTGGCAGCTTTGGCGATATTCGTCAGCCTGACCGCAAGCGTGGCGCCGGGATCGCTTGACGCCGGACTTCAGGGCTTTCGCAGCCAGAAGGGCCAGGTCATGGCCTGCCTGACCACTCAAGCGGATAAATTTCCCGATTGTCAGAGTGATCCCCATGCGCGGCGAGTGACTTTGCCGACTCGGTTGGCAAGCACGCTGAAATTTGAAGATCTCCCCAGCGGAACCTACGCGCTCGCGCTCATCCATGATGAGAACGGCAATGGTAAGCTCGATACGATGTTGGGGATCCCCAAAGAAGGCTTTGGCTTTTCAAAGAATCCGGTAATCCGTTTTGGCGCTCCCAGTTTCAAATCGGCGCAAGTCCCAATCACGAACGGGCACACCGACGAAGTCGTCCGGATCAAATATCTGTTCTGAACCGCGTGGGAACTTTTAAGAATTCCTCCGGTTGTCCTCCGTCAGTCTTGGGGAATTATTGTGCATTTAGCGAACGCCGCCTTTCTGGCGCTGGTTTTTTCAACGCCCGCGCTCGCGCAACCGGCGGAACCCGATCTCGGCAGGGACAGTTTCACGATAGGTGTGGGAGCCGCGGTAGTCCCGCGTTTTGAAGGCGCCGACGATTACCATATCGTTCCCGCAGGCGCCGTTCGCGGGCAATTCTCGGGCGTGTCGTTCATCACGCAGGGCACTGCGCTGTTCGTCGACTTGATCCCTTCTGCCGGTGGGCCGGGCACCAAGTTCAATCTTGGACCAATGGCGCATGTCACGCTCAACCGTTCCGCGCTGAAAACGGTTCGCGACCCGCAGATCGTTGCGCTCGGCCGCATTCCGATCGCTGTGGAGGTCGGTGGTCATGTCGGCGTAACACGAACCGGCGTCATTACCTCTGACTTCGACAGCCTGAACGTCGATG
The DNA here is from genome assembly GCA_043737475.1 of Sphingomonas sp. Classification (GTDB taxonomy): domain Bacteria; phylum Pseudomonadota; class Alphaproteobacteria; order Sphingomonadales; family Sphingomonadaceae; genus Sphingomonas_O. The sequence goes on from JAYTAP010000006.1 coordinate 5,875, forward strand.
TCGCGGTCAGCCATGATGTTACCGGCGTCCACGACAGCCTGATCGTCACGCCATCGGTCAGCTACGGCACGCCGCTCAGCCGGAAAGCCTATGTCGGTATTTCGATGTCGGCAAACTATGTGGGGAACGGGTACGCGCAAAGATATTTCGGCGTCACTCCGGCACAATCCCTTGCGAGCGGTCTGCCCGCCTACACGCCGCGCGAAGGGTTCAAGGACGTCAACTTTGGCGTGCTTGGAAATTTCTCGGTCACGGGCGACCTGTTGCGCGGCCTGTCGGTTTTTGCGATCGGCAATTATTCCAGGCTGGTCCGTGATTTCGAACGATCGCCCATTGTCCGCGATCGCAATCAATGGTTCGGCGGCGCGGGCCTTGCCTACACATTTTAACCCGGAAACTTTGCTGTAAGGGAGTTTGAGCCATGATTTGGACAATTGTCGGAATTCTTGTTCTGCTGTGGGTCTTGGGCTTTTCGATGAACGTCGCGGGTGGGTTAATCCACCTTCTGCTGGTCATCGCGCTCGTCGTTGTTGTGTTTCGGCTGGTGACGGGTCGCAAGGTCGTTTAGCGGCTGGACGCCTGTAATTCGTCGGCCTAGCATAATCATCCCCGGGGAGCTGCATTCCAGCAGCTGAGAGGTGGCTGTAGCCACGACCCGTTTAACCTGATCCCGTTAGCACGGGCGGAGGGAGGGAGCGGTGCACAGCCCCGCGCTCGTCTTTCGATTTTGGAGAGTGCACATGGCCGATTATAACGCACCTGCTGTATCTGCTGCCGGGCCGAGCGTGACCACGGGTCCGATCCGGGGCAGCCGCAAAATCCATGTGGGTCCGCTCAAAGTCGCAATGCGCGCCATAGACCTTGAGCCGACGTCGGGCGAGCCTCCGCTCAACGTTTACGATACCAGCGGCCCTTATACTGACGTTGCGGCGAGTATCGACATATCGGTTGGCCTGCCCGAACTGCGCGCTGACTGGATTCGCGCGCGTGGCGATGTTGAGGAGGTCACCCAGCGCGAAGTCCGGCCCGAAGACAATGGCCAGCTCGGCCCCGACCGATCGGGTGGCGTCGATCCTTTTCCTAACGTGCGCAAGATCGTCCTGCGCGCGAAGCGCGGCGCAAACGTCAGCCAGATGCACTATGCGCGGGCGGGGATCATCACGCCCGAAATGGAATATGTGGCGACACGAGAGAACCTCGGTCGTGCTCAACGCGCCGAGGCGGCAATTCGCGACGGCGAGGATTTCGGTGCAGAAATCCCCGACTTCGTCACGCCCGAATTTGTCCGGTCCGAAGTCGCGCGCGGTCGCGCAATCATTCCAAACAATATCAACCACCCCGAATCCGAACCCATGGCAATCGGCCGCAACTTTCTCGTCAAGATCAACGCCAACATCGGTAATTCGGCTGTAGCGTCGGACGTCGCCAATGAAGTCGACAAGATGGTCTGGTCGATCCGCTGGGGCGCGGACACAGTCATGGACCTGTCAACCGGGCGCAACATCCACGACACGCGCGAATGGATCATCCGCAATTCGCCCGTTCCAATCGGCACAGTCCCCATTTATCAGGCGCTCGAAAAGGTCGGCGGCGTCGCCGAAGACCTGACGTGGGAAATCTTTCGCGACACGTTGATTGAACAAGCCGAACAGGGCGTCGATTATTTCACGATCCACGCCGGCGTTCGCCTTGCCTACGTGCCGCTTGCCGCCAAGCGCGTGACCGGCATCGTCAGCCGCGGCGGCTCGATCATGGCGAAATGGTGCCTCTTCCACCACAAGGAATCGTTTCTCTACGACCATTTCGAAGACATCTGCGCGATCATGAAAGCATACGACATCGCCTTCAGCCTCGGCGACGGCCTGCGTCCCGGCTCGATCGCCGACGCTAACGACGAAGCGCAATTCGCCGAACTTTATACGCTGGGCGAACTGACCAAGATCGCATGGAAACACGATATCCAGGTCATGATCGAAGGGCCGGGCCACGTCCCCATGCACAAGATCAAGGTCAACATGGAAAAGCAGCTCGAGTCGTGCGGCGAGGCACCGTTCTACACGCTCGGGCCGCTCACCACCGACATCGCGCCGGGCTACGATCATATCACGAGCGGCATTGGTGCGGCGATGATCGGCTGGTTCGGCTGTGCGATGCTTTGCTATGTAACGCCCAAGGAACATCTAGGTTTGCCCGACCGTGACGATGTGAAAGTCGGCGTCGTGACCTACAAACTGGCCGCCCACGCGGCGGATTTGGCAAAGGGCCACCCGGCCGCACAAATGCGCGATGATGCCCTGTCCCGCGCCCGCTTTGAATTCCGCTGGCGCGACCAGTTCAACTTGTCGCTCGACCCCGACACGGCGGAGCAATATCACGACCAGACGCTCCCCGCAGAAGGCGCAAAGACCGCCCATTTCTGCAGCATGTGCGGCCCGAAATTCTGCTCGATGAAGATTTCGCAGGAAGTGCGCGAATTTGCGAAACTACAGAACACAAGCGAGATGCTCGCGTCTTCAAACCCCTCTCCCCTTCGGAGAGAGGGCGACTCAGCAACGCTGAGCGGGGTGAGGGGTATAAGGGAAGCAGACGCTGAAGCCGGCATGGCCGCGATGTCCGAAAAGTTCAAAGAAGAAGGCGGCGAGCTTTATCTGGTGGTGGAGTAAGGGGGGATGAGCGATTCGAGCGCTGGAGTGGTTGCACAAGTTAGTGGCGCACTTGCTGGTGTTGCGAAGTCGCTCCTTGGGCCGCTTGCATCTTATCCAAACGCTTGGCTGCGCAGGCCCTCAAAAGCAATCGACGACGTCACCGACGCCAGATCATTCGTTAGCGGAGAGCTTGCGAAAGCTGCCGCAGAAAAGATGAAGCAAGACCCCGCTGTGCTCGCGGCCGCCATTGAACTTTTTACGCCTGGAGCGATTAGAAAGCTCCAAAACACTGCAATGGTCATAGCAGCGGCCTCCGAAAATCTGGATGGGAATGATGTTGGGATTGATCCTGACGTCGACTGGCTGAATGCGTTTCATCGGTTTGCAGAGGATGCTTCTACAGATCGGATGCGAAAGGTTTTCGGAAAAATTCTCGCAGGGGAAATTGTCACGCCCGGGAGTTACTCGATAGCTTCTATTCGGACTATAGCAGAACTTAGCCCTGATATTGCAGAGCTATTCTCACAAATTTATGCAAATAGTATTGATTATTGGTTTCTCAAAAATCCTGATGTTCGTGGTGAAGATTGGATGATCCTGACGGATCTTGAGGACTGTGGCTTGGTTTCGCTGCGAGATTGTGTACTTCATCAGCCACCTGGAACTCATTGGATGTTCGGCGGGTCTACCACATACATTTTGGCAAACATGACTGGTGAGTATGGTATCAAGCTACCGATATTCAATTTCACTCGGGTTGGCGTGGAGTTGGGAAGTCTTCTGCCCGACCGAAACTACGAGCCGACTCTCAGACAGATCGCCTCGAAAATTCGAGGACAAGCTGCTTCCATAACTCTGGTGAAAGAAAACTGGTCAGAACAAATCTGATGCCTCTCACCCCACCTGCTTCAACGCCTCATTGATCCTCGCCTGCCACCCCGGCCCCGTTGCGCGAAAGCGTTCGATCACGTCGCGGTCCAACCGTAACGTGATCTGCTGCTTGGCATCCGCTTTCACCGATCCCTTGGGCCGTCCGCGCCCCTGGTAAGCCGCGATGAATTCGGGCGGCAGCACGTCCGCCGCCGGACGCGCGCGGGCGAGATCGGCTTCGGTCCATTCGGGATTGTCGTCGTTCTCAGCGGCCATAACGGCGCACTCCTCCTTCAAGCCGCCACTGCCCTTGCCGTCACATCCGGCTCCGCCGCAATGACCTTCAGATAGGCGCGGACGGCAGGCGGCGGCATATGCCTCCCGATTTCGTATTGGCGGATGTTGGCGAGCGGAATGCCGTATGCATTGGCAAACGCCTCCTGACTCATCCCCAGGCGATTGCGCAGCCGCCGGATACGCCGCCCCATCATCCCGCGCTCGAGACCCGCGACTGACACATCAAAGTCTTCGGGGTCATTCGGGTCCGCCGGGATCGCGATCATAGTTTCCTTGTTCACCCGCATTACTCCTTCGCACCGAAATCAACCTCACGGCTGCGCCGCGTTCGATAAACACCGCCGTCCAAAGCCGTCCATCGACCAACCCGACCGCCTTGTAACGATCCTCCCCATCGATGGGACGGAACGACGGCAGCACGACATGGCTCTCATCCTCGAACACGCGCATCCCGAAGATCAGCGATACGCCATGCTTCGCCCGGTTTGCATCGTCCTTGTCCGGGTCGAAATCGACGATCATTGGGCACTATGTGATACACATATAGCAGAAAGGCAAGAACCGTTGATGACAACCCCCCCCAAAAAACCCTGTCCTACACGCCCCCCATATGTTCCCATGCCGCCCATGACTGACTCACCCTATCCGCCCGGGTTCGAAGACCGGAAGCCCCCCGCCCCAAAACCGTCCACTGCGCTCGTCGCGAACCCGGATTACAACCCCACCCCTGCCGAACTCGAAGCCCAGATCGACGACTGCGGCTATGATCCTGCCGATTACCACTGGGTGCCCGTGCTGCGAAAGCGTCGCGCTGATGGCTGGTCGCCACAACGGCAACGCGATTTCATTGCCGCGCTGGCCGATACCGGATCGGTCAAAGCCGCGACGCGGATCGTCGGCATGTCCGAACAATCCTGCTATCGCCTGCGCCGCGAACCCGGTGCGGAAAATTTCGCGACGGCGTGGGACGCGGCGGTTCAGCAGGCATCGCTCAGGCTTGTCGATATTGCTTTCGAACGCGCGATCAACGGCATCGCCGAGAAAATCGAATATGATGCGAACGGTGATCCGATGGAGCCGCGCCGTCGCTATAATGATCGGCTGCTGATGTTCCTCCTGCGCGCGCACCAGCCTGAGCGCTACCGTTTCGCCAATCATGATGCGCGTCTCGCCAACGAACCGGCAGCACCACTTGCGCCGTCGCTCCCCGATGCCATGGCGCGGCTCGAACCGGCACGGCCCGCCGCGCCGCATTTGTTGACGCAGCACAATGACCCGGTTTCCGCGATGCAGGTCGCCGATCTGTCGGACGGCGAACTGCCGCGCTGGCATCAGGATATCGGCGGCGATTATGACGTCGATGCCGCTGGCCCCGATGTCGCCCTCGAACGCGCGCTTTCGCATGCCAAGCGCGCCAATGCCGCGTCACGACCGAATTTGGCGGATTATCAGGATTCCTTGGACTAACTTTCGACTAACTTTTGAAACGCGGCGTTGCGCTCAAGCGTCGTCCGGCCCAGCCCTAATCAAACAGATCCTCGAGAAACGACTTCTTGCGCTTGCCATAAGGATATTTGGACGGCTGTGCGTAGCCATAGCCCGGGTTGGCATAGCCCGAGGGCGCAGGGGCCTGCTGCTGGGGCGGTGGTGCAGCGACGGGCGGCGGCGCATTTTCGTTTGCGCTGCGTTCGAGGATCTTGTCGAGTTCGCCACGGTCAAGCCAGACGCCGCGGCATTGGGGGCAATAATCGATCTCGACGCCCTGACGCTCGCTCATGGTCAGTGGCACTTTGCACACGGGGCACGGCATTCCAACGGCTGCGTTCGTCATCATAAGCTCCTCTGGTTAATGCAGTCCGACATCACCGCTGCGTCGCAGCGATCAGAGGGGCCCGGCCTGTGGGAGCAAGATTGGGCCCGATGCATTATAGTTTCAAGTGGATCGACGTGTGTAAGGCGCGGCTACCCCCCGCTCGGGACCGCCACGGGCGCAGGCGGCGGCGTATCGGGCACCAGTTCCATCACTTCGATCCGCGCGTCTTTTGACTGCCATGGGCTGACCAGGCGCCAGCGGAAATCGCCGACGCGTTCGATCACGCCGCTGCGATCACGTGCTGCCTGCATGCCATAGGCGGGGGCAGGGATCCCGGGCCGGGCGGCTGTAGCCCCCAGGAAAACCAGCCGAGTCTCGCCATCCTCCCATAAGCGACCCGCGGGCAATTCGCTCCCGGTGGCCTTGATAAAGACAAGCAATCGGTCCTCGACCGAGACGAAGCAGGTAAACGGCTTGAACGACTGATAGGCACGGCCGCGACCGGTGGAACCCAGGCCGAGCTTGATGACGCGGCAGCGATAGGTGCCGGGCGGGACAGCAGGGCGGGGCAGTGCACCGGCGGGGTCGAGCAGCGCGCCTTCTTTTTCGATCTCGCCGTCGTGGCGACGCGCTCGCGCTTCGGCCAGACCGTCGTTCCATGCGGCGCCGATGCGCGCAATCCGGTCGACGTCGATGCTGGTCGCCACTTGTTTCCAGTCGCTCGGCAAGCCTTGCGGTTCGACAACGGGAACAATTTCTACCGTTGCGCCAGCGGCCTTTGGCGGCGGCGTCTGTGCGCAGCCAGCAAGGCTCATGACAAGCACGATCGAACACGCTGTAACGAGCGGTTGCATGATTTGGTCCTTTGTTGGTCGCGGCATCAAAGGCCGTGAAACCGTTAACGAAAGGTAAACAAGAAAGGTTAACGAAAAGTTACCAGCAATAAATCCGGCTCAGGATCGATCGAGCCAGTCTTTCACTCCTTGCGCGATCGTCCGAAAGGCTTTGGCTTCGGGGCCGTCGCCTGCCGCAGGCGGATGCCCCGAATCACTGGCCGTGCGGATTTTGATGTCGAGCGCGATGCGACCGAGGAACGGACGATCGATCGCTTTCGCTGCGGCTTCGGCCCCGCCATAGCCAAACGGATCGCTTGCTTCGCCGCAATGCGGGCACAGATATCCGGCCATGTTCTCGACGACGCCGATGATCGGCACGCCCGATTGATCGAACAAGTCGATCGCGCGCGCCGCGTCGATCAGCGCGAGGTCCTGCGGCGTGGAAACGATCACGACGCCGGCGGGCTTGTGCTTGGCAATCATCGAAAGCTGCACATCGCCCGTTCCGGGCGGCAGATCGACAATCAGAACATCGGTCTCACCCCAGTCGGCATCGATCAGTTGGTTCAGCGCATTCCCTGCCATTGGCCCGCGCCATGCGACTGCTTGCGACGGCTTCACGAGATGCCCGATCGACAGCATGGGAATGCCAAATTTTGTCGGCACGGGGTCAAGCTGCTTGTCCTTGGCCGTCGGGCGCATGCCCTCGGTACCCATCAGCTTGGGCTGTGACGGGCCGTAGATGTCGGCATCGATCAGGCCGACGCGTAGGCCCAGGCGCGCCAGTGCAATGGCAAGATTGGCCGACAATGTCGATTTACCCACGCCGCCCTTGCCGCTGGCGACGGCAATCAAGCGGCGGCCAGTGCGCTCGGCGGTCAGCGCAATGCGGACAGTCTCGACGTCCGGCACGGCCATCAACGCGGCTTCGATTTTAGCCTTGAGAGCGTCACGCGCAGCTGTGCCAAGACCGGTGACGTCAAGGATCAGGCTCGCGCGCCCGTCGGCGAACCGTGGCGGCGCGGCGCGCCCTTTGGCAGCATGAACCGCATCGATTGCGGCAACAAGACGGGAAATATCGTTCATAAATGCGCCATAGACGCCCTGAATGCGGATCGCCCACTGTAAATCCTCGAAACGTCTCTTATAAAGGTGTAATGAGCAACACGAGCGGGTGGCGAGGCATGATTGCTTCGCTGAATGAGAACGGCCCCTGGGGCAATAGCGGCGGCGGACGTAACGGCGGCGGAAGCGGCGGCGGCGATGGTTCGGGTGGGGGCAAAGGCGGTGGCCCGCGCAATCCGTGGAGTTTCCCGCCTGCGGGTGGCGGCAAAGGCAACGGCGGACGCGGCGCATCGGCGCTCGACCAGTTGCTGGGTCAGGCCAAGGGCCGTTTCGGCGGTGACTTGCCGAGCGGTTCGCCAAAGCTCTGGGGGTATGGCGCGCTCGCGCTAGTCGGCGCGTGGGTCGTGTTCACGAGTTCGCACTTTATCGATCCGCAGGAACGCGGTGTCGTTACGAGGCTCGGCAAATATTCGCACACGCTCGATCCCGGATTCACGATGACGTTGCCGGCGCCGATTGATCGTGTGCAAACGGTCGATGTCCAGAATATCCGCAATGTCGATATTCCGAGTGGTGCGGGTGAAAAGCTGGTTTTGACGCGCGACGAGAACATCATCGATCTCGACTATTCGATCCGCTGGAACATCAAGGATCCCGAGCTTTATCTTTTCCAGCTCGCGCAACCCGAACAGACGATCGAGGCAGTTGCCGAAAGTGCGATGCGCGCAGCGATCGCCAATGTTTCGCTGAACGACGCAATCGGTTCGGGCCGGACAGGTATCGAAGCCGAAGTGACGCAGCGGATGCAGGCGCTGCTCGACAAATATCGGTCAGGTGTCAAGATTCAGGGTATCGCGATCAAACGGGCCGATCCGCCTGAAGCCGTGAACGAAGCTTTCAAGCGCGTGAGTGCGGCACAGCAGAAAGCCCAGACCGACGTGAACCAGGCCAATGCCTATGCGCAGCAGATCGTTGCAAAAGCAGGCGGTGAAGCGGCGGCATTCGACCGGGTTTACGTGCAGTATAAAGCATCGCCCGAGGTCACGCGACGGCGCATGTATTATGAAACGATGGAGCGCGTTCTGGCCAAAGTGGACAAGACAATCGTTGAGCCCGGCGTGACGCCTTATCTGCCATTGCAGGGAACGCGCCCGACGCCGCCTGCTGCGCAAACCGCCGGAGCCGGACAATGATCGATTGGGCGCGGCTATCGCGCAATCCGATCTTCTGGGGCTTTGCTGTCATTGCATTGCTCCTTCTGATCACCAGCACATTCTATGTCGTGCCCGAAACGCGGCAGGGCGTGGTTCTCCGCTTTGGCGAGCCCGTGCGCACGATCAACCGTTACAAGGCGGGCGAAGTATTCGGGCGGACCGGCGCCGGGCTTGTCGCTGTCGTCCCGGGCATTGAACAGGTCGTTTGGATCGACAAGCGGGTTCGCGATGTCGACATGGAGCGCCAGCAGGTTTTGTCGACTGACCAGCTGCGGTTGAATATCGATGCGTTTGCACGGTTCCGTATTGTCGATCCGTTGAAGATGGTCATTACGGCGCGAACCGAGAATAATGTCGCCGACGCGCTACGCCCGATCCTGGGTTCGGCATTGCGTAACGAGCTCGGCAAACGTCCTTTTGCGGCGTTGCTCAGCCCCGAACGCGGTGCGGTTATGGACAATATCCGTATCGGGCTTGACCGTGTGGCGCGGCAATATGGTGCTGAAATTGTCGATGTGCGGATCAAGAAAGCTGACTTGCCCGAAGGCACGCCGCTTGACTCGGCCTATGAACGGATGCGCACCGCGCGCGAGCAGGAAGCACTGACGATCGAAGCGCAGGGCTTGAAGCGCGCGCAGATTGTTCGCGCCGATGCCGATGCGCAGGCCGCGGGAATTTATGCCGGTGCGTTTGGCAAGGATTCCGATTTTTATGATTTTTATCGGGCCATGAAGAGCTACGAGACGACATTTGGCGTCAACGGGAACACTGCGACCGGACAATCGTCTATCATCCTGTCGCCGAACAATGATTATCTGCGTGAATTCCGGGGGCGTCGTTAAAACAGGTCTCGGTCGAGCGCGGTCATTCAAACCTCGTTCAGCCGCGCGCAATCATTGCTACGTTCCAACGTCGATTTTTGAAGAGGATTTGCGTCCGTGCGTTATGCCTATGCGATTACCACTGCTCTCCTGCTCGGCGGCACTGCTGCGACAGTAGCGCTTCAGTCGCCGTCGAACGCGCAGGTTGCGCAGAACGAGCCCGGTAACATCACGGCGGCTGGTGCCCCGCGGGCCGGTGCACCGCTCAGCTTTGCCGATCTTGCCGCGAAACTTCAGCCTGCCGTCGTCAATATCTCGACGACCCAACAGGTTCCGGTTGCGCTAAATCCATTTGCGGGCACGCCGTTCGGCGATTTGTTCGGCGGACAGCAAGGCGGCGGTAATAATGGCGGACGGCCGGTAACGCGCGAAGCAACATCGCTGGGGTCTGGGTTCATCATTTCCGAAGACGGCTATATCGTTACCAACAGCCATGTCGTCTCCGGCGGTCAACCCGGCGGCAATGCCGTCGGTTCGATCACGGTCATCATGCCCGACCGTAAGGAATATGCGGCCAAGCTGATCGGCAAGGACGCGTCGTCCGATCTCGCGGTGCTCAAGATCGAAGCGCGCGGCCTGCCGTTCGTGAAGTTTGGCGATTCGTCGCAAACGCGCGTGGGTGACTGGATTGTCGCAATCGGCAATCCGTTCGGGCTGGGTGGTTCGGTTACGGCAGGCATCGTTTCGGCGCTACAGCGCAACATCGGTGCGGGCCCTTATGATCGTTATATTCAGACCGATGCCGCGATCAACCGCGGCAATTCGGGCGGGCCGATGTTCGATCTGAACGGCAATGTCATCGGCATCAATTCGGCGATCTTTTCGCCCACCGGTGGCAATGTCGGCATTGGTTTTGCGATCCCTGCCGAACAGGCCAAGCCGATCGTCGACACCTTGCGCGGCGGCGCGCGAGTGAAGCGTGGTTATCTCGGTGTGCAGATCCAGCCGCTCGACGCTGATTCGGCCGATGCACTGGGCCTCGCCAAGAACCGCGGCGAGCTGGTGGGGCGCGTAGAGCCCGGGCAGGGGGCAGCCAAAGCTGGCATCCAGCAGGGCGACGTGATCGTCAAAGTGAACAACCGCGACGTGACGCCTGACGAAACGCTATCATACATCGTTGCGCGCTTGCCGATCGGGTCACGTATTCCGATCGAGCTTTACCGAGCGGGAAAGCGGATGGCCGTAACGGCGACGCTGGCTGAACGCCCGACCGATGAGCAGCTTGCTGCTGTGAATAATACCGAGACCGGCGGTGGCTTGGGTGACGAAGATGCCAAATCGACCGGCAATGCAGCGCGTGAAGCGCTGGGCCTCGCAGTGCAAGGGCTGACGCCGGATATCGCGCGATCGCTGAATGTGCCTGCAGGAACGCGCGGTGTTGTAATCGGCGCGGTCGATCCGTCAAGCGATGCGGCGGGAAAGGGCATCCAGCGTGGTGACATCATCACTTCTGTGAATCAGGCACCGGTGACGAACGCAGCTGATGTTACGACAGCTGTTGCAGCTGCACGTGCCGCCGGACGAGGGAGCGTTCTCGTCCAGCTTCAGCGCGGAACCGTGCGAACGCCTTACATTCCACTAAAATTGAAAGCCAAGTAGTCGTCACCGCGCCTCTTTCGGGACGCTTCATCTTGCGCTAGGCGGTCGTCCACGGCGGAGGATTGAGCTTATGGCGCAAGAGGGTATTTTTATCGGGACAGCCGCTGGTGGCGCGCGCCAGTGCATCAACCTCAAGCGCGCCAATCGTCATGGTCTGATCGCGGGCGCGACGGGCACGGGCAAGACGGTCACGTTACAAGGTATCGTCGAGGGCTTTTCCGCCAACGGCGTCCCCTGTTTCGTTGCCGATGTGAAAGGCGATTTGTCGGGCATGGCAATGGCCGGATCGCCGACCGGCAAGCTCCACGAGACATTTGCCGCGCGTGCGACCGAGATCGGGCAGAGCGACTGGGCGTATAAAGATTGCCCGACGCAGTTCTGGGATTTGTTCGGCCTAAGCGGGCACCCGATTCGCACGACAGTTTCCGAAATGGGACCGTTGCTGCTTGGTCGCCTGATGGATTTGAACGAGGTGCAGGAAGGCGTTTTAACAATAGCGTTCCACGTCGCCGACAAAGATGGTTTGCTGCTGCTCGATCTCGACGATTTGCAGGCGATGCTGGTCAGCTGTGCCGAGCGCGCCGACGAATTGACGGTAACCTACGGCAATATCTCCAAGCAGTCGGTCGGGACGATCCAGCGTTCGCTGCTCCAATTGCGCAGCCAGGGCGGCGAGAACTTTTTTGGCGAACCCGCGCTCGACATGATGGACTTCATCAAATGCGACGATAGCGGGCGCGGGGTGGTCAACATCCTTGCCGCTGACAAGCTGATGGTGAGCCCGAAGCTATATTCGACGTTTCTGCTGTGGCTGCTTTCCGAACTGTTCGAAAACCTGCCCGAGATCGGCGATCCGGAGAAACCGATCCTGTGCTTCTTTTTCGATGAGGCGCACCTGCTTTTCAACGATGCACCCAAGGCCCTGATCGAAAAAGTCGAACAGGTCGTCCGCCTGATCCGGTCGAAAGGCGTCGGCATTTATTTCATTACGCAAAACCCGATCGACATTCCCGACACCGTGGCGGGGCAACTGAACAACCGCGTGCAGCACAAATTGAATGCCTTCACACCGCGTGATCAGTCAGCGGTTCGGGCGGCAGCAGAGACATTCCGCGCCAATCACGGCGTCGACGTGGCAACCGTGATCACCGAACTGAAAATCGGTGAAGCGCTCGTTTCGCTGCTTCAGGACGACGGCTCGCCGTCGCCGGTCGAGCGCACCTTGATCAAGGCGCCAGCATCGCGCGTGGGGCCGCTCGATGCCAAGGAGCGCGGCGTCATGATCGCGACCGATGCGATCGGCGATAAATATGACGCGCTGATCGACCGCGAATCCGCCGAGGAAATGCTGGCAGCGAAATCGGGCGAAGCGGCTGCTGCTGCGGCAGTGATCAAAGCAGACGGTGACGCGGCGAAAGCCGCCGCCGCGCAAGCCAAGGCCGACGCGCAGACCGCCAAAGCGCACGCGCAGACCAATGCAATCGCCGCCCGGGAAGCAGCTCGCGTGCAGGCCGCCGACGCAAAAGCGGCCGCCGCCGCCGCACGCGAAGCGGCCAAGCCGACGTTTGCCGACAAAATGATGCGGACGGCGGCTAGTTCGGTCGCCAGTTCGGTCGGGCGTCAGGTCGCCGGCACGCTGGGCAGTCAATTGCTGCGCGGGCTGCTCGGCGGACTGTTCAAGGGGCGTTAGTCGCTTTGCCGATGCCAAAGAAATGATCGGCGATATCCTTGGCGATTCGTGCAGGCCGAAGGGTCTGTGCGTCAACGCAACACCAGCTTGACTGGACTTCTGCGAGAACATCCTCGCCGCGCTTGATCAGGGTCTGATAGAAAGCGCGGGCGCCCTGCACTTTTTCAAGCACGACGGTCGCGATGACCTCATCGTTCAGAAACGCGGGTTTCCGATAGGTAATCTCATGCTTTAGTGCGACCCATAGGTGTGCGGCCACAGCTGAAGGCGGCGCGAGTTTCTCCCAGTGCGCGACAACGGCATCCTGCACCCAGTTCAGGTAACGAGCGTTGTTGACGTGTCCCATGAAATCGATGTCGTCGGGGACAATGCCAATGGCATGGTAATGCGGGGTGGCGGTCATGCCGCACATTAGCGCAACCGTGATTAACTTTCCACAACTGGGACAGTTTTCAATTCAAGCCTCAGTGTCACGATTCTGACATCAAAGAGTCTCGCGCTTGAAACAGCGCCGCCGCAACGTCGTAAATGAGACGTTAACGGGGAATTTTCGATGGTCAAGTTTAGCCAAGCTGTTGCTGCGATTGCGCTTCTGGCAAGCTCTACACCGGCTTTTGCGGCCGTCACATTTACCGGCAGCATTTCGGTTGCTGGCGCTGCGACTGATCTTTCGGGCATCGCACCTGCATTCGGTGGCAATCGTCTTAGTTTTGGTTCCGACCTTGTCTACGACCGGACAACCGACTTGTTTTACGGCATCACCGATCGCGGTCCCGGCGGCGGGCTGGTCGACTATGCCCCGCGCGTTAACGCGTTTCGCCTGACATTCGACAGCGTGACCAACGCTGTCACCGGGTTCAATCTGCAGCAGACGATCGTTTTCACGAAGAGCGACGGGACGGTTTTCAGCGGCCTTAATCCATTGCTTCGTTCGGGAAACGTCGCGACGCTCCGCGATTCGTTCGATCCTGAAGGCTTCGTCCGCCTGCCAAACGGCAACATGCTCGTTGCCGACGAATATGGTCCGTCGATCTATGAGTTCGATGCGGCGGGGCGGCAAATCCGCGCTTATACGACGCCTGAAAACCTGAAGCCCAAGCTCTCCGGCGGCGGCATAGATTATGTTAACGGTCGTCCGACGATCACGTCGGGTCGGCAGGACAATCGGGGCTTCGAAGGGTTGACCGTCGGCGCCAATGGCAAAGTCTATGCGATCATGCAGGATCCGCTGGTCAACGAAGGCGCATCGAACCAAGGTCGCAATAGCCGCAACCTGCGCATCGTCGAGTTCGATCCGGCGACCGGCACGGCAACCAAGCAGTTCATCTATCAGCTCGAAGACGTCGCCGCGATCAATGGTCGCATTCCCGGCACCGTTGATGATTTTGCGTCGAACGCGCAGGGTCGTTCCATTGGCGTTTCATCGATTTCGGCGATGGGCGATGGCACGTTCCTTGTCATCGAGCGGGATAATCGCGGGCTTGGCGTTGATGACCCGACGGGCGCAAGACCGATTGGAACGAAGCGCGTTTATCGCATCGACCTGACGGGCGCGACCGACGTTTCGGGCGTTTCGCTCGCTGGCTCGAACAGTTTGCCAGCCGGCGTTGTACCGGTCGGTAAATCGCTATATCTCGATGTTCAGGAGGCGCTGCGGGCTGCGGGCCAGAATAGCTTTGAAAAGCTCGAAGGTCTGGCATTTGGTCCGGCACTCGCGGGCGGTGGCTTTAACTTGATCCTCGTCACCGATAACGACTTTTCCGTCACCCAGTCGGGATCGGGCACGCAGTTTGACGTTTGCACATCGGGCGCCGGCGGCACGAATGTTCAGGTCGCGCTTGGCGCAGGCTGCCCGACCGGCACAGCGCTCATCGCGAGCCGGATTTACAGCTTCACGGCGACGGGAAAAGATTCGCCAGTGCCCGAGCCGTCGACATGGGCGATGATGATTGCGGGCTTCGGGATCGTCGGTGCAGCAATGCGGCGTCGGGCGCGCGCGCTGCTGGCCTAACCGCGGCCGCGATAGCCGGGAACGTCCTGCGAGGGGAGCCAAAGCCCCGCAGGCGGCGTGCCCGATTGCCAGAACACGTCGATCGGAATGCCACCGCGCGGATACCAATAGCCACCGATGCGCAGCCAGTATGGGGTCAATTCGGCAAACAGACGCTCGGCAATGCCCACGGTGCAGTCTTCGTGGAACGCTGCGTGGTTGCGGAACGACCCCAGGAAAAGCTTGAGCGATTTCGATTCGACGATTGTTGCATTGGGCGCATAGTCGATCACGAGATGGGCAAAGTCGGGTTGCGCAGTCACGGGGCAGAGGGAGGTGAACTCGGGTGCTGTAAAGCGCACGAGATAAGGCCGCCCGGGGCGGGGATTGGGCACATAGTCCAGGGTTGCTTCTTCGGGTGATGCTGGCAGACTGCTGTTCTGGCCAAGAAATTTCGGTGTCATGTTTCCGTCCATAATGGCAATGGCGGGGGATGACGACTCTGATCCCGGTCCTTGGCGACCAATTGTCGTTCGACCTGTCTTCGCTCGCTGGCGCAGACCTTGCGGACTCGATCATCCTCATGATGGAAGTGGCCGACGAGACCACTTATGTGCGCCATCACAAACGCAAGATTGCGTATATTTTGTCAGCGATGCGTCATCACGCCGAAGCCCTGCGCGCTGCCGGGTGGACAGTAGACTATGTCAAGCTCGACGATCCCGACAATGCGGGCAGCTTTACCGGCGAGATTGCGCGCGCGGTCGAACGGCATGCGCCCGACCGGATTGTCGTGACCGAATGCGGCGAATGGCGCGTGCAGGCAATGCTCGACGCTTGGGAAACGGTTTTCGGCGTTCCCGTGGAGATACGCGGCGATACGCGCTTTATTGCGACGCACCGCGAGTTTGATGACTGGGCAGAGGGTCGCAAAGCGCTGCGCATGGAATTTTTCTATCGCGACATGCGGCGGAAAACCGGGTTACTGATGGACGGTGACAAGCCCGCCGGCGGCGAATGGAATTTCGACAAGGAAAACCGCAAACCTGCAGGCAATAATCTCTTTGTCCCCGCGCCGCCGCATTATGCGCCCGATGCGGTCACTCGGGATGTGATTGACATGGTCGCGGTGCGTTTTGCCGATCACATCGGCAGTCTCGATAATTTCGGGCTGGCCGTGACACGCAACGATGCGCTGCATGCGCTTGAGCGGTTTATCGATGTCGCTCTCGCGCAATTCGGTGATTTTCAGGATGCGATGGTCACCGATGAGCCGCTGCTCTGGCACGCGCTGATTTCGCCTTATCTCAACAATGGCCTGCTTGACCCCCTCGAAGTGTGTCGCGCGGTCGAAGCCGAGTATCGCGCTGGACGCGTGCCTATCAACGCAGCCGAAGGCTTTATCCGCCAGATCATCGGCTGGCGCGAATATATCCGCGGTATTTATTGGCGCGAAGGCCCTGATTATGGCGAGCGCAACTTCCTCGACGCGCACCGCCCGTTGCCCGAATTCTACTGGACCGGCGACACCAAGATGAAATGCCTGAGCCAGGCAATCGGTCAGACAATCGATCTGGCTTATGCGCACCATATCCAGCGGCTGATGATCACCGGCAATTTTGCCATGCTGATTGGTGCGGATCCAAAAGCTGTCGCAACCTGGTATCTCGAAGTTTACGCCGATGCTTATGAATGGGTTGAATTACCCAATGTTTTGGGCATGAGCCAGTTCGGCGACGGCGGCTTGCTGGGGTCGAAACCCTATGCTTCGTCGGGTGCCTATATCGACCGGATGTCCGATTATTGCCGCCATTGCCGCTATGACGTGAAGCAGCGCACCGGCCCCGACGCCTGCCCGTTCAACGCGCTTTACTGGGACTTTCTGGCGCGCAACGAAGACAAGCTCGGCAAGAATGTGCGGCTCGCCATGCCGTATCGCAATTGGGAAAAAATGGCTGACGAAACGAAAGCGGCGCTGAGAAAGTCTGCCGCAGAGTTTCTGGATGGTCTCGACGCGAGCGAGCGCCGCCACTAGAGGCGATGGCACGTTGAATGGAGATACACATGGACTCGCTGGTTTCCACCGAATGGCTGGCCAAGGAACTGGGGGCATCTGACCTTCGTATTGTTGATGCAAGCTGGCATATGGGCGCGCGCGATGCAGCAGCGGAATATGAAGCGGGCCATATTCCGGGCGCTGTGTTCATGGACCTGGGCGGTCTTGCCGACAGCACCACAGACCTGCCGATGATGCTGCCAGCACCCGAAAAATTCGCAAGCCGGATGCAATCGCTCGGCTTGGGCGATGGCAGCCGCATCGTTTTATATGATGACTCGGACTTGAAGACGTCGGCGCGCGCGTGGTGGATGCTCCGCTTGTTCGGCGCGCACCAGATTGCAATTCTCGACGGCGGTTTGGCCAAATGGAAAGCCGAAGGTCGCGACACGGCAATGGGCAAGGAGACGTTACGCCACCGCCATTTCACCGTCTGGAAAGATGCCAGCCACCTCCGCAGCAAGGAGCAGATGCTTGCGCTGATCGACAGCAAGGCGGAGCAGATCGTCGATGCCCGCAGTGCCGGCCGCTTCGAAGGGCGTGAAGCGGAGCCGCGGCTTGGCGTCAATCCGGGGCATATTCCGGGCAGCAAGAACCTACCCATGAGCGGATTATTCAATGCGGACGGCACGTGGAAAAGCGGCGATGTGCTTCGCGCGGCGTTCAGCGATGCGGGCGTCGACGTCGATGCGCCTATCGCCGCGACATGTGGTTCGGGCATTACGGCCACCACGATTGCGTTCGGTGCGCACTTGCTCGGTAATGACAAAGTGTCGGTTTATGATGGCTCGTGGAGCGAATGGGGCGCCGACAACGCGATGCCAAAGCAAATCGGCGCCTGATGAGACTGCGCCGGACGAGACGGCGGGCATGAGCGACGAGAAGCGTCCCGCGACGACAGTTGTTCAGGGCGGCCGTCGCAAGGAATGGACAGGGAGAGTCGTCAATCCGCCCGTCTGGCGCGCGTCGACGATTCTTTATGACGATGTCGCTGCGCTTAAAGACGGTGTGAAGTCCAATAACGACGGCAACTGGTTTTACGGGCGGCGCGGTTCGCCGACGCAATGGGCACTTGCCGATGCACTTACGGCGCTTGATCCGAGCGCAGCCGGGACGATGCTCTATCCCTCGGGTGTCGCTGCCGTCGCAGGCGCTTTGCTGAGTGTTCTGAAGCCGGGCGACCATCTGCTGGTGGTTGATAATGCGTATGATCCGACCAGCGGCCTGTGTGAAAAGTTTCTGGCCCGCTACGGTATAACCATTACTTATTATGACCCGTTGATCGGTGCCGGGATCGAAGCGATGATCACGCCGGCAACACGCGCGATTTTCATGGAATCGCCCGGCAGCTTGACCTTCGAAGTGCAAGACGTGCCGGCCATTGTTGCTGTTGCCAAAAAACATGGCCTCGTGACACTGATTGACAATACCTGGGCAACACCGCTCTTTTTCCAGACAGCTGCGCTCGGCGTTGATCTCTCGATCATCTCTTGCACAAAATATATTGCCGGGCATTCGGATGTCATGATCGGATCGGTCACCGCGTCGGCGGCAACCTGGGATGATTTGCGCGCTACGGCACAGGTGCTCGGACAATATGTCAGCCCTGACGACGCCTATCTGGCGACGCGCGGTTTGCGTACGCTGGACGTGCGGCTGCGCCAGCATCAGGCCGCTGCGCTGGAAATTGCGCATTGGCTGCGGACTCGGCCCGAAGTCGGAAATGTTTTACACCCCGCTTTGGACAATTGCCCCGGACATGAGCATTTTAAACGGGACTTCGCGGGCTCGACGGGGCTGTTCAGCTTTACGTTGGCCCAAGGCGACCCGCACAAGCTCGTCGATGCGCTTATGCTTTTCGGGATCGGCTATAGCTGGGGCGGCTTCGAAAGCCTCGCGCTGCCCGCGGAGCCTGCCCGGTTTCGGTCGGCAACGCGGTGGGACGGGGGCACTGTCATCCGCTTGAGCATCGGTCTCGAGGACGTACGTGACCTGATCGACGACCTGACGCAGGCCATCGTGCGCGCCTGATTTTTGCGGTCAGGCAACATTTTTTGCCCTGAGACACAAGTCGTTCGATTTTTGTTGTGCAACGCAACATTTTTGGACAGCTTGGGAAAGTCAGTGCTATCGCATCCCGCAAGAGGATGTGAAGTTTGACGCAGGCGGAACGTAACGCATTCTTTCAAAGGGAATATTTATGCGCACGTTCCTCAGGCCTTTTGGCCTTGGCTGTCTTACCAGCCTTACGGTCTTTATGGCCGCTACGCCCGTATTGGCTCAAGAGACAGACGCGCCACCTGCGATCACGATCAACGGCACGGCGACTGTCGTCAGCGATTATCGCTTTCGTGGTATCTCGCAGACTGACAAGAATTTTGCGGTGCAGGGATCGCTGACGATCAGTCACCAGTCGGGTTTTTATGCGACAGTCTGGGGATCGTCGGTCGATGATTATGTGACCGCGTCGTTGCAAAGCAATCAGGAAATCGATCTGATTGTCGGCATCAAGAAGACGTTCGGCAGCGCGACGATCGACATCGGCGCGCTTTACTACGTCTATCCCAAGTCGAAACTGCCCGGCGACAATTCGAGTTCCGATTTCATCGAGCCTTATCTCGCCATTTCGGGAACGGCGGGGCCGGTAACTGCAAAGGCCTCCGTGGCCTATGCGCCGAAGCAGAAAGCGCTGGCGCTCGATCAAGGTGCGACCGGTCTGTTGCCGAGCGAAGACAATGTCTATGTCGCGGGTGACTTTTCCGCGGCAATTCCGGGCACGCCGATCGGGCTGACGGCGCATATCGGCCACACATTCGGGCCGAGCTGGCTCGTTCCGGTTCCGAAGACCGAATATACCGATTGGGCGCTTGGCGCGACTGTGACGCACAAAGCACTGACGCTGGGTGTTCAGTATGTCGATACCGATGCGTCGCCATTTGTCACGGCATCGGGCAAGGATATATCGAAAGGTGGCATTGTCGCCACCTTGGGTGTCAGCTTCTAGGACTTCGGCGACGAAGCGAAGGGGCGGAAATCGTCGCCCCTTCAAAGCCTCATTTGGGTGTCGTCGCCCGTGCGTCCTGTCCGTCGCCTTCAGGCGCAGCGATGATGTCGCGAGTCACGGCGCCCTTATCGGCGACATTGGTTGCCGGGTCCCCGACGTTCGACCGGATACCGGGCGCTGCGCGTGTTGCGCCCGCCTGATCGAGCGCACCCCTCTCGGCCGCGCTGCGCGCCGCCGGGCCGCCGAACATTGCCTGCAATGCCTGTTGCGACGAATCGGCTTCCTGTGCGCGGGCCGTGCCCGGCGCAGGCGGCGTCAGCGCGAAATCGGGCGGCACAACAAGCGGTGCGGCGCGCGTGACGGCGAATTCGTTGGGCCGCGCACGATTGAAAATCCCGCCCGACGAGCCGCATCCCGCCAGCGTCAAAACCAGCACACTCGCAACAACAGCTTTACGCATCAGCATTCTCTTTCTTTGGCACTTTGGGTTTTTCGCGCACCAGCAGCGCGCGTAACACCAATATAACGACCCCGATGGTTATAGCCGCATCGGCGACGTTGAACACAAGAAAGGGACGAATGTCGCCGAAATGAAGATCAGCGAAGTCGACGACATGGCCGAAACGTATGCGATCGACGATATTGCCGATCGCACCGCCGAGGATAAGGCCGAGTGCGAGGACATCGGTCCGGTTCCGCTCGCGCCATAGCCAGACAAGGACCACGGCGGAGATCGCGCCCGTCATCGCGACCAGCAGCCACTGGCCGAGCGCTGTATCTGCGGTCAGGAACCCCATCGAAATACCGTAATTTTCGACCCACGTAAGATTGAAGAACGGCAACAATTCGATCTGACCGCGGTTTTTTAGGTCGAACGGAACCATGACCATATATTTGCTGAACTGGTCAGCGAGGAAGACGAGCGCGGCGACGATGAGGCCGATGGCGCGGGTTTTCATCGCGCAACCACGCTTTCGCACCGGTTGCACAAGGCGCCGTCGTGCGCGACTTCGGGGAGGTGACGCCAGCAGCGGCCGCATTTGTGGTCGCTTGTGACTGCGCTTTCCACAATCGCTGGGCCTTCAATGCGAACTTTGTTCTCTCCGACTAACAGCACTCGGTGGCGCGACGTATCCAGTGGTTTGAGCGTGCACCGTGCACATATGAAAAGTTCTGCGAGTTCTAAATCACCTAGAGCATCTACATGGCTAGGATGCGTTGGCGTTATTGAAACATCGACCTGTAAACCGGAGCCAACGGCCTTTTCGTTTCTCTTATGCTCTATCTGCAGATTTACATTGGTCTTTGTATGCCTCGCGATTTTCCATTTCGCATCTAGCCCGTCCACTATCCAACCCGCATCGACCTCTGGCCATTCAAGCAGATGCACACTATCCGCATCCGGAAATCGCGTCGCCCATACTTCCTCGGCCGTGAACACCAGCACCGGTGCCGTATACCGCACGAGCGCGTGGAACAGTGTGTCGAGCACAGTGCGATAGGCGCGGCGCTTCGGCGAGGTCGGTGCGTCGCAGTAAAGGCTATCCTTGCGGATATCGAAGAAGAACGCGCTCAGGTCGTTGTTTGCGAAATCGCTCAGATACCGGATATAAATGTTGAAATCGAAGTCACTGACTGCCTGCCGCAGCTTGGCATCCATATCCGCCAGCAGGTGCAGCACATAGCGCTCCAGCTCGGGCATGTCCGCGACCGGCACCCGCTCGCTCTCGTCAAACCCCTCAAGCGCGCCAAGCAGATAGCGAAACGTGTTGCGCAGTTTGCGATACTGGTCCGACACGCCCGACAAAATCTCTTTGCCGATGCGGTGGTCCTCGGTGAAATCGACCGACAGCGCCCACAGCCGCAGGATGTCCGCGCCGCTTTCCTTCATCAGGTCCAATGGATTGATCGTGTTGCCGAGCGATTTGGACATTTTCATGCCCTTGGCATCCATCGTGAAGCCGTGTGTCAGGACTGCCTTGTACGGCGCGCGGCCGCGGGTGCCGCAGGATTCCAAAAGCGACGATTGGAACCAGCCGCGATGCTGGTCGGAGCCTTCGAGGTAGAGGTCGGCGGGCGATTGCAGGTCCGGCCATTTGCCCGATTCGAGGACGAAGGCGTGGGTGCAGCCACTATCGAACCAGACATCGAGGATGTCGGTCTGGCGCTCGTAATCGGCGGCATTGTAAGCATCACCGAGGAAACCCTGCGCGGCCTCGTCGGTCCACGCGTCCACACCGCCTTCGCACACCGCGTCGACGATGCGCGCGTTGACGGCGGGGTCGTTCAGATACTGCCCTGTTTTGCGGTCGACGAAGAGCGTGATCGGCACGCCCCATGCGCGCTGGCGGCTGATGACCCAGTCGGGGCGGCCTTCAACCATCGCGGTAATGCGGTTCTGGCCTTTTTCGGGAATCCAGCGGGTGTCTTTAATTGCCTGAAGCGCCGTCGTCCGCAACGTATCCACCTCCCCCTTGAGGGGGAGGCGACTCGCGTCAGCGAGCGGGTGGGGGTGCTCCGAGGCTTGAGATTGCAACCCCCTCCCCCGCTCGCCTGCTGGCGAGTCGCCCCTCCCCTCGGGGAGGGGTGCTAGGGGGGAGTCCATCGGGATGAACCATTGCGGCGTCGCGCGGAAGATGAGTTTGGCCTTCGATCGCCACGAATGCGGATAGCTGTGCTTATAGTCCGCACTCGCCGCGAGGAGTGCGCCGCTTTCGCGCAATGCCTCGCAGATCGGGCCGTCCGGTGCATTGAACTTGGCGTTGATGACGCTGCCTTGCCCGCCGAGCCATGCCCAATCAGCGCGGTATTTCCCGTCGCCCTCGACCGCGAAGACGGGGTCGATCCCGTTCGCCTTGCACAGGTCGAAATCGTCCTCGCCGTGGTCGGGCGCCATATGGACGAGGCCAGTGCCCTGTTCGGTCGTGACAAAATCGCCGGGCAGGAACGGGCGGGGTTTTTCGTAGAAGGCCACCATCCTTTCCCACGCGTCGCCCCGCACTTGATGCGGGGTTTGGCTTCCTTCTGCGCCGTCGGTCGAAGAAAAGCCTAGGCCCGCATCAAGTGCGGGCTGACGAAGGTGGTTGGCCATCGGGTGGCGGGCGATGGTTCCGGCGAGGTCGGAACCTTTGAAAATTGTGATCTTTGATTCGCCACTTGCGGGGGCACCGGTGCCATTTTCGTTCGCTCCAGTGCGAAGCGAAAGAGCGTAGCAGAGGTCTTCGGCGACAAGATAATTGCGGTCGCCGTATTGAACCAAAACATATTCGACGTCAGGGCCATAAGCGATCGCCTGATTGACCGGGATGGTCCAAGGCGTCGTTGTCCAGATTAGCGCGTATGCTCCGACGAGCTGTGGAAAAGGCGACTCCACGATCTCGAACGCCACGTCGATCTGCGTCGAGACGATGTCTTCATATTCGACTTCGGCTTCCGCCAGCGCAGTCTTTTCGACGGGGGACCACATTACGGGCTTTGCGCCGCGATAGAGCTGGCCGCTTTCGGCAAACTTCATCAACTCGGACACGATGGTTGCTTCGGCAGCGAAATCCATCGTCAGATAGGGGTGGTCCCAGTCGCCGTTGATGCCCAGCCGCTTCAACTGTTCGCGCTGCACATCGACCCAGCCTTGCGCATAGGCGCGGCATTCGGCGCGGAATTCGGCGGCGGGCACTTCGTCCTTGTTCAGTTTCTTCTTGCGATACGCCTCCTCGACTTTCCATTCGATAGGCAGGCCGTGACAATCCCAGCCGGGCACATAGGGCGCGTCCTTGCCGAGCAGGCTTTGCGTCCGCACCACCATGTCCTTCAGGATGTGGTTGAGCGCATGGCCGATGTGCATGTCGCCGTTCGCATAGGGCGGGCCGTCGTGGAGGATGAATTTCTCGCGGCCACGGCGGCTCTCGCGCAGCTTTTCGTAAAGCCGTTGCTCCTGCCATTTCACCAGGATGAGCGGCTCCTTTGCGGGGAGCCCGGCCTTCATGGGGAAATCGGTCTTCGGCAGGAAGACGGTGTCTCTGTAGTCGCGCGGTTCGGTCATGTCAGCGCGCGCTTAGGATAGCCTTCGCCGCGGCGCAATCGCGCTCCATCTGTGCCTTCAGTGCATCGAGGCTGTCGAACTTCGCTTCCGCGCGGATAAACGCGTGAAGTTCGACTTCGATGGTCTGCCCATACAGGTCTTCGTTGAAGTCGAAGAAAAAGGGTTCGAGCAATTCCTTGGGCGGATCGAATTGTGGTCGGATGCCGAGATTTGCCGCCCCATCGAAGACACGCCCGTCGGCCAGTCGCCCGCGGACGGCGTAAATCCCGTAGCGCGGGCGGAGATAGCTGCCCAAGTCGATATTGGCGGTCGGATAACCGAGCAAACGACCATTCTTGTCGCCGTGCTGAACCACGCCTTCGATAGCGAAAGGCCGCGTAAGCAGGCGCGTCGCTGTCGCGCAATCGCCCGCTTGCAGCGCCTCGCGGATGCGGCTCGACGAGATGACTTCGCTGCCCTCGCAAACCGGTCCGACAGATTCGACCGTCAGGCCATGCGCTGCGCCAATGTCGGCGAGTACAGCGATATTGCCGCCGCGAGCGTTGCCGAACGTAAAGTCTTCGCCCGTCACGACGCCCGATGCACCCGCCCGTCCGATCAGCCAGTCAGTGACGAATTCGTTTGCAGAAACTTGCGCTAACTGAGCGTTGAAATCGAAAACAAGCATCGCATCGGCGCCTGCTGCTGCAAACAGGCGCTCGCGCTGGTCAAGCGTCGTCAGGCGGAAAGGTAGCGCATCGGGCCGAAAATGGCGGATCGGATGCGGATCGAATGTTGCGACGATTGCCGGAACGCCGCGTTCTTTGGCGACCGCAACTGCATGCCCCACGACGGCTTGATGCCCTCGATGAAAGCCGTCAAAATTGCCAAGCGCCACGACGCCGCTGCGCAAAGGCTCGCTGACTGTCTTTCCCCCGTTCAGACGTATCATGGCGCGGCTATATGGCGCGGTCAGCGCGGCGGCAATGTCTGCGCCAGCAGGCGGAGAACATTGCCGCCCATGACGTTGGCGATTTCGGCGTCGCTGAAGCCCGCATCGATCAACGCCTGCGTGATCGCGTCGAGTCGGCTGGTGTCGAACTGGGTCTGCACGGCGCCGTCGAAATCGCTGCCAAGGCCGACATGGTCGATGCCGACGAGACCCCGGACATGCGCGATGGCCTTGACGATCCCGGCGGGCGAGTTGTCGCAGACGGCCGCGTCCCAATAACCGATGCCGATCACGCCTCCGGTGCGCGCGACGCCCCTGATTTCGTCATCGGTCAGGTTGCGGTTGACCTTGCAAGTGGCCTGCACCCCGCCGTGGCTGGAAACGACGGGCTTTCGCGCCATGCTCAGCACTTGCGCGACGGTCGTGTGGCTGGCGTGCGCGATGTCGACGACCATCCCCTTGGCTTCCATCGCGCGAATGATTTCGATGCCAAAGCGAGTGAGGCCGCCTTTCCTCATGCCGTGCATCGATCCGGCAAGTTCATTGTCAAAGAAATGGACGAGACCCGCCATCCGGAACCCCGCATCATAAAGCCGGTCGAGATTGGCGCGCTTGCCTTCGAGATTATGCAGGCCTTCGATCGAAAGCATTACGCCCGTCAAATCGTTACTCGCCCGTCGCGAACGGAGCAGGTAATTAAGATCGGCCCGCGAGCGGACAATCGTCAGCCCGGCGGGATTGCCCTCGGCGCGGCGCAGCTTCTCGGCGTGCCACAAGCTACGCTCTATCAGCGAGTTCCACGTCCGTACGGGCTGGCCTTGCGCAACGGCGAGCAGCGTGATGTTGTCGGTCGCGTCGCTGTTGGCGTCGTAATTCTGGCCCTGCGGTGTTTTGGTGACTGACGACAGGATCTGCAGCGCGACATTGCCGTCGTTGAGGCGCGGCAGATCGACTTGCCCGCGATTGCCGCGGGTCAGCAAATTGCGCGTCCACAAAAGTGTATCGGCATGCATGTCAGCAATCTGCAGGCTCTGGTGAAGCGCCCCCGCACGTGCAGAGACGACGGGCGGCGGCGGACCGGTGACGACATTTGTCCGAGCTTCGAAGTAAGGCGGCAAAAAACCGAAAAACGCGAGCGACGCGATGCCGAGGACCAGGCTTGCCCAGGCAAAAGCCCTTTTCATGCCTTCCTCCTGTGCAGCGTTACGAAACTATATCCGTCTTGATCATCGCGCGCTGTTTCTACCCAAATCGATGGATCGGGCGCAGGCATCCGCGTGTCGCCTCTCGCGTCGTGATGCACTTCGGTCAGTTCGAACGCGTCGGCATGCGGTTCGAACAACGCGAAAATCTCCGCGCCACCGATGACGAACGAATCCTCTCCGACAAGCGCAAGTGCGCCTGCCACGTCGTGCACGACTTCAGCGGCCTGCGCCGTCCAGTCGCCACGTGTCAGAACGATATGGCGACGTCCCGGTAGTATCCCCGGCAAGCTCTCGAAAGTCTTTCGCCCCATGATCATCGGCTTGCCCATCGTCAGCGCCTTGAAGCGTTTGAGATCAGCCGGGAGATGCCAGGGCAACGCGCCATCCTTGCCGATAATGCCGTTGTCGGCGCGCGCGACGATGAGCGTAATCAAACCGCCACCTCGCCCTTGATATGGGGGTGGGCTTCGTATCCTTCGATCACGAAATCGTTATATTCATACGCATCGATGCTGTCCGCGCGGCGCTTAAGGATCAGCTTCGACAGCGATTTCGGCTCGCGCGTCAGTTGCAGGCGGGCCTGGTCAAGGTGATTGACATAAAGATGCGTATCGCCGCCGGTCCAGATGAATTCGCCCACCTCGAGCCCGCACTGATCAGCCAGCAAATGCGTCAGCAACGCATAGCTCGCGATATTGAACGGCACGCCGAGAAAGACATCGGCCGAACGCTGGTACAATTGCAACGACAATTTGCCGTTCGCGACCCAGGTCTGGAACAAGCAGTGGCACGGCGCGAGTGCCATCTGGTCAAGTTCGCCGGGGTTCCATGCGCTGACGATCTGGCGGCGACTGGCGGGGTCGGTCCGGATCTGCTCGATGAGCAGCTTGATCTGGTCGATATGGCGACCGTCGGGCGCAATCCAGTCACGCCATTGCTTGCCGTAGATCGGGCCGAGATCGCCGTCACCACGCGCCCATTCGTCCCAGATGCCGACGCTGCGATCCTTAAGCCAGCGATTGTTGGTTTCGCCTTGCAGGAACCAGAGCAGCTCGATGAAGATCGAGCGGATGTGCAGCTTCTTGGTCGTCACAAGGGGAAACCCGGCGCTCAGATCGAAGCGCATCTGATAGCCGAATGTGCTTAGCGTCCCGACACCGGTGCGGTCGGCTTGAGGCACGCCATTGTCGAGAATGTGCTGAAGCAGATCGTGATATTGGCGCATGACTAGCGCCTTACCCGACGGCCAATCTGGGGCAAGTCGGCACTGGAAAGTGTCCACAGGTCGGCGCGGTCGAACGGTTCGGGGCGATTACTCAAGGCTTGCCGCAATGCCTTGGCGATCCACGCCGTCTTTGCAGACCTGGTGGTAACGACACGGTGGTCCCAGGCGGCGCTGCCGCGCTTGGCGACTTCGCGGGCAATGTCGCCGTAAATGCCGGCTGCCGCGAGCACGGCCCACCGGCTGCGAAACGGCAGGTTGGCCGCGCCGACGCGGGCGGACGCTTCGTAATCTTCGGCCATATCGGCCAGCCACCATGCCATATCGGCAACGCGGCTGCGGTAATGGGGGCGCATGTGTTCGCCCGGCGGAATGTCGGCTTCGACGATCCAGTCCATCGGCAAATAGCATCGCCCAACAGCATCGTCTTCGGACAAATCGCGCGCGATATTGGCAAGCTGGAACGCGAGGCCAAGATCGGTCGCGCGGTCGAGCGTTTCCTCGTCCGTCGGCGAAACGCCCATCACAATTGCCATCATCCGGCCCACGGCACCTGCGACATGATAGCAATATTTAAGGAGATCAGCTTCCTTGCGCGGACGCCAGTCGGCCGCGTCGAGCGCAAATCCTTCGATCACATCATAGGGGAGATCGCGTGGAATGCCGGTTTCGCGGACTACCATACCCAGCGCATCGAAGGCCGCTTCACCCGTCGGCTCGCCATCGAGCGCCAATGTCGTCAACTCAGTGATGTGCGCGACGCGTTCGGCGGCATCGGTCACGCGCGACATTGCCCCGCCATGATCCTGTCCGTCGGCAATGTCGTCGCAGGTCCGGCACCAGAAATAGAGCAGCCACGCCCGCTCGCGCGTTGTTTTGTCGAACAGTTTGCTGGCGAGTGCGAAGGATTTCGAGCCCTTGGCAATCGATTGGGCAGCCGCGGCAACAAGCGCATCTCGGTCCACGCTCACAAATTGGCAGCCTTCATCTTGAAGATCGTCTCGTGCGGGCGATACGCAACCATTTGCGCCAGCAAGCCGTCGAATGACGTATCGGCAAGCAGGATACCGCCATGTTGCGGGCGGATGAAACCGACGGACTTCATATGCTCATTAAACGCAATCAGTGCGTCGTAAAAGCCGCCGATATTCAGCAGGCCGACCGGCTTTTCATGATAGCCGAGCTGTGACCAGCTGACTGCTTCCCACAGCTCATCCATCGTTCCGACACCGCCGGGCAGCGTGATGAATCCGTCCGACAGATCAGTAAACAGCGCCTTGCGTTCGTGCATGCCCGAAACGATGCGCAGTTCGGTGCAGCCGCGATGCGCGACTTCGGCATCGACGAGTGCCTGCGGGATAATGCCGATGACTTCGCCGCCCGCGTCCAAAGCGGCATCGGCAACAGCCCCCATCAGACCGAGCCGCCCGCCGCCATAAACAACACCGATCCCGCGCTGTGCCAGTTGGGCACCGATCATGCGCGCGGCATCGATATAAATAGGATCGGCAGGCGTTGCCGAACCGCAATAAACCGCAACCCGCCTCACCGTTTCGTTTCCCGCATCACGGCCATCGCGCGGATAATCGGCACGGGCGGCTTGCCCGACAAGATGCGCGCCTTGTCAAGGAACGTCGTGTTGCCGGCATAAAACCGCTGGATCAACGATGGCGCGAGCCCATAAAAGCGCTGCAAGACCTTGTACCGCGTGCCCGGTGTCGCAGCGCGAAAGAGCATCCGGTCAAGCAGACGATAAAAGCTACCGCCCTTCCATCGCGCTTCGGCAAACTCGCGCATCGCGGTTGCGATCGCGGGACCGGACAGATCGTCCAGCTTGGCGATCATCGACGCCGTCCGCACCGCGTCAGGCAGCGAAAAGCCGGTCGTTCCATGGAACAGCGCGGCACGGACGCCGATTTTTGCTGCTTCGCCACCAGAGCGCCAATAGGCATCGAAATCGCCGCCCATCGTGACCGGCAGCGCACCCATTTCCTGATGGATAAGCTCGGCCAGTTCCCAGCCCTGCGCTGCGGCATAGTCCCTGATGCGCGCGGCCATCGCATCGCGGTCGATTTCGGGGCCGTCGCTGTAATAGGTGTCTTCGATGAAAATGCGGTCGTCGGCAAAGGGCAGCGCATAGACAAACCGATAGCCATCGATCTGCTCCACCGTTGCATCCATCACGATCGGATGCGTGAGGCCGTGCGGCCGCGCCGTCCGAAATTCCAGCCCGACAAATTTTTGCCACGCGAAGTCGAGATGATGGAGATCGGCGACCCCGCGTCCGTCGAACACGCCGCCAGCCGCGATCCTGCGCTGGTCGCTCAAGTAAACAGCAGTCTGCGAAAGTTCGACAGCTTCGCCCAGAACGGGGACGATATCAGACAGAACAGTGCGCAAATGGCCGTCATAATGCTGCGACCGGATCGAATTGAACGGCGATTCAAACCGCCGCGTGTGCGCGGGAAATCGCGTTTCATAACGATCCCATTTGTGATCGATAAACGGCTCGACGATCCACCAATCGTCGGGCGCGATGTCGCTGGTGAAAAAGGACCAGACATGATTACCGCCGAATGTCGCCGAAGGATCGATCAGGCGAACCGATAGCTCGGGCCGCTTTACCGAAAGTGCATAAGCCGTAAGGCCGCCCGCAAGCCCCCCGCCGACGATGGCAATGTCGCAATTGATGTCCGCGCCCATAAGCGTTGGCCCTAACCGACCGCGTGGCGAACGCGAAGTAAATCCTTTCACGCAGCGCGGAGCAGCTTTGTGAGCCCTGTCCGGTTGGTCATGGCAGGACCCGGGCCGACGGCATTGAGTGCCACGACATCGTGGAACCGGGAAAGCTCGGTAAGCGAATCGATGCGCTGGTATCGCATCAACAACGGATGACGCACGAGGCCGTAAAGTATGAATCCGGCGGCCCGAACAGTGTCATAAAGAGCCTGCGAATTTTGCGATGCTTCGAAAATCAGGAACCGCGTTGTTGGCTGAGCCAGCAACCATGGCAAAATTTTCGGTTCGGCCCCCTCGATATCGATCTTTGCCGCAAATCGCCGCCCTTCGATCAACGGGCCGACATAGGGTGCTATCGCCCGCACAATGCAGATTTCGCTGGCGTTGAAATGTGTTGCCGTGCCGATATCGACGAACGTCGCACAGCCTGAATGGTTGCTCGGCGAGCGCAATTCAAAGCTGCCGTCAATATCGAGTAGCCCGATACGGTGAAGCACGACATTGCCGTAACGTCCCGGCCGGATTGCAGCGTCGATGCGATCCCCCAATTTGCGTTGTGGTTCAAAGACGTGCACCAATCCTTTCGGACCCACAACCTGCGCCGCCGCAAATCCGATCGTCGCATGGTTTGCACCGATGTCGAGAAATGTGTCCCCGGGGTTTAGCAGCGCTTCGGTTGTCAACTTAACCTTTGGATCATTGGTGCCGAACAGGTAAAGTATGGTGCCATCATGATCGTGCGGTGACGTTGCAATCGGAGTTCCGTCGCGCAATGTCGTCATAACCGGATCGGGCAAATCGCGGATGAGCCATTTGATAAACTTGTAGGAAGCGATCGCGGTCACGCCGCTTTTGAGAGGTAGTTGCCTTAAAACGACAATTACGAGATTGCGGAGAACGCGTTTCATGACCAAGTTTCCTGTCCGCGCCGTTGATGGCCCATTCATGACTTATTCAATGGCGCGACCTTAAGGCTGTTCTTTATGGCATCCTTGAAGCTTGTTTTTATGGTTCTCGTCCTTTTGGCACCCGTCACTGGACGAGTCGAGTCTCAGGGACGGCGTGGCGATGCCGACGCTGTTTATGAAGGACGTCGCGCCGGGTCGTTGATGCCGCTCCGTTCGATCGAAAACGGCATTGTGCCGCGCATGAAATCGCGCGGTGCCGATTATATCGGTGCGGAATATGACTCCGACATGAGCCGCTATCGCTTAAAATTCATGCGCGATGGCTCGGTCATCTGGGTCGATGTCGATGGTCGCACCGGCACAGTTGTGGGTCGCGCTGGCGAATAATCCCCGCTAGGGATTTGCAAAACAGGGAGAACGACATGCGGCTATTGATCGTCGAAGACGAACCCACGCTGGGCGCACAGCTGAAAAATACACTCGAAGGCGCAGGCTATGCGGTCGATCTGGCGACTGATGGCGAGGACGGGCATTATCTCGGCTCGACCGAAAGCTATGATGCGATAATCCTTGACCTGGGGTTGCCCGAAATCGACGGACTGACTGTTCTCGACCGCTGGCGCAAGGAAGGAAAAACCTTTCCCGTGCTGGTGCTGACGGCACGCGATAGCTGGTCGGACAAAGTTGCCGGGCTCGATGCCGGCGCCGACGATTATCTGGCGAAACCGTTCCAGACCGAAGAGCTAATTGCGCGGCTTCGTGCTTTGATCCGCCGCGCGGCCGGCAATGCCAGTGCTGAAATGATTGCGGGCGATGTCCGCCTCGACACGCGGTCGGGACGGGTCACGCTTGCTGGTGAACCGGTTAAACTCACGGCGCAGGAGTATAAGCTGCTCAGCTATCTGCTGCACCACAAAGGCAAAGTCGTCAGCCGCACCGAGCTGATCGAGCATATATACGACCAGGATTTTGACCGCGATTCGAACACGATCGAAGTCTTTGTGACGCGCATTCGAAAGAAGCTCGGCGCCGATGTCATCACGACGATCCGTGGTCTTGGCTATTCGCTCGATGAACCGGCCGGCGGATAACCTCAGTCCTGCTGTCGCGCTGATCCCGCCGCGCGTGGCAGCCTCGCCGACCAAGGGTTCGCTGTCGCGCCGGATGATCGGCATGGCGGCGGCGTGGATATTGCTGCTGCTGATCGGCGGTGGCATCGCGCTCGACCGCGTCTTGGCAGGCGCAGTCACGCAAAACTTCGACGATCAGCTCGATTATGTACTGACCGCAATGATATCGTCGGCGGAAATCGGTCCCGATGGCGAAGTCCGCTTGAATCGTCCGCTCGGCGATCAGCGGTTCCTCGAAGCGCAATCGGGGCTTTACTGGCAGATTTCGGCCAAGGGCGTGGAGCCTTTCAGATCTCGCTCGCTGTGGGATGACAGCCTGAAATACGGCCCGCCGCACCGTGACACCAAAGCGCATTTCTATGACAGCAGCCAGCTGCGCGACGAACGGTTGCGCATTGTGGAGCGCGACATCACGCTGCCGTTTTCCAAAACAGTCTGGCGTTTTCAGGTCGCTCAAATCCGCGATGGCCTCGACACGCAGATCGACACGCTGCGCAAAACGCTGGTGCGTAGTTTCGCGTTGCTCGGCCTCGGCCTCATCCTGATGGCGGCACTGCAGACGCTTTACGGGCTGTGGCCGCTGCGCAAGTTGCGCCAGTCGATCGTCGATATGCGCAGCGGGCGGACGCAGCGCATCGAACAGGCAAAGCTGCCGCAGGAAGTCGCGCCTCTGGTCGACGAATTAAACGGATTGATTGCGCACAACGAAAAGCAGGCCGAAGAAGCGCGGCGACATGCGGGCAATCTCGCGCATGCGCTGAAGACACCGCTGACAGTCATCATGAATGCCGCGACCGCGCAAAGCGACGATTTGTCGACCACCGTGATCCGCGAAGCCACCACGATGCGGCGGCAGGTCGACCACCATCTCGCCCGTGCCCGCGCCGTCGGTCGACGCGGACATGCGCACAGCCGTGCCGACGTTTGGGCGTCGCTTCAGTCGGTCGAGCGCGCGGTGGGTATGCTGTATCCCAAGGTGCGCATTGATATTGCCGGAGACAAGACCTCGTCGGTTCGTGTCGAACGCCAGGACCTCGACGAGTTGCTCGGCAACCTGATCGAGAATGCGGCGAAATATGGCGGCGGCAGTGTGTTCATCACCGTGGTCCGCGATGCTGAATTCGTCGAGTTCCAGGTCGAGGATGACGGCATGGGCATCCCCGAAGCCGAACGCACGCGCATTTTCGATCGCGGTGCGCGGCTCGATACCGGCAAGCCGGGGACGGGACTTGGCCTTGCGATCGTTCGCGATGTTGCAGAGATTTACGGTGGAACGGTCAGCCTCGACGAAAGCGAGGATTTAGGCGGATTGCTCGCGCGGTTGCGATTGCCGGCGACGGAACAGGCCTAATTCCGCATCCCTTCGTGATGGCGGATGACTTCATCGATAATGAAGCGCAGGAACTTTTCGGTAAAATCCGGATCGAGCTTTGCGTCCTCCGCCAGTTTGCGCAGCCTTGTGATCTGGCGCTCTTCGCGTCCCGGATCGGCCGGTGGCAGGCCATGTTCGGCTTTGTAGCGGCCGACCGATTGCGTAACCTTGAACCGTTCTGCCAGCATGAACACAAGTGCCGCGTCGATGTTGTCGATGCTGTCGCGGAAATGTTGCAGTTGCGTGTCAGTCATGCGTCGCTCCCCCCCATGCACTTGCCTTAAAGTGAACAAAACGCCAGAGCAAAGCGCATCATGACTGCGACGATCCATGCCATCCGACCTGACCGAACGCCGTCGCTTGATGCCATGGTGTCGCTGGTCGCGGCCGACTTGAACGCCGTCAACGCTGTCATCCTCGACCGGATGCAGTCCGAAATTCCGCTCATTCCCGAACTCGCGGGACATTTGATTGCAGGCGGCGGCAAGCGGCTGCGCCCGATGCTGACGCTGGCGTGTGCCAATATGCTCGATTACCCGGGAACCCGCCACCACAAGCTGGCGGCTGCGGTCGAGTTTATCCATACCGCGACTTTATTGCATGATGATGTGGTCGATGGATCGGGCCTGCGGCGCGGAAAGCGAACAGCAAATGTCATCTGGGGCAATCCGGCAAGTGTTCTCGTCGGTGATTTCCTGTTCAGCCGCAGTTTCGAACTGATGGTGGAGGATGGCAGCCTCAAAGTCCTTCGCATCTTGTCCAACGCCTCCGCTGTGATCGCTGAAGGCGAAGTCAACCAGCTGACGGCGCAGCGCCAGATTGGCCTCGGTGAAGACCGCTATCTCGATATTATCGCGGCAAAAACGGCTGTATTGTTTGCAGCGGCGTGCAAGATTGCAGCGGTCGTTGCCGAACGTGACGAAGCGGTTGAAAAGGCGCTCGATGCCTATGGCCGCAATCTCGGTATCGCGTTTCAGCTCGTCGATGATGCCATCGATTATGCGTCCGATGCGGCCACGATGGGCAAAGGCGTCGGTGACGATTTCCGCGATGGCAAAGTCACACTCCCGGTTATCCTAGCGTATGCGCGCGGATCGGATGACGACCGCCAATTTTGGAAGGACGCGATGGAAGGGCGGCGTGTCTCCGACGATGACCTTGCGCATGGCATCACCCTGCTTCGCGCAACGGGGGCAATCGATGATGCGCTTGTGCGTGCGCGGCACTATGGTCAGCGCGCGATCGACGCGCTCGGCATGTTTGCCGGCGGGGCAGCGAAGACGGCGCTGACCGAGGCAGTAGAATTTGCAATTGCGCGAGCTTATTGAGCCACGATGTCCCACGCGCGCATTTTTCAAAAGCCCAAGAGTTCGATGTCCTCGGGCCGCAGCGGCACCGGTCGGTGGGTGCTCGAATTCCAGCCGACCGAAGCCAAGCGGCCCGATCCGCTGACGGGTTGGGCGGGCTCGGGCGACACGCGCGGGCAGGTCAGCCTGAGCTTTCCTACGCTTGCTGCAGCGCAGGCCTATGCCGACAAAAATGGCATCACCGCAACGGTCATCCCCGCACCGATACGCGTGCTGAAGTTACAGACCTACGCCGACAATTTCCGCTGATCCGTTTCCACTGATTTCAGGGGCCGCGTGGTGATTTCGCGATAGATTTCGCGGTAGCGCGGATGCTCGGTGCCCATCATCTGGTCCCACCACGTAAAGTAGAGCCCGTAATTTGATCCAAAGCCACCACTGTGGTGAAGATCGTGGTGCGTCGCGGTCGTGAACAATCCCCAGAACCAGTGATCGGCAAAGCCCGCGTGGTGAAGTTCCGCGCCCGAATGGCCCCACGCGTTGCGCGCGATCATGATCCCGAGGAAGATGAACATCGCCAGGTTCGGCGTTGGAACAACGCAAATCCAGGCGATCGGCATGAAGCCCTGCACAAACGCCTCGCGCCAGTCGAACGCGTATGCTGCATACGGCGTCGGCGTGATCGTCTTGTGGTGCGTCCGGTGCCACAGCCGGAAGAAGCGGGGCGTGTGGAGCAGGCGGTGAGTCCAGTAAAAATACGCGTCGTGGACAATTAACAGGACAACCACGAACCCGGCGATGGTCAAGGTGGATGCTTCGCCCGGATAATTATTGGCGGCATACCCATTCGAGCGCAGCCACAAGGCGACGCTTGCCGTCGACGCATAGACGCAGACGCTCACGAACGACGCTGTAATTTCGCGTCGGTAATCCGCACGCGTCGCGCGGCGCTCCTGAATAATGCGAACGCGCAGGCGCGTGCGGTGCACGAACCACAGGATGCCGATCATAATCGTGGTTGCGATAACATAACGCCCGCCATCAAACAGGAAGACATTGGGAAAGACGCGGGTAACAGCGTCCATGATGGACAGGTTTTGCGGCAGCATCGGTTCGGTCTTTCGTTGGTTGTGACGCTTACATGCCGATGACATCCACGACCTGCGCCACGAATTTCGAAATCAACCGATCGGTTTTGACAATTCGATCACGGCCCGCGCTCGAAATTCGGTCGGGGTGCAGCCTTCGGCTTCGCGAAAAGCGCGGTTGAACGGCGCAAGACTTCCAAACCCTGCATCGATGGCGATCGTCAGGATTGGCACTTCGCGTTGTTCGGGGTCAGCTAATGCCTGGCGTGTTTCGTCCAAGCGGAACCCATTGAGATACGCATTGAAGTTACGGGCGCCGAGCCCCTGGTTGATCGCTCGGCGCAGGCGGTATTCGGGCACGCCAAGGCGCGCGGCGACGGTCGTGATCGTCAGGCCGTCCTGACGATAAAGCCGCTCATGCCGCATATCCGAATCGAGTTTTGTCAAAAGTACGCTGTCATCCGGTTCCGGCCGCAGCGTTGCCGTTTGCAGTTTCGCAGGCGCGGCGAGCAGTGCCGGATCGCGCCAGCCCAGGATCGTTAGCGCCAGCGTTGCGGCAAGCAGGAAAAGGCTCGCCGCATTCATCACGCGCCAGCCGACCGGCGGCGGCCATCCGCGCAAGGGAAGTTCGGCAAGCACAATCCATAAGATGACCAGCGCGATCATGAGCGACAGTGCCAGCCGTGCCCGTCGCCGTGGTTCGACAAGATCGGCATTACGCCCGCGCAAGGCCGTGACAACGGCAGCAACGACGAGCACGATACTCATCGCGCGCCAGCTGATCGCGAGCAGGAAAAACGCCTGACCGCTGGTAAAGAACATGTAGTTCGCAAGAAAGCCGCCTGCGACGAGCACGGCAATCATGGCGATGTGCCACGGTTGTAACCTGAAATCATCGTCGAACCAGCTGAGCGCAAAGAGCCAGAAGAGGCCCGGCGTCGCCAGACTCATCAGATGAAGCGGCAAGCGTGGCCAAGCCAGTGGCCCTGCCGCATCAAGTGCGACCAGCGCAACATAGCAGAATGCACCGACGGTAAGCACTGCGCCGATGCGTGCCGTTTGTGATCCGCGCCAGTCCCGGATGAAGAATGCCGCAAGCAACAGGAACAGGGTTCCCGCACCACCGCGCAACACGCCATCCCAGAATGCCAACCCCATAGGCAGGGTTTAGCAAGTCCCGGCGGCGACGACTATGCCTTGGCTGGCGTAAACTTCAGCGCGGTCCCGTTGATGCAATGCCGCTTGCCGGTCGGGGCCGGACCGTCATCGAACACGTGCCCCATATGCCCGCCACAGCGACGGCAATGCTCTTCGACACGGGCAAACCCCAACGTGGAGTCGGTACGATTGCGGACCGCATTGGGAAGTGCTGCATAAAAGCTCGGCCACCCTGTCCCGCTGTCGAATTTTGTCTTCGACGAATATACCGGCAGCGCGCACCCCGCACAGGCGTAAATGCCCGCGCGCTTCTCGTTCAGATACGGGCTGTTGCCCGGCCGGTCGGTCGCTTCCTTGCGCAGCGTTTGATATTGAACCGGCGTCAGCCGCTTTTTCCATTCGGCATCGGTCAGCGTCAATTCGAATCGCTCGGCAGGCGCAGGCTTGGCGCAGGCGGACG
Organism: Sphingomonas sp.; assembly: GCA_043737475.1. Taxonomy (GTDB): domain Bacteria; phylum Pseudomonadota; class Alphaproteobacteria; order Sphingomonadales; family Sphingomonadaceae; genus Sphingomonas_O. The sequence goes on from JAYTAP010000006.1 coordinate 43,394, forward strand.
TCGCGAGGGCACCCCCGATGATCGTGAAACTGGTCGATGTGATGAAATTACGGCGGGAAAGGTTCATGTCGTGGTCTCCGTGCATGTGTTTATATACGCAATCATCGACCATCCGGTTGCACCTCAATAGGTTGAAAGCTCGACCATCAGTTTCTTGTAGCCGTTCACAAAACATGCGGCCACGCGTTCGGGTTCGCTGACGACGTTTACGCGAAGGCGGCGTTTCGCCATTTCCTCGAGCAATACCGTCAGTTCGAGTTCGGCAACGCGGGCGCCGACACAGCGGTGGATGCCGTAACCGAACGACAGATGCCGCCGCGCATTTTCGCGGTCCACAATGATGTCGTCCCCATTGGGAAAGACACTCTCGTCGCGGTTCGCCGACACATACCACATCGCCAGCTTGTCATTTTTGCGGATCTGGTGCCCGTCGATCTCGGTATCTTCGGTCGCTGTGCGGCGCATGTGCGCCAGCGGGGTTTGCCAGCGAATGATTTCGCTCGATGTGTTGGTGATGAGCTCTGGATTGTTCTCAAGCTTGGCGCGCTCGTCTGGAAACTTATCGAGTCCGTACGCGAGCGCGGACATCGCATTGCGTGTCGTGTCGTTGCCGCCGACGATCAGGAGAATCAGATTTCCCATGAATTCGCCATCGCTCATGTGGCTCATTGCATCCGAATGCAGCATGATGGAGACCAGGTCGTTGGTCGGCTCCTTGCCCTTTTTCGCTTCCCAAAGCGCGTGGAAGGCGGTGCCCATCTCATACGCGTGGCCCAGCCGAAATTGACGTTTTTCAATTGTGTCGAATAATTCGACATCGCCGAGCACATCCGACCAGCGCGTAAGATTGTGGCGATCGGCCCAGGGAAAGTCGAACAGCTTGGCGAGCATTCCCGTTGCCAGTTCGATCGACACCTGCTCGACCCAGTCGAAGGGTTTGCCGAGCGGCAGCGCGTCGAGAATTTCGCCGGTGCGCTGCGCGGTTTCGGCACGCATGATTTCGATCATGCTTGGCGTAAAGGCAGGGGCAACGGTGCGGCGCTGGGCACTGTGTTGCGGCGGGTCCATGGCGATGAACATCGGCATACGTACTTCGCCTTCTTCGAGGCGGATCGGGTCACCCGCAACGGTGATGCCGCCGACTTGCCAGTCGGACGAGAAAATCTTTGGCAGCGCTTCGATATGCTGGATGGGTTTGTAAGTGCTGATCGACCAATACGGCCCGAATTTTGAATCAGGCGTGTAGTGTATCGGCGATTTGGCGCGCAGTTCGGCAAAAGGTTCGCGCCACTGATAATCGCGCCACAGTTCGGCGCGGCTGACGTCCAAAGGATCGACAGTTGTTTCCGGTTCGATTCCCAAGGTTGCCATCCGCTCTCTCTCCTGCTCGTTTGGTTGCAGACTGCAACCTTACTGACAGCGATGTCAATGGTCAGGCGTTAGCCTGTCGCTTGCTTGCGGCCAAACATCCCGCGCCATCCGCTCCCCGATTTCAGCACGCCGATCCGGAACAGGCGCACCGAAATCCAGATCGTGATGCCGACCCACAATGCCTGCCACGCCAATGCAGCGATATGCGGCCAGAGTGCCGGATCGGTCGCACCGCGTGCCGCCATTGCGAACGGTGAACTGAACGGGAAAAGTTCGGCGATCGTGGCGATCGTCGAACCTGGGCTGCCGGCAGCCGCAGCGGACAAGCCGAACATCGAGACCTGAAAAATCGTGATCGGCAGCGAGAGCATCTGAATTTCGCGCATGGTCGACGCTTGCGCGCCGATCCCGAGAAAGACGGCACCGAGCAGCATGAATGCCATCGCGAGATAAAGTGCGCACAGCGTGAAGAACATCGGCACACCGATGGCGGGCGCAAAACTCGTCGGTAGCATTCCATTCGGCATCAGATTGACGCCCAGCGCGCCGAGGCTGCCCCAGAATGCGACGAACACGACGGACACGCCGAACATGCCGATCAGCTTGCCAAGGAAAACCGCTTCGAGCGGGACTGATGCGGCAAGAACTTCGATAACCTTGTTCGACTTTTCCTCCGCAAGCGTGCCGACGGCCTGGCCAGCCAGCAGCAGCGTCAGGAAGAAAATCCCGAACACCGCAAAAAAGCCCGAGGCCTGCTGTCCGCGAATGCTCGTTTTGCGGACGGTATTTTCGCTCAAGGTTGCCGTTACGATACGCTTGTCGAACGACAATCCGGTGCGCCGTTCGCGCGCAACATCATCGGCAAGCGTAATCAGATAGTCGGCGTGACGCTTGCTCGGTGGTTTGAACGTGACGTTCGGGGTTGCCACAGCGCCGCTTAGCACGGCCGTGACGTCGAGTGACTTGTCTTCAAAAAAAGACTTCGCCTGAATGGAAACGTTAGCGGAAGGCGGTGCGATCATGAGCTCGGGTGGCCCCTCATTGCCGCGATAAAGTGTCCTGCGGTTGGCATCGGCGGCCTTGAAACGATCGGCATCCCGGCCTTCCGCAATGGCGACGATTCGAGCCTTTTCAGCAGATGCAGCCCCCATCTGGGCAGCGCCCGACCCTCCGACCAGGCCAAAGCTCAGCATGAACGCCGGCGCGAGCAGGAACAGAAGGAATGTCGGCGTCGCAACGATCGCGAGAAAATCACGCCGCGCGATGACCGCGATCTGGCGAATCAGGCGCTTCATGCGGCGTCTCCGGTTTTTGCATTGCCAACAATGCGCACGAATGCGTCGTGGAGGCCGGGGCGCTCCATCGTCAGCCCCGCAATGCCGTGGCCTGCATTGATCAGGTTCAGCAGCAATGGTTCCGGTCCGCCTGACGGCACCGTGAAACGCCAGCCGCTGCCATTGCGCGTGGCATCCGTCGGCAGCAATGACGCAACGGTGTCGTCGCCCGAACAGGGCACATAATGCGCACGCATCGGCAGCGTGCCGCGCGCTTCGTCGACAGTGCCTTCGAACCGGCGCTTGGCCCCTGCGATGATGGCGAGGCGATCGCACAGCCGCTCGGCATGGCCCATGACGTGCGTCGAAAAAAGGATCGTCGCGCCACGATCGCGTTCGGCGAGGATCAGCGCTTCGAGATGTTCCTGATTGACCGGATCGAGCCCCGAAAACGGTTCGTCGAGCACGATCAGTTCGGGCCGGTGAACGATCGACCCAAGCAGTTGGACGAGCTGTGCCATCCCTTTCGACATTTTGCGGATCTTGTTGTCGACGACGGCGCCAAGGCCGGCAGCTTCCATCAGTGTCGCCGCCCGCGTGCGCCCCTCTGCCCACGACAATCCGCGCAAGGCCCCCATGAACGCAATAGCTTCGCGCGCTTTCATTGCCGGATACAGTCCGCGTTCTTCGGGTAGATAGCCCACGCGGTCGCTGGCTTCGCGTGGGCGGTCATGGCCCAGCAGGATCCGTGTGCCTGAATCAGGGTCGATAATGCCGAGCAACATGCGCAACGTCGTTGTTTTGCCCGCGCCATTGGGGCCAAGCACGCCATAGATCATGCCCTTGGGGACGGCGAGATCGACGCCGTCGACCGCACGTTTGGTGCCGAAATTCTTCACAAGCGCGTTTGCCGTGACGGCGTAGTCGGAACTCATCATCATCCTGTGCGAAATTTCGACATACGCGCCGAACGGGTTAGGTGGTGGCTGTGAGCCCTGAACACCAGTCCCTTAAACGCCAGTCCTTGTCAAAATCCTTAAAGGATGAAGCTGCGCGGCTTGGTTTTGTCGCCTGCGGGATCACGCGTGCCGACGCGGTCGACGGACGGGTCGCGCTCGATGACTGGTTGTTGGCGGGTCACCACGGCACGATGGACTGGATGGCCGCACGTGCCGAGCAGCGTGCTGCCCCGCAGTCGCTATGGCCGCAAGCCAGAAGCGTCATTGCGCTGGGGATGAGCTATGCGCCAGCCGAAGATCCGCTGCGGTTGGGCGGCGTCGGCCATGTCGGGCGCATTTCGGTTTATGCGCAAGGTGGTGATTATCATGACGTCGTGAAACGCAATCTTAAAGCACTTGCCCGCTGGCTGGTCGAAGCGGGTGGTGGCGACTTGAAGGTCTTTGTGGATACCGCGCCCGTCATGGAAAAGCCGCTGGGCCAGGCAGCAGGGCTGGGCTGGCAGGGCAAGCACACCAATCTTGTCAGCCGCGATCACGGCTCGTGGCTTTTCCTCGGTGCGATCATGACGACGCTCGATCTCGAGCCCGATGCGCCGCATGCCGACCGCTGCGGCAATTGCGATACCTGTCAGCGCGCCTGCCCGACCGATGCGTTTCCCGCGCCCTACCGGCTCGATGCAAGGCGATGCATTTCCTATCTGACGATCGAGCATAAGGGACCGATACCGCACGAGTTCCGCGCCGCGATGGGTAATCGGATTTACGGCTGCGATGATTGTCTTGCTGTCTGCCCATGGAACAAATTTGCCGACAGTGCAGCAGCAAACAAGGCTTTTGTCGCACGCGCCGAACTGGCCGCGCCAGAGCTTGGCGATTTGCTGGCCCTTGATGACGGCGCGTTTCGGCAGGTCTTTTCAGGGTCACCGATCAAGCGCATTGGTCGCAACCGCATGGTTCGCAACGCGTGCATTGCCGCAGGAAACAGCAGCGATAGTCGGCTCATCGCGCCGCTACAAACACTTACCAACGACGATGACGCGGTGGTGCGTGAGGCAGCCGACTGGGCCTTATCGCGCCTCCTTGCGCCTGATGAGAGCAGCGACGCATGACGCGCGGTCGATGTCCTTGCCGTCGGGCTGGCGGGCGTCGAGATAGGTAACCACGGGCTCAGCGCCGCTACGCGCCGGATAAAGATAGGCATCGAGAATGCAGAACGGCCCAGCAAATTGCAACCGCCGCGCACCATCTTCGCGTACATCCTGATCCGCTACGCCGAACAATGCCGTCAGCGCTTTCGTATCCTGACCGAGCACGCGTTCGAGGCCAGTCGGCCGCATGGGGATGCTCAGCGTCGGCACGGCGCGTGGTTTGGGCGGCGGCGTGGTTGCACAGGCGGATGCGAGCAGGAACAGGGCGATTGCGGCAACGCGTATCATGACCCCCTCTTTCCCTTTGCCAAATAGAAAGTAAAGGACGGCGCCATATCAGGCTCAGGGCGAACAAGACATCATGACCACCAAATACGACGTTATCGCCATCGGCAACGCCATCGTCGATGTGCTTGCCAATGCCAGTGAGGCATTTCTGGCCGAGCAGGGGCTGATCAAGGGCGGGATGCAACTGATCGACGGCGATCGTGCGGTTTCGCTTTACGCCGCGATGGGACCGGCACGCGAGATATCGGGCGGGTCCGCCGCCAATTCTCTCGCAGGGCTGGCAGCGCTGGGGCACCAATGCGCTTTTATCGGACAGGTTGCCAACGACCAACTGGGCGAAGTGTTCACGCACGACATGCGCGCCATTGGCATTGCGTTCGACGTGCCCCCTGTCCCGGCGCCCCCGCCGACCGCCCGGTGCCTGATCCTGATTGCGCCCGATGGCGAACGCACCATGAATACCGCCCTCGCTGCCGCGCACCGTTTGCCTGCCAGTGCCATCGACGAAGACCAGATTGCAAATGCGAAGTATCTGCTGATCGAGGGCTATCTGTGGGATGCGCCCGAACCGCAGGCGGCAATCAAGCGCGCCATGGCGGCGGCAAAGCGCGGTGGCTGCAAAGTCTTTTTCGCATTGTCAGCTCTTTATCTGATGGGGCTTTATCGCGACGACTTTTTGGCGCTGATTGCGGACAGCACGATCGACACTCTGTTCTGCAACGACGAGGAAGTGGCCGCGCTGATGCAAACCGACGACTTCGAAGCGGCGGTGGCGGCACTTTCGGCCCAAATCCCGACGCTGGTCGTCACGCGCGGTGCCGAAGGTGCCGTGGCAATCCAGAATGGCGAACGTGCCGAAGTTTCGGCCGAACCCGTAGCGCATATCATCGATACGACGGGCGCTGGCGACACATTCACCAGCGGGTTTCTCGCAGGGCAACTCGAAGGCCGCTCGTTGCATGACAGTCTTGTCATGGGAGCCGTCTGTGCGGCCGAATGTATCAGCCATTACGGCCCGCGCCCCGAGGCTGACCTCAGGGCGCTGGTCGATGTGCGGTTAGCCTAAACGGTCCCCGGCGTCGGCGGGATATCGGCGTCCTGGTCATGGAATTCGTCGCGACCCTGGCCAAGGTGGCTCTTGCGATATCCGTAAGCATAATAAATTACCAAGCCCACTGCGCCCCATAAGGGCAGAACGATCATCGCTTCAAACGGCAAGTTGAGGAACAGGAATACACACCCTGCGATCGTCAACGGCCCGATAAGCCAAAGTGCCGGGGTCTTGAAGCTGCGCGGGCGGTTCGGTTCGCGCTTGCGCAGCATCATCACGGCAATCGCGACCATCATGAACGCATAGAGCGTGCCAGCGTTGGCAATATCGGCCAGGGCTCCAACGGGGAGAAATGCCGCGGCAAAGGCAACGACGCCGCCTGTTATCGCAGTAACAACATACGGTGTTTTCCACTTGGGGTGAATCTTCGAAAGCCCTTCGGGGAGCAGACCATCACGCGACATCACGAAAAAGATACGCGTCTGTCCGAACAGCAGGATCAGGATAACCGAGGGCAACGCGACGAAGGCCGCAATGCCGAGCATATTGCCGATGCCGCTCCATCCAATTTGGCGCAGCACATGCGCCAGCGCTTCGTTCGAGCAGACGAGAGGCAACTGATCAGCCGCAAAAGTGGCGCATTGGCGGGCAAGTTCTTCTGAACCTGCAGGGAACGGTATGCCGTTCGGCCCCATGATCGGCTGGCCGCCGATCGTGCCAACCGCGCCCGCTGCAACGAGAATGTAGAACACCGTACAAAATCCGAGCGAGCCGATCAGTCCGATGGGGACGTTGCGCTGTGGATCCTTGGTTTCTTCAGCTGCCGTGGAAACGGCGTCGAAGCCGACATAAGCGAAAAAGATCGTCGCTGCCGCGCCTACAGCGCCAATGCCCGAACCAAAGCCACCGAAGACGCCGGCGGGGAGAAACGGGTTGAAGTTGTCCATGCTGAAGCGGTCGGACGGGAGCGTCAGAAAGATGAATGCCGTTAGCGCTGTCACTTTGATCGCAACGAGGATGGCATTGACACGCGCGCTTTCGCTCGTTCCGATCATCAACAGCCACGTCACGAGAAGTGCGATGATGACCGCGGGCAGGTTGATGAACCCGCCCGGTGCACCACCAAGCGCAAGCGGCCCCGCAGCGAGATAAGCAGGCAGTTGGATGCCGAGAAATTCGTTCAATATCGTCCCGCTGAAATACCCTGACCAGCCGACCGAAACGGCACTGGCGGCGACGGCATATTCGAGCACCAGCGCCCATCCCACGGTCCAGGCGAGCAACTCGCCCATTACCGAATAGGTATAGGTGTAAGCGGAGCCTGCTACGGGCAGCATCGATGCGATTTCGGCATAACAGAGCGCCGCCACAATACAGATCGCGCCCGCAATCGCGAACGCAAGCAGCAAGCCAGGGCCCGCTTTTTGCGCTCCTGCAGCGGTCAACACAAAAATCCCAGTGCCGATGACGCAGCCGATGCCGAACAACGTCAATTGAAACGCGCCGAGCGTGCGGTGCAGCGATTTCTGCTCTGCCGTCGCTAAAATGGCATCAATTGATTTGACGCGACCGAAAATCATAAGGGATCCCCTAGAGTCTTATTGTTGTCGCTAAGCCTACCCGCTTATGCGCGCCACGCAATCCCCCTTCGACGGTGCAGGGTCACGACCCGCGCAGCGCCGCGACTTAAGACGAAATTAACCTTTTCCCTTCATAGGTTTTTTGGTTAATGAATTTCACGGGTGGCAAAAGGGGTTACACGGATGCGTGTATTGTTGATCGAAGACGAACCGACGACGGCAAAAGCAATCGAATTGATGCTGACGACTGAAGGGTTCAACGTCTACACGACCGATCTGGGCGAAGAAGGCTTGGACCTCGGCAAGCTTTATGATTACGACATCATCTGTCTCGACCTCAATCTGCCCGACATGCACGGCTATGACGTCCTGAAGAAACTGCGTGTCGCCAAGGTGCAGACCCCCGTGCTGATCTTGAGCGGCATTTCCGAAATGGACAGCAAAGTTCGCAGCTTCGGTTTCGGTGCCGACGATTATGTTACCAAGCCTTTTCACCGCGACGAACTCGTTGCCCGCATCCACGCTGTCGTCCGCCGCTCGAAGGGCCATTCGCAATCAGTGATCCGCACTGGCAAGCTCGCCGTGAACCTCGATGCCAAGACGGTCGAAGTCGACGGTGCCCGCGTCCACCTGACCGGCAAGGAATATGCGATGCTCGAGCTGCTTTCGCTGCGCAAGGGCACGACGCTTACCAAAGAAATGTTCCTGAACCACCTTTATGGCGGCATGGACGAACCCGAACTCAAGATCATCGACGTCTTCATCTGCAAGCTGCGCAAGAAGCTCAGCATGGCCTGCGGCGGCGAAAACTATATCGAAACCGTCTGGGGCCGCGGCTATGTCCTGCGCGATCCCGAAGACATGACGGCTCAACTCGAAGCTGTCGCCTAACCTCTTGCCCCCGAAACTCTGTCTACCCTGAATGGAGTTCGAATAGGCCGGCACCAGCGATGGTGCCGGCCTTTTTGTTGCTCGGCTTGCGCGGCTGTCGCCACCCGCTAAACAGCCGCGATGGATCGTATTCACATCAGGGGCGGCAATCGCCTGTCGGGGCGCCTGCCCATTTCGGGTGCCAAGAACAGCGCGCTGACGCTGCTGCCCTGTGCGCTGCTCACTGATGAACCGCTGACGCTGCGCAATCTGCCGCGGCTCGCCGATGTCGACAGTTTTGGGCATTTGCTCAATCAGCTCGGCGTTTCGACAATGATCGAAGGCGCGCGGCCGGAAGATTTCGGGCGGGTGATGACAGCGCGGGCGCAACGGGTGACGGCCACAACCGCGCCTTATGATATCGTTCGCAAGATGCGCGCGTCGATCCTCGTGCTCGGCCCCATGCTGGCGCGGATGGGCGAAGCGACGGTGTCGCTGCCAGGCGGCTGTGCGATCGGCAACCGGCCGATCGACCTCCACCTGAAAGCGCTGGAAGCGTTCGGCGCGACCGTCGAGATGCTTGCGGGCTATGTCAAAGTGTCGACGCCCGGCGGCCGCGTTCCAGGCGGAACGATGCGCTTTCCGATCGTTTCGGTCGGCGCAACCGAAAATGCTCTGATGACTGCCGTGCGCGCCAAGGGCACGTGCGTGATCGAGAACGCCGCACGCGAGCCCGAAATCGTTGATCTGTGCCGCTGCCTGATTGCGATGGGGGCCAGCATCGACGGCGTCGGCACCGAAACGCTGACGATTGAGGGGCGCGACCGGCTGCACGGCGCGACTTACGCCGTCATGCCCGACCGGATCGAGGCAGGGAGCTATGCCTGTGCCGTCGCGATCGCGGGCGGCGAGATCGAACTGGTCAACGCCGATCCCGCCGAGATGGGGGCGACGCTTGACGCGCTGAAAGAAGCGGGCGTGGGGATCGAGACAACCGCGTCGACGATCCGCGTGAAATCGGACGGCAAGCTCGGGCCACTGACACTATCGACCGCGCCATATCCAGGGTTCGCCACCGACATGCAGGCGCAGTTTATGGCAATGCTTTGTCTGGCCGATGGCGCAAGCGTGCTGACCGAAACCATTTTCGAAAACCGTTACATGCATGTTCCCGAATTGGCGCGGATGGGTGCAGACATTGCCGTGCGCGGGCGGTCCGCGGTCGTGCGCGGCGTTAAGGAAATGCAAGGCGCCCCCGTGATGGCAACCGACCTGCGCGCATCGATGTCGCTGGTCATTGCCGGCTTGGCGGCGAAAGGCGAGACGCAAGTCCAGCGGGTGTATCATCTCGATCGCGGGTATGAACGGCTCGAGGAGAAGCTGTCGGCGGTGGGCGCGGATATCGAGCGCGTGAGCGATGGGTGACCGTGGGGCCGACCTGCGGACATTGACAGAGCAACAGGCTCGCGACTGGGTGATTGAAAATCTATCGTCGAGTTTTGATTTCACTCTCGAAGTCGAGGCTACCGATCCGCTATCTGGTGACACCTACCGCCTAGACGCCTTGTCCGTATGCAAGTCCACGAATTATATCGTTGGCTGGGAGTTCAAAAAATCCTTCCTGTTCAAGAAGGAGTTTGCCCATGCTCTGCGACAAGCAATCTATTATCGGCATTCACGCATCAACGATCAAAGGATGTTGCAATTCGCAGGTAAACAGCCCGACATTTGCGTGGTTTGCCCAGACTGGGATGGGCTGCACGCAAGTAGCAGAATTGATTATGAGAAAACTGCTGAAGGTATGCGTTTGCTAGTGTCACATTTTCGGGTCGGTGTCTTTCAAAAGTGGGAAAAGCCCGAAAAGTTAGTGATAAAAATCGGCGAGCAAGCCGTCTGGCATTCCGACAAGGGTTGGAACGGCAACGCAGCAGGTGTGCTCAAAGGAAAGCGTCCCACCGCTTCAAGCAAGCGGTTTGATCCAAGTTCCGAATGAACGAGCGTGATTTCTTAGCTCTCCTAAGCCCGCACGCAACGCACCCCGCGGCGCGAGGGTTGATGGATGACGCCGCAGTGCTCGGCGATCTCGTCTTTACGCATGATGTGCTTGTTGACGGGGTGCATTTTCGGCCCAACGATCCCGTGGGTGACGTTGCCTGGAAACTGCTGGCAGTGAACCTTTCGGATCTGGCCGCAAAGGGCGCAGTGCCGGTCGGGGTTCTGCTTGGCTACCCGCTCAGCGACGACAAGTGGGACACGGCATTCGTGCGGGGGTTGGGGGAGGCGCTGGCGTACTTCGACGTCGCGCTGTTCGGTGGCGACACCGTGCGGGGACCGCGGGTGTTGTCGCTGACTGCGATCGGGCAGAGCGTGCATGCGCCGTCGCGGTCCGGCGCCAAGGCAGGTGACGCGCTTTGTATAACCGGGGTGATCGGTCGTGCAGGCTTGGGTCTTGCGGGCGATCCGGAGCATTTGAATGCCTATCGCCGCCCGGTCCCGCGCCTTGCCGAGGGCCAAGCCCTCGCCCCTATCGTCCACGCAATGATGGACGTCTCTGATGGCTTGCTGATCGATGCGCAGCGCATGGCAGCGGCAAGCGGTCTGGGGCTGACGATCGACCTGGACGCCGTCCCGCATGTTGGCGATCTCATGACCGCGATCACGGCTGGCGATGACTATGAGCTGCTTTTTGCTGCCGCCCCGGATGTGGCTTTGCCCGTTGCCGCAACGCGCATCGGGACGTTTCGTGCAGGTGCTGGTCTGGCCCTCCATAACAGCATTGGCCCCGTCGATTTGCCCGAAACGCTTGGCTACGTGCACGGATAAGGTTGCATTGCGTCAAATGTCGCTTCTATAGCGCCGATCAACGAACGCCACGCACAAGCGCGGCCTGCCGATGGTAAAAGGGGATGTCCGGCTCATGAATTTGGTTCTTTTTGCCATCGGGTGCGGCTTTCTGGCCGTTCTCTACGGGATTTTCACGAGTGGGCAGGTGCTGCGTGCGTCGGCGGGCAATGCCAAGATGCAGGAAATCGCAGCCGCCATTCAGGAAGGGGCGCAAGCTTATCTCTCGCGGCAATATCGTGCGATTGCGATTGTCGGCGTCATCGTTGCGGTGCTGGTCGGCTATTTTCTCGGGCTGACATCGGCTGTCGGCTTCCTGCTTGGCGCGATCCTTTCGGGCGCAACTGGCTTCATCGGCATGAATATTTCGGTACGCGCAAACGTCCGAACGGCGCAGGCAGCCTCCGAAGGGCTTCAGCAGGGGCTGACGATGGCGTTCCGTGCCGGCGCGATCACGGGCATGCTGGTCGCCGGATTGGCGCTGATTTCGATTGCCGGTTTTTTTGCTTATCTCATCGGTCCGGCAGGCTATTTGCCGAATGACCGCATCGTTATCGACGCCCTTGTAGCGCTGGCGTTCGGCGCATCGCTGATCTCGATTTTCGCGCGTCTCGGCGGCGGTATTTTCACCAAAGCTGCCGACGTCGGTGCCGATCTGGTCGGCAAAGTCGAAGCCGGAATTCCCGAAGACGATCCCCGCAACCCTGCGGTGATTGCCGATAACGTCGGCGACAATGTCGGCGATTGTGCCGGCATGGCGGCCGATTTGTTCGAAACCTATGTCGTGACGATTGGCGCGACGATGGTGCTGATCGCGCTGCTTGTGAAAGGCGCGGGCGATGCGTTGCTCCCGTTGATGAGCCTGCCTCTTCTGGTTGGTGGCGTCTGCATCATCACGTCGATCTTCGGCACGTATTTCGTCCGTCTGGGCGGCGGAACGAACATCATGGGCGCGATGTACAAGGGCTTCATCGTGACGGCTGTTTCGTCGGCTGTCGTGATCTGGTTTGCGACCAGTTACGCACTCGGCGATATGAACGCGGTCATCGGTGCCAACCTTGACGGCACTGGCGGATTCACAGGGCGCATGCTTTATTACTGCATGTTGCTCGGACTGGTCATCACCGGCCTCCTCATCTGGATCACTGAATATTACACGGGCACGAATTACCGTCCGGTGCGCTCGATCGCCAAGGCATCGGAAACCGGCCACGGCACCAATGTCATTCAGGGGCTGGCGATCAGTCTTGAATCGACTGCACTGCCCACCCTGGTAATCTGCGCAGGCATCATTATTGCCTATCAGCTTGCAGGCCTGATCGGCATTGCCTTTGCCGCCACATCGATGCTCGCACTCGCGGGCATGGTTGTCGCGCTTGATGCCTATGGACCGGTAACCGACAACGCCGGTGGCATTGCCGAAATGGCCGGCCTCGATGACAGTGTGCGCACGAAGACTGACGCATTGGATGCCGTCGGCAACACGACCAAGGCTGTGACCAAAGGCTATGCCATCGGTTCGGCAGGTCTCGCCGCACTGGTGCTGTTTGCGGCGTACACGACCGATCTCGACGAGTTCTTTCCCAACCTCGACGTCGATTTCAGCCTCAAAAATCCGTATGTCATCGTCGGCTTGCTGCTCGGCGCGCTGCTCCCCTATCTTTTCGGCGCAATGGGCATGACGGCCGTGGGCCGCGCGGCGGGTGAAGTGGTAAAGGACGTGCGTGATCAGTTCGCCAAAAACCCTGGCATCATGACCTATGAATCAAAGCCCGATTATGCACGCACTGTTGACCTCGTGACAAAAGCGGCGATCAGGGAAATGATCCTTCCTTCGCTGTTGCCGGTGCTTGCGCCCATCGTGGTCTATTTCGTGATCACCGCAGTTGCGGGACAGGCTTCGGGCTTTGCGGCGCTTGGTGCTCTCCTGCTGGGCGTGATCGTTGGCGGGCTATTTGTTGCCATTTCGATGACCTCGGGCGGCGGTGCGTGGGATAATGCCAAGAAGTATATCGAGGACGGCAACCACGGCGGCAAGGGATCGGAAGCGCACAAGGCTGCGGTGACCGGTGACACCGTCGGTGATCCCTACAAGGACACGGCCGGTCCAGCCGTCAATCCGATGATCAAGATTACAAACATCGTGGCGCTGTTACTTTTGGCAGCACTTGCGCACAGCGCCTGATCCATCGGTATTCCGATAAAGGAAACCCCCGCCCGGACAGCCCGGACGGGGGTTTCCTTTTGCCCAAGAGCGTTCCCGTTACCAGATTTTCACGCGCTGTTCGGGCGCGATATAGAGCTTGTCGCCGGGCTTCACGTTGAACGCTTTGTACCACGCATCGACATTGCGCACCGCGTTCCCGCGCACGAATTCGGGGCTGTGCGGACCATTCAAGATTTGCTCGCGCAGCGCACCCTCGCGCCGCTTGCCGCGCCAGATCTGGCCGAACGCCATGAAGAAGCGCTGGTCGCCGGTCAGCCCGTCGCGTTTCGGGCCTTCGCCGTGCTTGGCGACATAACGCCGCCATGCACCATAGGCCATTTCCAGGCCGGACAGGTCGCCGATGTTTTCGCCCATGCCGAGCTTGCCCTTGAGGTTCAGTCCCGGCAGTGCTTCGATCTTGTCGAATTGCGCGCCCAGCATGTCGGTGCGTTTCTGATAAGCAGCAGCCGTGGCCGGGCTCCACCAGTCGCGGAACAGGCCGGTGGCATCGAAACGCCGCCCCTGATCGTCGAAACCATGTCCGATCTCGTGCCCGATCACGGCACCGATGCCGCCATAGTTTACAGCCGGATCGGCACTCGGATCGAAAAACGGCGGTTGCAGGATCGCGGCCGGAAATACGATCTGGTTTGTTAGCGGACTATAATAGGCGTTCACCACCTGTGGCGTCATGACCCACAGGCCGCGGTCCACAGGCTTTGGCAATCGCGACAACGCGAGGTTCCACTGGAATTTTCCGCCGCGTCGCATGTTACCGAACAGGTCGCCGCGCTGCACGTCGATCGATGAATAATCGATCCACTTGTCGGGGTGCCCGATCCGCGGATCGAATGCGGCGAGCTTTTTCAAGGCCTCTGCACGCGTCGGTTCGTCCATCCAGTTATTGGTTTTGATCCGCTCCTCCAAACTGGCGCGAAGGTTTGTGATAAGTTCGCCCATCTGCGCGCTGCTTGCGGGCGGATAATGCTTGGCAACATAAAGCTGGCCGATCGCCTCACCGAGCAACGCGTTAACAGTGCCGATGCCGCGTTTCCACCGGTCGCGTTGTTGCGGCTGGTCGCGCAAGGTCTTGGCGAAGAAGTTGAAATAGGCTTCGTCGAATGCTTTCGGCAATGTTGCGGCGTTGTCGTTGATAAAATGGAAAGCGACATAATCTTTCCACGTCGACAACGGAACACTGTCGAGCAGCTTGCCTACGTCCGCAATCGCCGTGGTTTGGCGGACAACGATGGTATCGACGCTGGCAAGACCCATATCACTGAGCAAGGTTGGCCAGTCGAATTGCGGTGCGAGTTCCGCAAGTTTGGCCGGGCTCATCGGATTGAGGCTTTGCGAAAGGTCACGACTGCGCTCGGGCGTCCAGTGGATTTTCCCAATTTCGGTTTCGAGTGCCAATATCCGGTCGGCGCGGACTGATGCGGCGTCGAAACCCGCCAATGTCAGCATCTGTGCAATATAGGCTTTATAGGCGGTCCGAAACCCGGGAAACTTGCCGTCTTCCTTTAGATAATAATCACGGTTGGGCAGGGTGATGCCAGATTGAACGACGCCGGCAATATAGCGGCTGGGATCCTTGGGATCGATCGTGACGCCGATTTCGGCGGGCAAATGATAATCGCGCGTTCCCCAGAGCTTGATCAAGTCGCCGCGTGACTGCAAGGCGGCAATGCGGTCGAGGTAGGGCTTGAGCGGTGCCGTACCCCGCGCTTCGATCGCGGCTTCGTCCATCCAGCTGCCGTAAAGATCGCCGATCTGTTGCGCGGGCGTTCCCTTTGCACCGCCCTTCTGAGCGGCGTCTTCGACAATGGCGCGCACCTGTGCTTCGGCACGATCCGACAGGACGACAAACGATCCTGTCGCGGTCCGGTCCGCCGGAATGGCCACGGTCTTGTCCCATGTCCCGTTGACATGTTTCCAGAAATCGTCGCCTGGCTTTACGCTTGTGTCGCGTCCACTGAGGTCAACCCCCCACGTGCCCAGTTCGGGCTTTGCCTTGGTCGATTGTACGTGTTGGGTTTTGGCTTGAACGGCGGCGGGAACCGTTAACGCGACGGAAGCCAAAAATAGCGCACGCAACATTGTCATGGATCATCCTTAAAATTGCTACAGCCCCCTGGGCGGGCGATCATGAAAGTTATCAGGCTGCAACCGCCGCTACAATTGCCGCCCACGCATTTTCGTCGATGACGTCAATACCGTACTCAGTGGCTTTTTTGAGCTTCGACCCGGCACCCGGCCCTGCGACGATCAGGTCAGTCTTTGCGCTGACCGAACCCGATGTTTTCGCGCCGAGCGCCTCGGCCTGTGCTTTGGCTTCGTCGCGGCTCATTGTTTCAAGTGATCCGGTAAAGACGATTGTCTTGCCAGTGATCGCAGATGCCTTGATATTCGAAACGTGCGCAGGCGGCGACACTTCACCCAGCAAATCGTCCCATGCCGCGCGGTTATGCTCTTCGTGAAAGAAATCGACGAGTGATTGCGCCACGACAGGGCCAACCCCTTCGACGCTCGACAATTCGGCAACGGCATCGTCATGCTGCGCGATTTCGGCAAGGCGCTCGACACTCACGAACGCGCGGACAATGTCTTTCGACGTTCCCGCGCCGACATGGCGGATACCGAGACCGAAGAGAAACTTGATCGGATCGGGCGCACGTTTCGCTTCGATCGCGGCAAGAAGATTGTCGACCGACTTTGCTTTCCAGCCCTCACGCGACAGCAATTCGTCGCGGTGCGATTTCAGCCGGAAAATATCAGCCGGACTATGCAACCAGCCCAGCTCGAAAAATTCGACGATGGTCTTGTCACCAAGGCCATCGATGTCGAGCGCGCCGCGCGACACGAAATGTTTCAGCCGTTCGATCCGTTGCGCGGGGCAAATCAGCCCGCCGGTGCAGCGGATGTCGACCTCGCCGTCTTCGCGCACGGCGTCGGACTGACATTCCGGGCACAGGCTTGGAAACACGAACACCGCTCGATCGATTTGCGGCGTCAGATTCTCAAGCACCTGCGGGATCACGTCGCCCGCGCGCTGGATGCTCACGCGATCACCCACCCGCACCCCGAGCCTCGCAATTTCGTCGGCATTGTGGAGTGTCGCATTGGTCACGACCACCCCGCCAACCGTCACGGGCTCAAGCCTGGCAACCGGCGTTAGCTTGCCCGTCCGCCCGACTTGAATATCGATGTCAAGCAACGTCGTTTGCGCGCGTTCTGCGGGAAATTTATGCGCGATGGCCCAGCGCGGGGCTTTGGCGACGAAACCGAGCCGCGCCTGCCAGTCGAGGCGGTCGACCTTGTAAACGACCCCGTCAATATCGAAGGGCAAGTCGGCGCGCCCTGTTTCGATTTTGCGATAATGCTTCAGGGCGTCAGTCGTCTCGGCGCGGATCAGGAGATCGCTGACGGGAACGCCCCAGCTTGCGATCGCTTCCATCACGTCCATCTGCGTTGCACCGGGCGTGTCGGAAACTTCGCCCCAGCCATGTGCCAGAAAACGCAAAGGGCGGCTCGCGGTAACGCTGGCGTCCTTTTGGCGGAGCGATCCTGCCGCGGCATTGCGCGGGTTGGCGAAGACCCGTTCGCCGGCAAGCCGTTCGTTGAGCGCCGCGAAGTCGTCCTTTGCCATGTAAATCTCGCCACGGATTTCGAACAGGTGGGGCGGGGATCCTGCAAGCTGCTGCGGGATGTCGGCAATCGTGCGCACATTGGGCGTCACGTCTTCGCCGACCGCCCCGTCGCCGCGCGTCGCCGCTTGCACTAGCAAGCCTTCTTCGTAACGGAGCGAACAGGACAGGCCGTCGATCTTCGGTTCTGCCGTCAAACCAACCGGCGCATCGGCTGGCAGATTCAAAAACCGCCGCACGCGCGCGACGAACTCTTCGACTTCGTCATCGGCAAAGGCATTGTCGAGGCTGAGCATCGGCTTGGCATGGGTAACCTTCGCGAGGGCCGATGTGGCCACGGCCCCCACGGCCTTCGACGGCGAGTCCGCGCGCACCAGATTCGGAAACTTCGACTCCAGTGCTCCGTTCTCGCGGATCAGCGCGTCGTATTCCGCATCCGTAATCTCGGGTGCGTCATTGTCATGATACAGCTTGTTATGCCGCGCAATTTCCCGCGCAAGGCGCATCAGGCGATTGGCGGCATCGGCTTCAGTCATTGGAAAAGCGGCGCCCAAATTAAAGGGAATCCGATTACGACGATCGCTGCTGCGACCAACATTCCCTTGATTAGGCAGACTCGAGGGCGGATCCCCAACCAAACTCCTGCAATCAAGTTGAACATTGCAACCGTAGAAGCGACGACGAACCGAATTACGTTGTAGATTAGCGGTCGATCAGGATCCAACGCACTTGAATCGCTATATGTCTTTACGATCAGGGCTGTCATCAACAGAAGAGGGCCGACCGCCAATAAAGCGGTCCCAGCTTAGGTTGCACTTATCGTTCGCCACATCCGCCGGGTCTCTGCGTTTGAAGAGTTCACGCCGCCACCAACCTTGCCGCCTGCGCCCTCGCCTCGTCGGTCACCTCAGCCCCTGACAGCATCCTCGCAATTTCCTCCTGCCGCTCGCCCGCATCCAGCGTGCGCAGATTCGTGCGCGTCACCAGGCCATCGCTGTTCTTCGCGATCAGGAGATGCTCGCCGCCGCGCGCCGCGACTTGCGGGCTGTGTGTGACGACCAGCACTTGGCGCCCCCTCGCAAGTCGCGCAAGGCGATCACCGATCGCGCTCGCGACGGCACCCCCGACGCCGCGGTCGATTTCGTCGAAGATCATTGTGCCCGCGCCGCCTTCTTCAGCCAGCGCGACTTTCAGCGCGAGGATGAAGCGCGAGAGTTCGCCGCCGCTCGCGATCTTGGTCATCGGGGCAAACGGCGCGCCGGGATTGGTCGAGACTTCGAATTCGACGCGATCGTGCCCCGCTTCGCTTTCCGGCCCCGGCGCAACCACCGTGCGGAACCGCGCAGCGTCGAGCTTCAGAGGAACCAGTTCGCCTGCCACGGCGACATCGAGCCGGGCTGCCGCTGCACCCCGCGCCGACGTCAGCGCGTCTGCTGCAGTTGCAAAGGCAGCGTGCGTCGCCGCAACTTCGGCTTCGAGTTTGGCAAGCCCCGCTCCGCCAGCTTCGATTGCGTTCAGTTTCGCGCGCAGTTCATCGGCAAGCGCAGCCAGATCGTCAGGCGCGACACGATGCTTTCGCGCCAACCCCCGCAGCTCGAACAGACGTGTTTCGTCCGCCTCCAGCCGCGACGGATCATAAATATGCGCGCGTGCCGCAGCTGCCAGTTGCTCCTCGGCTTCGGTGCTTTCGATGATCGCGCGGTCGATCGCGGCGAGTGCTTCGGCCAAAGCCGGGTGGTCACGCGACACCCGGTCGAGTGCACGAGCCGCAGCGCGTAGCTTTGGCAGTGCACCGTCTGGGCCTTCGAGCAACCCGTTCAGCTCTTCAAGTTCGCCCGATAGTCGTTCGCCGCGTTGCATCGTGGCGCGGGCGGCGGCGAGCATTTCTTCCTCGCCAGGTTCAGGCGCAAAGGCATCGAGTTCGGCAACGGTGTGTGTCAGCCAGTCACGGTCGCGTTCGGCATCGTCGAGGGCTGATTTTGCATTTTCTAAGCTTGCTTCGGCAACGCGCATCGCCCGAAAAGTCGCACCGACCGAGCCCAGATCAACTCTGGCGAACGCATCGAGCAGCGCGCGATGTCCGGCAGGCGCAAGCAATCCGCGATCATCATGCTGGCCGTGTATCTCGACGAGCATGGCGCCGATCTCACGCAGCAGTGCACCCGAAACCGGCTGGTCATTGATGAAACCGCGACTGCCGCCATCGGCTTTCACTGTCCGGCGAATGATGATTTGCTCGTCTGGATCCGCGTCAAGGTCGTTTGAGTTCAATGCCGTTGCGACGTCGGGATCAAAATCGAATGCAGCGGTGATGCTGCTCTGGGTCGCTCCTTGCCGCACTAATCCAGTTGCGGCGCGGCTGCCGAGCGCCAGACCCAATGCGTCGAGCAGGATCGATTTGCCTGCGCCCGTCTCGCCGGTGATCACGACGAGACCACGCTCGAAACTCAGATCGACCGCTTCGATCAGGACAACATCACGAATGGCAAGCGATTGGAGCATTTCGCTCCTTTAGCGTTACGCTGGGTTCTTTTGCACGAGCTCGTAAGCGCGCGCATACCATTTTGTGCCGGGATAGTTAGCCCCCAAAACCGCTGCCGATTTCCTGGCTTCGTCGCGAACCCCCAGCGCAAGATAGCTTTCGGTCAGTCGCAGCAATGCTTCGGGCGTGTGCGTGGTCGTATCATAGCTGTCGATGACTTTGCGGAACCGGACAACGCTCGCCAGCCATTGCGCGCGGCGCTGGTAAAAGCGGCCGATTTCCATTTCCTTGCCGGCCAGGTGATCGTTGACCAGATCGATCTTCAACCGCGCATCGGCGGCATAGCGCGTGTCGGGGTAACGGCGGATCAGCTCGCCCATCGAATCGAGCGCTTGCTGCGTGATTTTCTGGTCGCGCGTCACATCGGTGATCTGCTCGTAATAATTCAGCGCGATCAGATAATAGGCATAAGGCGCATCGCGGTTACCGGGATGGATCGACAGGAAGCGCGTCGCTGACTCAGTCGATTTAATATAATCGCGCGCCATGTAATTCGAAAAAGCACTCATTAGCTGCGCGCGGCGGGCCCATGGCGAATAGGGGTGCTGGCGCTCGACTTCGTCGAAAAGTGCCGCGGCAAGTTTATACTGATTGCGGTCGAGCCGATCCTTGGCCGTGGCATAAAGCGTGTCGACATCGCGGGCGATGTAAGCGGTGTCGGACTTTTTCCGGCTGGTGGCGCAACCGCTGATTGTGGCGAGGACCGCGAGCGCGGCAATGACGGAAACCGAACGGCTGTGGGCAATAGGCATGTTTACGGTCTTAGCGGCATGGAACCCGTCTGCCAACTTCGCTATTATCGCACGATGACCGCAACCAAGCTCACCACCATTACTGTCGAAAAGCCGTGGGGGCGCACCTCGCTCTGGCCCGGTTTCGATAATCCGTCAGGTGCCAAAATCGGGGAAATCTGGTTCGAGGCGCCTGAAGGCCGCAATCCGGATCTGATGGTCAAATATCTGTTCACCAGCGAAAAACTGTCGATTCAGGTTCATGAGGACGATGCGACAGCGCAGGCCGCCGGGCGCGAACGCGGCAAGGACGAGGCTTGGGTGATCCTTGCCGCCGAGCCCGATGCGACGATTGCACTGGGCACGCATGTGTCGGTGGATTCAGCGACTTTGCGTTCGGCCGCGCTGGACGGGAGCATTGAAACGCTGGTCGACTGGAAACCGGCAAAGGCCGGCGACGTGATTTATTCCGCGGCGCGGACCGTTCACGCAATCGGTGCCGGGCTGACGCTGATCGAAGTGCAGCAGAATGTCGATCTGACGTATCGGCTGTATGATTATGGTCGCCCACGCGAATTGCATCTGCAAGCGGGCGTTGCCGTGAGTGATGCGGTGCCATTTGTTGCGCCGCCGATCCCCGGCGATATCGGTGGCGGGCGAAGCATATTGTGCGAAGGCGGCAAATTTGTTCTGGAGCGCTGGTCGTGGAGCGGCGCGCGGTCGCTGTCACTGCCGCCGCAATTGCCCGGGTGGCTGATCCCCGTAACTGGTGGCGGAGCAATCGACGGCGCGCGGTTCGTTGCCGGGGAATGCTGGATGATCGAGGGGTCGGCTGCTGTCGAAGTCGAAGCGGGCAGCGACATATTGTTCGCTTATCCCCTGATCACGCGGGCAGCGTTATTCGAATGACAACGGCTTTGTGCTAGCCGCGCTGCCATGCTCCGCGTCCTAACGCTTTCAACGCTTTATCCTGATGCGTTGCGGCCCAGTTTCGGCCCGTTTGTGGAATTGCAGACCTGTGGACTGGCGGCCCATCCCGACGTCGATCTGCGGCTCGTTGTCCCGTGGGGAACGCCGCCGGTGATTGGTCGCTTTATTGAGCGCTATCGCGCTTTCTATAGCCTGCCATGGTACGAGCACCGCAATGATGTGACGATTTACCGAGTTCCGTTTGCGCATTGGCCGGTGATCGGCGCGCGTTTCGATGCAACGTCACTAGCCCGGTCGCTGCGCCCAGTCTTGAAAACGCTTTATTCCGACTGGGCCTTCGATGTGATCGATGCTGAATTTTTCTGGCCCGATGGCTGTGCCGCGATCGCTCTCGGCCGCGAACTGGGCGTGCCCGTGTCGATCAAGGCGCGCGGGGCCGATATTCATTATTGGGGTCACAATCCCTCGACCGCTGCGCAAATCATTGCAGCAGGCCACGCAGCGGGGGGGCTGCTTGCAGTGTCAGCAGCGCTGAAGGCCGACATGGTTGCGCTGGGCATGCCGGAAGACCGGATAACCGTGCACTACACCGGCGTTGATCGCGGACAGTTTTATGTCCGTGACCGGGAGGCTGCGAAGACCGCGGTCGGCATGTCGGGACCGCTGCTCGTCAGCGTCGGCGCGCTGATCGCGCGCAAGCGGCATGCGATTGTTATTGAAGCAATGAAACAGCTCCCCGACACAACACTCATCATCGTCGGGGAAGGGCCGGATCGTGCGGCCTTGGAAAAACAAGCGGCAGCATGCGGTGCCCGTGTCCGCTTTCTTGGCAGCCAGCCGCATGATGTGATTGCCGATTGGCTGGCTGCAGCCGATGCGATGGTATTGATGTCGGCATCCGAGGGCCTCGCCAACGCGTGGATCGAAGCGCTGGCATCGGGGACGCCGGTGATCATTTCCGATGTCGGCGGCGCGCGCGAAATAATCGATCGGCCCGAAGCCGGCGTGCTTTCAGCGGCCGATCCTGTTTCGGTTGCCGGTGCGATCACGGAAGTTCTGAAGCGCAATGCCGATCGTCAAGCCGTTGCCGCAACGGTCGCGCATTTCAGCTGGGAAGCGAACACCGCCCAACTCTACGATCATCTTAAAGCGGTTGCAGCGCGGCGCTGATCCAGCGGCCCTCGGCACGAAGCACACCCCAGGCGCGAGCGGCCGCACGCGTGTCCATCGCCTCGATGCCGATGCCGCGCGCTTCGTAGCCAGCGACGATCGCCGGATCGGGGCGCGCCAGTGCCGCACCCGTTCCGACCAATATGAACTCGGGGTAGGGATCGCAGACAGCCTGATCTAAATCCACGCCGTCCCAATCGGACGCGCCATCAGGCGTCAGGATCACGCCGCCTGGCCTGGCAATGCCGTCAACCTTGATCAAGACACCGGCAAATCCGGTAACCGCAGGCCCCGGCGCTCGGTCGTTACGCTCCAGCGTCGGCATTATTTTTCGCGCAAGGTTACGCGCTCGGCATCGGGATTAGCACCGGGGCGGACTGCGCCTTTTTCAAGGAAACTGTCCGCCGTGACTTTCAGCCAAAGCAGCGCCGGGTTAGAGATGTAGAAGGACGAAAACGTGCCGATCACGATGCCGAGCAGCATTGCCGCTGTAAACCCGAATATCGTGTCGGGACCGACAAGCAGCAAAATGGCAAGCGTGATGACCAGTGACAGTGATGTCGTAATGGTTCTCGACAATGTTTCGTTGGTCGAAAGATCGATCAGCGATTCAATATCCATCGACCGATATTTGCGCAGATTTTCACGGATGCGATCATAGCAGACAATGGTGTCGTTCAGCGAATAGCCGATAATTGTCAGGATCGCGGCGACGACATTCAGATCGAACTGCAATTGCGTCAGTGCGAAAAATCCGAACGTCAGAATAACATCGTGCGCCAGCGTCAGCAGTGCCCCGACGCCGAACTGCCATTCGAAGCGGAACCAGATGAAAAGCGCGATTCCCGCCATTGCCAGCCCCAGCGCAAGCGATCCCGTGGAAAACAGTTCGCAGCCGACTTTGCCCGAAACCGAACTGACCGACCCGACATTGACGCCGGGATAGGATTTTACGATCTCGGCACGCACCGCTGAGGCGATCTTGTTGGTATCGGCGTTCATGGCCGTTGCGCCGCTGCCGCTCAGGCATTTGCCGATCGGGTTCTGGCTGCCTTCGAGCGGGACACGAATATCGACCGTGCGCTGATCGGTCAGCTGCTGGATCGTGACATCGCCGACGTCGAGCGCGCCCAACCGGCTGCGCAGCGACCCGATGTCTGGCGCCTGCGCAAACGTCACGCGCATCTGTTGCCCGCCAACGAAATCGACGCCCCAGTTCAGCCCGCGCACCGTCACAAGCGCAACAGACGCGACGAGCAGGACGATCGACAGCGCTACCGCGACCCAGCGCCAGCGCAGGAAGCGGAAGTTGGTATTGTCGGGAATGAGTTTCAGCGGACGCATGGGCGAGCCTTACAGTGTCAGCGTTTGCGGGCGATTGCGCCGCAGATAATCGGCAACGAGCAACCGTGTGAACGTGACGCCTGTAAATACCGACGTCACGATGCCGATTGCAAGCACCACCGCAAATCCCTTGATCGGTCCTGAGCCGAACCAGAACAGGATCAGCGCCGAAATCACATTGGTGATGTTGGCGTCGAAAATCGCCGTTGAAGCTTCCTTGTAGCCGAATTCGACAGCCGCCAGCGTCTGCCGCCCTCGCCTGATTTCTTCACGGATGCGCTCGTTGATCAGCACATTGGCGTCGACCGCCGCACCGATCGTCAAGACGAAACCAGCAATCCCGGGCAGCGTCAGCGTGGCGCCGATGATCGACATGCCGGCGATAACAAGGATCGCGTTCAGAAACAGCGCCAGCGTCGTGTAAATGCCGAAGCGGAAATAGGTGACGAGCATATAGAAAACGAGTGCTGCCGTCGCCAGCGCTGCCGCCAGCACGCCTTTGTCGATCGAATCCTGCCCCAGTTCGGCGCTAACGCTTGATTCCTCGACGACTTTCAGCGCGACCGGTAATTTCCCCGAGCGTAACGAAATGGCGAGTTGCTGCGCACTTTCCGTCGTGAAATTGCCCGAGATTTGGGCCTGTCCGCCAAGGATCGGTTCGTTGATATTGGGTGCCGAAAGCACGACGCCATCGAGGATCATCGCAAATGGTTTACCGGTATTTTCCTGCGTGACACGCGCAAAGCGGCGTCCGCCCTGCCCGTCGAAGCGGATGTTGACGATGGCTGCGTTTGACTGCGCATCATTGCCAGTTTGCGCATCGATCAGCTCGTCGCCCGAGACCATAACGCGCCGTTTGACTGCAATGAACGGGATCCCCGCCGGATTGCCGGGATAGGGCAGTATCTGGCTGCCGGGTGGTGCGCGTCCGGCCGCGACCTGGGCATCGTCAGCCGTCAGATCGACCAGTTTGAATTCGAGCTTTGCCGTCTTGCCGAGCAGCGCTTTCAGCCCTTCGGGATCCTGCAAACCCGGCACCTGAACTAGGATGCGGTTATTGCCCTGACGAATGACTGTGGCTTCGCTCGTGCCGGTCGGGTCGATGCGCTTGGCCACGACTTCGCGCGCTGTGTCGAGCGCATCGTTGACCGCCTGCTCGATGCCTGCCTTGCTTGGTGTCATTACCAGCCGTGTTGAATCTACCACGGCGACGTCCCAGTCGCGCTGCCCGCCGATACCGACCGGATTGCTTTGTTTGCGCGCAATTTCCACGGCGGCATCGAGCTGCGTCACATCGCGAACAAAAAAGCTGAGCTTGCCATCGACCGACGACATATCGCCGATCTCAATGCGCGGGCTGGCGCGACGGAACTCGGTGCGAAGCAGCTCTTCCATCGTTTCGAGCTTTTGTTTGGCAACGTCGCTGGTCTCGGCTTCGAGCAACAGATGGCTGCCGCCCTGAAGATCAAGCCCGTAATTGAAACGCGTGGTTGGCAAGAAGGACGGCCAGCCGTTCGTCACTGATTTCGGGAAGAAATTCGGGATGGCAAAGGCCAGCCCGAGCAGCACCGTGATCAGCACCGCCCAGACTTTCCAGCGCGGGAAATCAAGCTGCATTGGTCAGTCGTTCGCCGGTTTTGCGCTGCCCAACGGCGTCACGTCGCTGAGCGTGCTCGTGATCGCTTTGACTTTTACCCCGCTTGCGATTTCGACTTCGACTTGCTCGGCTTCAACGCGCGTGACTTTACCGACCAGACCGCCGCCGGTGACAACCGTATCGCCCTTTTTAACGGCAGCGATTTTGGCTCGATGCTTTTTCATCGCTGTCTGTTGCGGGCGGATCATCAGGAAATAGAAAATGACGAAAATCAGCAGCAGCGGCGCCATCTGGACGATGAAAGCGGTCGTGCTGCTCGGGGCGGACGCTGCGGATTGCGCAAAGGCTGGAGATATGAACATGATTGCTCTTGTTTACGCCGGTGGCTGGCAAGCCGCGGCGACTAACAGAGCGGCTTCGTGCGCGCAACTGGGATAGTCTTGGCAAGGCGGTTGCCTTCGACGGCGCATCATCTTACACGCAGTCACTCGGTCGGGACGTAGCGCAGCCTGGTAGCGCATCACACTGGGGGTGTGGGGGTCGCAGGTTCGAATCCTGTCGTCCCGACCAATAATGTGTTGGAATTATAGTATGTAATGCGGACAGCGAAAGCTGTCCGTTTTCGTATGTGCGCGTCGTGTAAGGGCAGTGTAAGGTTACGCCGCCGATCACAGAAGCGTCCCGCACCCGAAGGCACTAGGCAGCGCACAAGGTCTGCAAGTGATGGAAAGCGGACAATCTGGACGGTAAGGCCGGCGAAAGGGGAAGGCTACATGCGTCGTGATTGGCATCAACTCTGGTTTAATGTGGCGGCGGTGGTCGTTGGGTCTTTTGGGCCTGTTTTCTTCCTTGGAGCGGCGGGCGTTTCTGAACCCGCTCGCTTCACCCTCGATCTGCTCAGTTGGCCCGTTGATGGCACCATGAGCTATCAGGAACCTACCGTAAGGTTCCTGTCGGCGCTTACAGGAGGCTTCTTACTCGGATGGGGTGTGACCATCTGGTGCATTGGTAAATACCTCTATCCTATTGCGCCGAAACCAGCTCGGAAGACCGTGGTCTATGGTCTGGTCAGTTGGCTCGTCTTGGACAGTGCAGGCTCAGCACTCTCAGGCAATGAGCCGAACGTCGTATTCAACGTGGCCGTTCTATTGATCGCGGTAGGACCGCTTTGGAAGGCAGGCAGAGCAGAGCAGGCCGACGGGGCGGGTGCAGTTCGCTAATGCCCGCAATGGGTCGTCAGCGGCCGGTCTGCTTCCGGACCCGTAATTAGCAACCCAAAAGGCTGGAAAGTCGGGGGGTGCTGACTGTCCGGGTTCAGGAAGCGACGCTGCGACAGCGGACATTCGCTAGTT
>JAYTAP010000007.1:0-13639 GCA_043737475.1 Sphingomonas sp.
GTCACTTTCGAAGACGATGCCGGGGCTTATGATCAGCGCGACGCCGAGGGGTTCATCAAGCTGAACGCATTGCGGCTGCGGCTGCTCGGCCGGCGCGACGGCGCTTGATTCCCCCCGCCGCACCCCCAGCGCCGCCCGGTCCGCGCCCGTGGTGGGAAGGCCGGCCGTTCGTTGCCGCGATGATCCTGCTGGCGATGGTCCCGTTCATCTATCCGCCGATCCCGCCGATCACCGATCTCATCGGGCACATGGGCCGCTATCGGGTCGAGCTCGACCTTGCAACGTCACCGAGCCTGCAGCGCTATTTCGACTTTCACTGGGCGCTTGTCGGCAATTTGGGCGTCGATTTGCTGGTCGTCCCCATGGCCAGAATTTTTGGGCTCGAGCTTGGCGTCAAGTTGATCGTGATGGCGATCCCGGCGCTGACCGTAGCCGGAATGCTGTGGGTCGCGCGCGAAGTCCACCACCGCTTGCCTCCGACGGTGATGTTCGCGCTGCCTTTCGCCACGGGCTATCCTTTGCTGTTCGGCTTCGTCAATTTCGCGCTGTCGATGTCGCTCGCGCTGCTGGCATTTGCTTTGTGGTTGCGCCTTGCGCGGCAGGGGAAGCTGAAACTTCGTGCGGCGTTGTTTGTCGTCATTGGTCCGATCCTTTGGCTTACGCATACATTTGGTTGGGGAACGCTTGGCGTTCTCGCATTTTCGGCCGAACTGATCCGCCAGCATGATCGATGCCGCTCATGGCCGCGTGCGCTTTACTGGACCGGTATTCACTGCCTGTCGCTTGCCCCGCCGATTCTGCTGATGGTCGCCTGGCGCAGCGGCCATGTCGGCGGGCAGACAGCGGATTGGTTCAACTGGGACGCCAAGGCGCAGTGGCTGGTGATGACGCTGCGCGATCGCTGGCAGGATTGGGACATCGCCTCGGTGATTCTGCTGGGCTTGCTGCCCGTCGGCGCGGTACTTTATCGCCAGCTCGAACTGTCGCGCAATTTGGCGGCGAGTGCGGCGTTTCTGATGCTTGTTTTCATTCTGTTGCCGCGTATCGTTTTCGGCTCGGCCTATGCCGACATGCGATTGACGCCCTATATGATTGCGATTGCCGTTGTGGCGATCCGGCCCTTGCCAGGCGCGAGCCAGCGTATGCTGTCGGTGCTCGCGGTGGCAGCCTTTGTCTTTTTCGCCGCGCGCATCGGCGGCAACACATTCAGCCTCTACGAAGTCGCCGCCGCTCAGAACCGTGCGCTGGTCGCCCTCGATAAAGTCCCGGTCGGGGCGCGGCTCGTCAGCTTCGTCGGCCACACTTGTCGGATGCCTTGGGCGCTGAACCGCAATTGGCATTTGCCCGCCATCGCCACCGTCCGGCGCGGGGCATATTCGAACAATCAATGGGAAATGGCCGGTGCCCAGTTGATGCGGCCGATGAAAGTCGATGCCGGCTATTTCCGGCATGATCCGTCACAAGTCGTCATCGCCGGGCGCTGTCGCAACAAATGGAAAACGCTCGACTGGTCGCTGGCCAATCTGCCGCGCGGTGCCTTCGATTATGTCTGGCTGATCGAGCCGCCTGTGCATGATCCAGCCGGATTGCGCGGCATGACGCAAATGTGGAGCGACGGCAAAAACGCACTGTATCGGATCGATGACCGCGCTATGGCCGCCGCACCATGACGGCGCTGTCGATTGTCATACCCTGTTACGATGAAGAGGATTGCCTCCCCGAACTTTATCGTCGGGTGTCGGCTGTGGCGCAGGATTTGGCGGGCGACGATCATGAGATCGTGCTGATCAACGATGGCTCCAAAGACGCGACTTGGGGCGCAATGCAGCGCTTGGCAGCCGGTGACCCCCGCGTCGTGGCTGTCAATCTGTCACGCAATCACGGGCACCAACTTGCCCTGACCGCAGGCCTCGATCTTGCGCGCGGCGACCATATTCTGATCCTCGATGCTGATTTGCAGGATCCGCCCGAACTGTTGCCCGACATGATGGCAACGATGCGCGCCGAGCAAGCCGACGTCGTTTACGCAGTCCGTCGCGCGCGCGCGGGCGAGGGTTTTGCCAAAAAGGCATCGGCGGCATTGTTCTACCGGCTGCTCGCGCGGCTTACGGACACCGATATCCCGCTCGACACCGGCGATTTTCGGCTGATGACGCGGCGGGCGCTCAATGCATTTCTGGCGCTTCCCGAACAGGCACGTTTCATCCGCGGCATGGTTGCGTGGATCGGGTTTCGCCAGGTGCCGTTCGCCTACGACCGGGCAGAGCGGCATGCGGGCGCGACAAATTATCCCTTCACGAAAATGCTACGGCTTGCCTTCGATGCGATTACCGGATTTTCGACCGCGCCGTTGCGTTTTGCCAGCCATGCCGGCCTGCTGCTCACCGGCGCATCTGTGTTGCTCATGGCGTATATCGGCTTTGGCTGGCTGCGCGGGACGACGGTTCAGGGCTGGACGTCGCTGATGCTGGTCGTCGTCGGCTTGGGCGCGGTGCAGATGTTCGTGCTCGGCCTGATCGGTGAATATCTCGGGCGGCTCTATATCGAAGCCAAAAAACGTCCGCTTTACATCGTTGCCGACATTATCGGCACGGCGCGCGAGGGCTCACGCCTTGGTCACAGAGCTGAACAGGTGGGGGCAGACACCAGCGCAACCAGCGAAACACCCGGCGGCATCGGCACGCGCCCAAGCAAATAACGTTCGAGGCCGAAGATTTTCTCGAACAGGGCGTTGACCGGTGCGGGCGGCAGCGCATCGTCGCTCCCCGTGCGGCCTGTAATGCGCGCGACGATCCGGTCGGCGGCGGCCAGCGGGAACAGCAAACTGTTGAAGCTTTGCAGCATCGTGAGCGTTAGCCCCGCCTCAGCGATCGCTTTGCGCAACGTTGCCTTGGTATAACGCCGGAAATGATGGTTTGCGACGTCATGGCCGCTCCACATCCACGGATATTGCGGCACGGTGATCAATATCGTTCCACCTAGGCGTAAGCGCTGTGCGATCGCTGTCAGCGCGGCGCCGTCATCCTCGACATGCTCGAGCACATCAAGAATGGCAATCAGATCATAGCTTTGATTGGCAACGCCGGTCAGTTCGGGCAAAGGCGACGCGCCGACGTCACGACCGAGTCGCGCAGATGCGATACCGCGCGAATGATCGTCGATCTCGATCGCATCGACGTCGCCGAACACAGCCAGCATCGCCAGATTATGCCCCGTCCCGCAGCCGATCTCCAGAATTCGTGCCATCGGCGGCAGATCGACCTTGCGCCGGATAAGGCTCGCCAGCACCTCGCGGCGCGCGCGATACCACCAATGCGTCGCGTCATGCTCGGCCATCCGGTCGTAAATCACTCTATCCATCGTTTCTGGCCACTAAGCGAAAACCCATTTGCGATAGATCACAAAGCAGATCGCAGGCGTGATGAAGATCATTGCGATCACCGGTGTCCGCTCATCCCAGCCCATGACGTCGGTGAACAGCCAGACGAACAGGCTGTTCAGCGCAAAGCTGATGCCTGACGTCACGAAGAACTTGCCGCTTTGCTTTGTCGACGCCGCACCGCTCGTCTCGCGGAAACTGAAGCGGGCGTGCATAAAATAGCCGAGCGCCATTGACACCAGATACGCAATGACATTGGAACCGAGCGGCGGCACCTGCCCCCAGCCGACTGCGATCAGATAGGCCGCAACCCCGAACGCCGTCACGAATCCGCCCGTGACGCCATAGCGCAACACCTGGCCGAGCAGTGTGCGTTGATCCTTATTTAGGGGCAGGCGGTCTAGCATCATGGTTCGCTTGGCAGGGACGCCCCCGCGCCTTAATGGCGCGGACGGTTCAGGGAAAGCATTGATGAACGAAGCCGAGAACATGGCCGTCAGGCATTGGCAGCGCTGGATCGTGCTGATCTGGCTGCTCGCCTGCGTCGTCTTCATCGTCATGCGCTGGCAGCCGATCCTCGCTTTCGGCCTTGGCGATACCGACGACAATCTGCGTATGGCGCAAGTCCGTGCGCTGCTGAACGGGCAGGATTGGTACGACCTGCGCCAGTATAAGCTGAATCCGCCCGAGGGGTATAACATCCACTGGACGCGGGTGGTCGATCTGCCGATTGCCGCGCTCCAGCTTCTCATCAAGCCATTTTTCGGCATTGTGATCGCTGAAAAAGCCTCGGCAGCACTGGCACCGCTTATCCCGTTGTTTGTCGCGCTGTTTGCGATGGCGATCGCAGTGCGGCGCCTTGTCGCACCGGGGTCATTCGCTTTTGCAGCCGGGCTGATGCTCGCCTGTCAAGCGGCCATGCTGATGTTCATGCCGTTGCGTGTCGATCATCATGGCTGGCAGCTCGCGCTTCTCGTCATCACGATTGCCGGACTTGCCAATCCGAACATCCGGCGCGGCGGGCTGACGATGGGCCTGTCGAGCGCGGTGTCGCTGACGATCGGGCTCGAACTCATGCCGTTTCTGGCGATCGCCGGTGCGGCTATCGTGCTTCACTGGATCTGGGAGCGCGACGAAGCGCTGCGGATGCGGAGTTACGGCGCAGCGCTGGGGCTTGGGTGCACCCTCGGTTATCTCGGCTTTGCATCGTACGACAATCAGGTCGCGCGATGCGATGTTTTGTCGCCGATCTGGCTGACGACAATGACGGTTGCGGGTGGCCTCGCTGTTGGGCTGTCGTTCCTGTCGGCGCAAAAGCCGCTGATCCGATTGGTCGCTGCCGGTATTTGCGGCGCGCTGCTCGTCGGCGGCTTCGTTTACGCCTGGCCACAATGTATCGACCGGCCCGAACAGATCAGCGAAGAACTGGTCCGTGTCTGGTTCAGCAACGTTCGCGAAGCCAAGCCGCTTTACACACAGCCGTGGACGACAATTGCCACCGTCATTTCGCTCCCCGTCGTGGGCGTCATCGGCAGCATCTGGGCAGCATGGCGGGCATGGGGAACGCGGGCATTCGGTACCTGGGCGCCGGTTGCGTTCGTTTCGGTCGTCTCGCTGCTTCTCGTGCTGTGGCAAACGCGGCAGGGACCAGCAGCACAGCTGATGGCGGTGCCCGGCGCGACGGCGCTGTGCTGGGCGATCATTCCAAAAATGGCCAACCACGGATCGATGGTCGTGCGGACGTTCGGCGTCGTCGCGACGTTCCTGACGCTATCGGGTATTACAACGGGTCTCATTGTGACAAACCTGCCCGAAGGAGCCACAAACGCGCGCGGCAAAAATAGCAATGCCGATAAAGCAATCGCCGCCGCCAATGCGCGCTGCCCGTCGCTTCGTGCAATGAGGCCGCTCGCGAAGTTGCCCGCAACAACGATCTTCACGTTCGTTGATCTGGGTCCGCGGCTCATCACGGTGACGCATCACAAGGCGATTGCGGGTCCCTATCACCGCAATGGTGATGCCATTCTCGACGTGCATCATGCTTTCGGCGGGACGCCTGACGCCGCGCGCACCATCATGCTGCGACACGGCGCAACGCTGCTCGTGACATGCCCCAACATGAGCGAATCGACCGTGCACCGCTATCGTCACAAAACCGGGTTTTATGCCCGCCTTGCAAAAGGCGAGAAATTCAACTGGCTGACACCGGTGCCGATGCCGAAAGGCTCGCCGCTGCTGGTCTGGGCTATTCGCTAGGCAAGGAAACTTGCCTTGATCCCATCGATCACGAATTGCGCGGCAAGTGCAGCAAGGATGACGCCCAGCAGCCGCGTGATCATCGCCTCGAGGCGATAGCCTAGCAGCTTCATCAGCGGTCCTGCCACCAGCAAGCACAGCATCGTCAGCAGCAGCACAGCAACGAGCGCGCCCAGCACCACGAGGCTTTCGGGCATGCCATTGCTGCGCGATGTCAGCAACATGGCGCTTGCGATTGACCCCGGACCCGCAATCATCGGGATCGCCATGGGGAAAATCGAAATATCCTCATGCTCTTGCGCCATCACGTCCTGCGCGCGGTTTTCGCGGCGTTCGGTGCGCTTTTCGAACACCATTTCGAGCGCGATCATGAACAACATGATCCCGCCGGCAATGCGAAACGCATCAAGGCTTATACCCAGCGCGCCGAGAAACGCTTCGCCGAAAACCGCAAAGACGAACAGGATGATTGCTGCCATGACGACCGACCGGATCGCCATGTTGCGCCGATGCGACGCGGGTGCGCCCGCGGTGAGGCTGGCAAAGATCGGCGCGCAGCCGGGCGGGTCGATCACCACGAAAAACGTAACGAACGCAGAAATGAAAAGTTCGATCATGGGTTTGTCCGCCGTTGTGCTGCCAACAGCGTGTTCTTCAGCAAGCACGCAATCGTCATGGGGCCGACACCGCCGGGCACAGGTGTGATCGATCCGGCCACCGCGCGCACTTCGTCGAACGCGACGTCGCCTATCAGTTTGCCACCCGATTCCTTGGCGGCACGGTTGATACCGACATCGATGACGCAGGCACCGGGTTTTATCCAGTCGGCCTTGACCATTTCGGGGACGCCGACTGCTGCGACAACGATATCGGCACGCCGAACGACATCGGCCGGATCGACAGTGCGGCTGTGCGCAATCGTCACGGTACAATTCGCTGCCAGCAGCAATTGCGCGACAGGCTTGCCGACAAGGATAGAGCGACCGATGACGACAGCGGTCTTCCCCGAAAGATCGCCAAGCTGGCTTTCGATCAGCATCAGGCACCCCATCGGCGTGCAGCTGACCATTCCTGGCAGTCCCGAAGCAAGCCGCCCTGCGTTTACCACATGCAGGCCATCAACGTCCTTGTCGGGGTCGATCGCCCCAATGACGGCCAGGTCATCAAGATGCGCGGGCAGCGGCAGTTGAACAAGAATCCCGTCGACGTCCGAGGCGGAATTCAGCGTTTCAACCAATTCAATCAGGTCCGTCTGCGCGGCATCTGCCGGCAGGCGATACTCGAAACTGCGCATGCCGACTTCGACTGTCTGCTTTCCCTTGGCTTTTACATACACAGCACTGGCGGGGTTATCGCCGACAAGGATGACGGCGAGGCCCGGCTTGCGCGTCATCGTGGCAACGGTCGCCGCAATCTCGCCGCGCAGTTTGGTCGCGAGCGCTTTGCCGTCGATGATCGCTGCTGACACGCTACACCGCCGAAAGTATATTCGGCAAAACGACCTGCATCAGGATGTAGAGGATGAGCAAAACGACCATCGGCGACAGATCGAGTGCACCGAAATCGGGCATGACCCGACGGATCGGGCGATACAACGGCTCGGTCATCTTATCGAGCGCCTGCCAGACCGAGCGGACGAAATCGTTGCTGGTATTGATGACGTTGAATGCGATCAGCCATGACAGGATGGCCTGAACGACGATGATCCACCAGATCACGTTGAGCAATATATAAAGAATTTGAACGATCATGACCATGTGCGCTGGTTCCGCTGTGACTTTGCGGGCGCTGTAGCGAAAGCCTTACGCGCGCACCAGCGTTCCCGCGCCGCGCGCTGTGAAGATTTCGACGAGCATGGCATGCGGCACCCGCCCGTCGAGGATGACAGCCGCCCCGACGCCGCCCTGAACTGCGCTGACGCACGTCTCGAGTTTGGGGATCATGCCACCGGTTATAGTGCCATCGGCGCGAAGGGCGTCGATCTGCGCCGGGTTTAGATCGGTCAGCAATTCGCCGCCTTTGTCGAGCACACCGGCAACGTCAGTTAGTAAGAATAGTCGTGTCGCACCGAGTGCTGCGGCAACAGCTCCGGCCATCGTGTCGGCGTTGATGTTGTAGGTGTGCCCGTCCGCGCCGACGCCGATCGGGGCGACAACCGGGATCATGCCTGCGCCACTGATCGTGTCGATGACAGTGCGGTCGACATGGCGGGGCTCGCCGACGAAGCCCAGATCGACAACGCGTTCGATATTGCTGTCGGGGTCGCGGGTCGTGCGCGTCACTTTTTCGGCGCGGACGAAATTGCCATCCTTGCCCGAAATGCCGACCGCGCGGCCCCCAGCTTCGCTGATCCAGCCGACCAGTTCCTTGTTGATGGCGCCCGAAAGGACCATTTCGGCGACTTTGGCGGTTTCAGCATCGGTCACACGCAGGCCATCGACAAAAGAAGACTCGACGCCCAGTTTCTTCAGCATCGCACCGATTTGCGGACCGCCGCCATGGACCACAACCGGATTGATCCCGACCGCTTTCAGCAGCACGATGTCTGCGGCAAAATCCCTGGCTGCTTCGGGGTCGCCCATCGCATGGCCCCCATATTTGATGACGAACGTCTGCCCGGCATAGCGCTGCATATAGGGCAGCGCCTCGACCAGAACTTCGGCTTTGGCGAGCAATGATTGATCCGGGTCATGTCGGCTCATGCGTCGAGCTTGCGGCCGATGCGGACTACGAGCGCAATCACGAGCGGCACCATGATTGCGGAGAGCACGATCTTGGCGATCATCTGTCCGACCATCAGATCCATGATTGGGCGCACGCCATAGAATGAAACCGTAATGAAGATCAGTGTGTCCACGATCTGCGACAGGACGGCCGCGATGATCCCACGGACGCTGGCGAATCTCCCCGTCGATGATTTAAGTCGTTCGAACAGCCAGACGTTCAGCGTGACCGAGGTGCCATAAGCCAAAATACCAGCGGCCATCATCCGGTAGCTTTGTCCCACGATGATCGGAAACGCGTCCTTGGCAGGTTCATACATGCCCGGATCGGTCGGCAGCTGGAGCACGAAGAACGAGAGCAGGATCGCGATGAACAGCGGGATAAAGCCATAGCGCACGAGCCGGTCGGCGGCCGCCCGCCCGTGCAGTTCGGCAATCGCACTCGATACCGCGATCAGCGTCAGGAATGGAAAGATACCCGCTTCGACCGCAAGCGGCCCGATGGCAACTTGCTTGGCACCCAGAAACCCGCCCAGCGGCACCATGCCCCCATAAAAAACCGAAAAGGCAAAAAGCGAGCGGGGAAAGCCGGGGGCGGGTGCGGTCATCCGCGCGGTGCTACTTGCTTTTTGGACGAACGCAATATCTACCGACCCGCGTGGCAGCGTGCTGCGGGTCGGCGTGGGGATTCAATGGGTCATTCTCTGATGGGCTTTGTCGGCATTGCCGTTCTTCTGGCAATTGCAGTGCTGCTGTCGACAAACCGCAGGGCAATCCGGCTTCGCGTCGTGGCCGCTGCCTTTGCCTTGCAGGCCACAATTGCTATCATCGTGCTTTACGTGCCTGCCGGACAAGTTGCCGTTCAGGCCATGTCGGACGGCGTCGTCAAACTGCTCGATTATTCGAAGGAGGGATCGAAGATCGTTTTCGGTTCCGATCTCGTCAACTCGCCCTATGGCGCGGGCTTTGCGATCAGCGCGCTGCCCGCCGTCATCTTTCTTGCCGCACTGATTTCGATCCTCTATTATTTCGGCATCATGCAGTTGCTGGTCAAATGGATCGGCGGGGCGATCCGCGCCATCACCGGCATTTCAAGGGTGGAATCGCTTGCAGGTGCGGCGAACATTTTCGTCGGCCAAAGTGAATCGCCGCTGGTCATCCGCCCCTATCTGGCGACTATGACGCCGTCGCAGATTTTCACTGTGATGACAGTTGGTTTTGCAGGGGTCGCGGGAACGATCCTCGTGCTTTATTATCAGGTGCTGGGGCCACTGGGGTCGCAACTGCTGCCTTACCTTGTCGCAGCCAGTTTTATGTCGGCACCCGGCGGCATCCTGATGGCCAAGATCATCATGCCCGACGACCCGAAAGATGCCGGTGTCGATCCCGTGATCGAAGGCGAAATCACTTTTGGCGAGGAACGCCCCGTCAACATCTTCATGGCGGCGGCCGACGGCGCACAGACTGGCGTCAAGCTGGCGGTTGCCATTGCTGCCATGGTGCTCGCTTTCACCGCGCTTGTTGCGCTTGCCAATGGCATGCTTGGCGGCGTCAGTGGGCTGTTCGGTTACCCCGAACTCACGTTTCAGAAAGCGCTCGGCACGGTATTTGCCCCGCTCATGTTCCTGATCGGTGTGCCGTGGGACGAAGCCCTGCGTGCCGGCGGCTTGTTCGGGACCAAGATCGTGCTCAACGAAGTCGTCGGCTTTATCGAACTGAGCGGTCAGATGAACACGCTGTCGAAGCACACGATTGCGATCGTGACGTTTTCATTGTGCGGATTTGCCAATTTCCTGTCGATTGCGATCCAGATTGCCGTCACGGGCGGTCTTGCGCCAAATCAGCGCCCGGTCATTGCGCGCTTCGGGCTGCGCGCGCTGGCGGCCGGCAGTTTGTCGAATTTGATGAGTGCCGCAATGGCGGGGCTGTTAATCCCCGCCTAGCCAAGCCAGTCCGGAACGCGCTCGGCCTCCATCATCGTAGCGGCGCTGATCCGGTCGGCAACAACGGCGTAGCGGTCGCCATCGACCAGCACTTCGGGAACGAGCGCGCGGCTGTTGTAAGTGCTCGCCATCGTCGCACCATAAGCGCCTGCTGTTCGGAACACCGCGAGATCGCCGGGACCAACTTCGCCGCAATGGCGCGCCATCGCAAAAGTATCGCCGCTTTCACAGACTGGGCCGACAATGTTTGCCGTCCATGCTTTATGCGCTTCTTCGACCGGCGCAAAATGATGATAGGCATCATAGAGCGCGGGGCGGGCAAGATCGTTCATCGCGGCATCGACGATAACGAACGGATGTGTCACGCCGGGCTTTACGCGGATGACGGTTGTCAGCAACACACCGGCATTGCCGACGATGACGCGGCCGGGCTCGAACATCAGCGTGACGTCCCAGTGTTTCGAGATGCGCGCGACCATCGCACCATAGTCTTCGGGCGTCGGCATCACGTCGCTCGGCCGATACGCAACGCCGAGACCGCCACCAAGATCGACATGCGTCACCTGCTGTCCGCCATTGCGCAGATCGTTGACGAGCCGCCCCATGCGGATGAACGCCTCCTCAAGCGGATCGATCGTCGGCAAAGCACTGCCGATATGCAAGGCAACGCCACGCATGTTAAGTCCCGGCAAAGCGGCCAGCCGCGCATAGATCGCGGGCGCATCGCCGATCGCGACGCCGAACTTGTTCTCGGCCTTTCCGGTCGAAATCTTGGCATGGGTTCCGGCATCGACGTCGGGATTGACGCGCAAGACGCAATTCGCCTTCCCACCTCTCGCCTTAGCGATTGCGGAGAATTCGATGCCTTCCTCTTCGGATTCGATATTGAACTGGCCAATTGCGCGGTCCAGCCCTTGCGCCATTTCGGTGGCGGTTTTGCCCACGCCCGAGAACACGATCCGGTGCGGCGCCATCCCGGCGGCAAGCGCGCGTTCGAGTTCGCCACCCGATACGACATCGGCCCCCATGCCGGCGTTCGACAGAACACGCAGCACGGCAAGGTTCGGATTGGCTTTGACGGCAAACGCAACGTCGGTGCGCCCTGCCGGTTTGACCGCTTCCTGGAAAACGCGGGCATGCCGTTCAAGCGTGGCGCGCGAGTAAATATAAACCGGCGTGCCCACTTCGGCGGCGATCCGGCTCAGCGGCACATCCTCGGCATGGAGCGCGCCGTTCTTGTAATTGAAATGGTCCATGGAACTCAGCCTGTCGGGGGAAGGTCGAATTTGTCGTCGCGGCGCTTTTCCGATTTTTGCAGCAGTTCGTCGTTGCGCTGCGGACGCGCCTGGTCATCGGCCGTCATCAACTGATCAGGCGTGGGAACCGAGCTCGCGAATTCGGGCTTTGGCGGCAAGCTGGTGCCAGCCTTGGGTTTCAAAACCTGCGTCCCGCCGCATCCGGCAAGGCAGAGCGCGACGACAAGAGCAACAAGGGTTTTCATCTTTCGGTTTCCAAAGCGGCGCGCGCGGCGGCGATGGCTTCCCTTACGCGCACCGGCGCGGTTCCGCCATGACTGATGCGGCTGGCGACCGAAGCATCGACGGTCAGCACCGTGTAAACGGCGTCGGTGATGCGCGGATCGATGCCCTGCAGATCATCGAGCGGCAGATCGGCCAACCCGCACCTGCGTTCTTCCGCCAGCTTCACGGCGCGGCCGGTGATATGGTGCGCCTCGCGGAAAGGCACGTCGACCTCGCGGACCAGCCAATCGGCCAGGTCGGTCGCCGTTGCAAACCCCGCTTCGGTCAGCGCGCGCATACGGTCAGTCCGGAACATTAACGCCGCAATCATCCCGGTCATCGCTGACAACGACAGCACGAGCAGATCGAAGGCTTCGAACACCGGCTCCTTGTCGTCCTGCATGTCCTTTGAATATGCGAGCGGCAGGCCTTTCATTATTACCATAAGGCTGGTCATGCACCCCATGATCCGTCCGCTATGGCCGCGCACCAGTTCGGCGGCATCGGGATTGCGCTTTTGCGGCATGATCGAGCTGCCCGTCGACCACGCATCGGGGAGCGCGACGAAGCCATAGGGCTGCGACGCCCAAATCACGATCTCCTCCGCCAGCCGCGACAGGTGCAGCCCCGCCTGCATCGCGGCACACAGGAATTCGAGCGCGAAGTCGCGGTCCGAAACGCTGTCGAGCGAGTTCGCGGTCGGGCGGTCGAAGCCCAGCGCCGCAGCGACGCCCGCGCGGTCGATAGCGAACCCCGTGCCCGCGAGCGCCGCGCTGCCGAGCGGACATTCGTTGAGCCGGGCGCGACAATCGGCGAAGCGCCCGCGGTCGCGCCGCACCATCTCGACATACGCCATCAAGTGGTGCCCGAGCGTCACCGGCTGCGCGATCTGCAGGTGAGTGAAGCCCGGCATGACGTGGTCGGCGTGCTCGGCAGCGCGGGTCAGCAGCGCGTCGGACAGGCCGCCGAGCTGCGCATCGAGCGCGTCGATCGCGTCGCGCACCCACAGGCGGAAGTCGGTCGCGACCTGGTCGTTGCGCGAACGTGCGGTGTGCAGCCGCCCCGCCACGGGGCCGATCAGTTCGGCCAGTCGCGTTTCGACATGCATGTGGATGTCTTCGAGCGCCGGGTCCTCGGGCACGCCGCCCGCTTGGTATTCGCCCACGATCGTCGCCAGCCCGCCCTG
This sequence comes from Sphingomonas sp., assembly GCA_043737475.1. Taxonomy (GTDB): domain Bacteria; phylum Pseudomonadota; class Alphaproteobacteria; order Sphingomonadales; family Sphingomonadaceae; genus Sphingomonas_O. Next base: position 13,008 of record JAYTAP010000007.1, read on the forward strand.
GATCGCCGCGACATCGGCGGCGTCGACGATGCCCTGCGCACCAAGCATCGCGGCGTGTGCCTGCGAGGCGCGAAGGTCCTGTCGCCACAGCCGCTTGTCGAAGGATATCGAGGCGTTTATCTGATGCATCACGCTCGCGGGTCCGCCCGCGAAGCGCCCGCCCCACAAAGCATTGGATGGTTCGTTGCGCATCGTGATCGGACTTTTCCTCGTCGCCGCGGCTAGCGCGCTCACGGTCCCCGCGATTACGGGAAAGCCCGTTGCCTCGCAAGCGCGTGCCGCTCCGGCCAAGACCCTCGCCGCCAAGCTCGACCGGCGTTTCGCGGGGACGCTCGCGCCGACCGCGCGCTTCGCGACCCGCGACGGCGACACCGCCTCGCTCGCCGACTTCCGCGGCCGCCCGGTGCTGGTCAACCTGTGGGCGACATGGTGCGCCCCGTGCATCGCCGAATTGCCCGACCTCGATACGCTGGCCGAGAACCGGCGCGCGACGCTCCACGTGCTGGCGATCAGCCAGGACCTCGGCGGCTGGCGCGCGGTCGACAAGTTCTGGACGACGGGCAAGTTCGAACGCCTCGTGCCGCGCCTCGATGCGCAGGGCAACTACGCGCAGGCGGTCGGCGCGGCGGGCC
>JAYTAP010000008.1:0-35965 GCA_043737475.1 Sphingomonas sp.
GCCAGCGGGTGCGAACGGATATGTATTGTGAAATAATGGACTTCGGCCCCTTATGGCCTGAATAGCCTTTCAGGCCGAATAGGCCATTTAGCCTTTTAGGGCTTCTTGCCCCTTTCAATCATCTCGATCACTCTCGAAGCGCGCTTCCTGATTTGGCTGATTGCTGGCGAATCCCCTGTTTCAGTTTCGAACCAATCTGCAACCATGGCTTCAATCTTGGCTTGTGCTCCATGACCGGTTGGCAACCCATCTGGCGTTTGCGCCTGCGCGACCACGAACGCCATTGCTCCGTCCCAATCCCACTTTGTCGGGCGCCCTAATGATCGGGACGCAAAAGATTCAGCTTGAGACTTACTTTCGGCTCTTAGAGAAGCCGATGGAAGTAGTAACTCGATCCGTCGGGCTTCGAATTTGATTCCAGAGAACTTCACATCATAAATTGGATTTTCGAACTCTGTTCCAACAAAGTCTTGGGACGAAAAGAAGATTTCCAGTCCCAACACCTGCTCATCGAGCCAATCAACTTCTAAAGCGCTTGCGTTCCAATCAACCTTCGATGAAAACACAAAAAACCCAGGGTCAATTGCACCAATATTTTCGCTACCTTCGACGGTGTGCGGATCATCATAAACGTTGTCGTGGTGGTGCTTGCCCAACAGTTTCTCCGCCATTTCGGGCGGATAATGAGCAAGGATTGCTGCGTCCATTTTGGCTCCGCTAAATTCGCCAGCGGTCTGATACAGCTGTTGAGTAAAGCTAAAGACGCTCGAATAGGCTCTTACGGTCACGCTATCGGCATACGCATCTAGCTCCTTTTGAACTAACATCCATAGCAACGCGCGGTGCACCCATACGGGAGGGGCGGATTGCGACAAAAAGAGAGCGGCGTCTCGGGCCGAAATCAGTTCCATCCGCACTTGGTATCATGCAAATCAGTTGCGGCAACCTATAGGACGAGAGTTGCCAGCGCGTCTTCAGCGTCATTGCGCACAAGGTGCCCATAGTGCCGCTCGATCATGGCTACGCTTGTGCCCGAAAGCTGCGCCACGGTGAGCGCGGGCAGTCTGGCACGAATCAAGTCGGTGACCACGCTATGGCGCAAGGTGTAGGCGGCAACAGCACCTGGCAGCTTTGCAGAACGCACCGCGTCCTTGATCGGGTGCTTCCAAGCGTCCTTGTTCCATTCCCTGCCATCGGCACGCGCAAAGATCGGCGCGGCTGGCAGTTTGTCCTTAGTCTGTGCCGCCAGAAAATCCGCAGTCGCTTGGGGCACGCTCATTTGGCGCGGCTGGCCACTCTTATCCTTTCCGACGGTAAGGGTGCGAGTCCGCTTGTCAAAGTCACTCACTTTCAACCCTGCCAGCGCACCCGGTCGAAGGGGCAGCAAGCACAAGGCGTGCAAGAAGGGCCGCGCATTGGCATCGCAGGCACCGACCAGCCGCTTGCGCTCCGAACGATCCAGATATAGGTCACGCCGCTTGTCAGCCCCCTTGAAGGGCCGCAAGGCTTCCTGCCAAGCTGCATCGGTGTTTGGCGCACCGGGCTTCAGAACCTGCCCCAAAGCGGCTCTCACTGGCACCATGTCCCGGTTGACGGTGGATTGCGAACGCATCTTGGTAACGGGCTTGCCACCCTTGGAGCGCGAAACCATCGCCGGGGCATCCTCCAGCCGCTTGCGCCAAGCACGTAAGTGGTGACGCCGCAACTTGTCCAGGTTCGCCTTGGCTATCGGGTCTGAATAGACGTGCCGCCGGAACACGCCTTCGGCAATCGATCCGGGCCGATCCTTCAGATAAGCTTCGCAAGCGTCGGCCACGGTCGCCATATTGCGGGCACGTTCGCCCCCGCTCTCGACCGTTTCTGCCCACGCCTCTGCATCCTGCTTTGCCTGCTTGAATACATCATGCCCGGACAGGGTGCCGTAGTCTCCCAACCGTTTGCGCGAATTGCCGCGGGTGTCGGGATCATAGACGCGGGCAAACCACGTTCCCCCGGCCTTCTTCTTCGACGGGCGATAGCCGAGATAGCAGCCTTGGCGCAGCCGCTGCCAGTGGGGCTCATCGCCGGTCTTTGGCTTCAGCTTGTCCCGCTCTCCAATCCTACTCAGATCAGCTATTTTCCCGCGCTCCAAAAATCCATGAAAATAAAATGAAAAACATGAGCGCACTGCTGCGTACGACCGCGTTTGTTTTTACTTGTTTTTCTGGTGCGTGTATAGCTGCCAATAACCGTTTTCCCACCCTTCACACGGGTGGGGTCGCAGGTTCAATCCCTGCCGCGCCCACCACGCCGCCGCGGTGCTTCAGTTAATACCTTGTGCCACAAGCGTGTCCCGCACGCACCGTTCGCGCGCGAGATCGCCTTCGACCTGACGTTTGCAGTCTTTGCGGGCACGCTCCTCGGCCTTGCGCACGACGCGGCCGCGATTGCGATCGGCCTCGTCCTGGCTCGTTGTCACCCAGTCGGCGGCTTTGCCAACGACTTTGAAAGGCGCGGTGACAATGCTGCTGACTGCACTGACGCAGCCGGCAAGCAGCAAGGCGGGGAGAAGGATAAGCACGCGCATCGTCATGGTTTGCGCATTACAGCATTAACGGTCCGTGATCGAGATGCGGGAGGACGTGACGCGCGAAAAGGTCGGCTTCTGCGGCGTGCGGGTATCCCGACAGGATGAATGCTTCGATCCCTTCAGCTTCATACCCCTTGAGTTTTGCCAGCACCTGATCGGGATCGCCGACGATGGCGGCACCACAGCCCGATCGCGCGCGACCGATGCCAGTCCACAGATTGTCCTCGACGAAGCCTTCGTCGCCCGCTTGTGCACGGAGTTCGGCCTGCCGGTGAACGCCGTAGCTGGCTGAATCGAGCGATTTGGCGCGGATTGCTTCGCCGGTTTCGGCGTCCAGTTTGGAAAGCAATCGTGAGGCGTAAGCGCGCGCTTCGCTTTCGGTTTCGCGGACAATGACATGCGCACGATACCCGAATTTGAGCGTGCGACCGTGTTTGGCAGCGCGGGCACGCATGTCGGCGATGATCTCGCGGACGGCGGGCATCGTGTCGGGCCACATGAGATAGACGTCGCAGCCTTGCGCGGCGGCGTCACGCGCATCGTCGGACAGGCCGCCGAAGTAGAGCGGCGGGCATTTGCTGCTGACGGTCGTCATGCGCGGCGGAGCGACGTCGATTTTGTAATGATCGCCGTCGTGCGTGAGATGTTCGCCGTTGAGCAGCGTTTTTAGGATCTGCATCACTTCGACCGTACGGGCGTAGCGAGGCGCGCTGGCCAGCTTTTCACCGGGCAGATCGGACGAAATGATGTTGATCGTCATCCGGCCCCCCGTAATCCGGTCGAGCGTCGCGATCTGGCGCGCCAGCTGTGGTGGCCAGCTTTCGCCGATGCGGACGGCCATCAGGAGGCGAATTCTGCTCGTGAGCGCAGCGATGGCGGCAGCAAAAGCCGTCGTATCGAGACCAAGCTGATAGCCGCTGGGCAGTAGAATGTTGTCGAACCCGCCTTTTTCCGCCGTCAGGACGATGTTGCGGCAATGTTCCCAACTGGAAGCAAGCATCGGGTCGGGTACCCCGAGAAATTCATAATCGTCGTCGCAAAGCGCCGAGAACCAGCTTACTTCGGTCATGGCAACGGCTCCTGCCGGGAAGCAACAAGAACTTTGTACCAGCTTTCGCGCGTCCAGCGGACTTTGTAGGCGTCAGCAGCTTCCCTGATCCGCGCCGCGTCCTGAGAGCCCACGATGGGGACGGGATGCGCGGGATGCGCCATGGTCCACGCATAAGCGGCGGCCGTGCGCGAGACTTCGTGTGCAGTCGCGACCTCGTCCAGCGCGGTTGCGACGGCCGTCTCGCGGGCATTGGTCGGGTTTGCGATGCGGCCACCGCCAAGCGGCGACCAAGCCAACACGGCTTGGTTGTGCGTCATCGCGATGTCGAGTGTGCCGTCTTCGATAGTCGTGAGGCACAGGGCTGAAAGTTCGGGCTGCGTCGTCGAGAGCGGGAGGTCGCGCGGCATCATCGCGTTCATTGCGGTGACCTGCGCGGGGGTGACGTTCGAGACACCGAACGCACCGATCTTGCCGAGCGCATAGGCCTTTTCCATGGCGCGGGCGATCTCGTGCGGGTGCGTCAGGATGTCGGGGCGGTGGATCTGGTAAAGGTCGATGCGGGGGACGCCCAGGCGCTTTAACGAGGCGTCGATGGCACTTTCGAGATAGCCGGGCGACGAGTCATAGGGCAGGGGCGGCATGATCCCGCCTTTGGTCGCGAGAACCATGCGATCGCGCAAACCACGGTTTTCGGCGAACACCCGACCTAGCAGGGTTTCGGCATCACCGAAGCCGCCTTTGCCATCGAAGCCGTAGATGTCGGCGGTGTCAAACAGGGTGATCCCGCTGTCGAGCGCCGCGTCGACCAGCGCCCGGGCTTCAGACAGTGATCGCCCCGCAAAGCGCCACATGCCCCACGCCATCGACGAGACGACGATGCCGCTCTTGCCCAGCAGGCGGGTGGTCGGAACGTGGGGAAGCTCACTCATAGCGCACGCGGCTTTCATATTTTCTGACAGCGCTGTCTTATTGCCGTGTAAGCGCGGGTAGGGTCAAGTTGCTTCGTCAATATTGCTCCCTATGAATTTCGCAAATTTGAGGGAAGCACCCGGAAAATCTGTCGCACTAATTTTAATGCACTAACGCCAACTGGACGTTCCGCCCACAAAGCCCACTGCCTGCAATATTTCACGAACGGTCGATCGATAAACGGCGGCGTCGGCTAGCGAAAGTGTGTTTGGATTCATTCCATGGGCCACTTCATTTCGAAGCCGACGTAAGTCTTTGATCGCCGTAAGCAGATTGGACGGAATCAGCTCTCGTTCACGCATATTATTGATATTTCGGGTGAAATTTTGCCCATTCCAGTCCACCCCATTAAGGCTCGCAATCGAACGTAATCCGCTTTCAAGCTCAACCCACGCCGCGATTATCGAGCCGATAGCCGTTGTGGTCGAGAGCTCTTCGGTTAGTTCTCGAATTACTTCTTGTTCGCGGCTCGCTGGTACAGCAGCACCGTCTGGCGGAGGCAACTGCAAAGGAGCGGGTAAAGAAACAGGCTCATTTTGAACAATTTCGCGAACGGCTTCGATTTCGTCCTTAAACGTAAGTTTTGCGCCAAAACCTTCGGCAGATGTAGCTCTTCCCAGTAGGTTAACTATTGGCTTTCTTAAAAAAGCAACTGATCCGATTGCGGCAACTGGCCAAGCTAATGAGCCAATGAGCGAAGCGATGAACGAGAACGTATCCATTATCTGAATTTAGCCCCAAATTATCGTTGCGAGAAATATTTGAACATCATTACTTATAGAAAGTAATGTTTCAACCAATCCGCCCCACGCTCCCCCGCACTACCAATTCATGCTGCAAACGGCGGTGTTCCACGCCATCCACCTTCTCGAATAGGAGGCTTGCGGCGGCGTAGGCGAGGTCGCGGGTGGGCTGACGGATCGTTGTGAGCGGGGGCCATACCAACTGCGCCAAGGGGGTGTCGTCGAAGCCTGCGACGGAGAGGTCTTCGGGGAGACGGAGGCCTTTGGCGTGGGCAACCGTCAATATTCCGGCGGCCATGTCGTCGTTGCTCGCAAAGATTGCGGTCGGGCGGCGGGGGTAGCTGAGCAACGAATGCGCTGCCGTGACGCCGCTGGCAAAGTCGAATTCGCCGGGGTGGACAAGGCCGGGTTCGTAGGGGATGCCGGCGCGGTTGAGGGCGCGGCGGTAGCCGAAGAGGCGCTGTTCGCTGGCCATGTGATTGGGGTGGCCGACAACAAAGCCGATGATGCGGTGGCCGAGGTTGATGAGGTGTGTCGTCATGTCGTCGGCCGCCTGCGCATCGTCCATATATACCGACGAAGTGAGCGCGTGGTTCGACCCGGGCGAGATGCGGACAAAGGGGATGCCGCGCCGTTCGAGTTCGGCGAGCACGGGCGCGCAATCGGTTACGGGCGACGACAGGATGATTCCGTCGACGCGGGTCTCGTCGATCAGGCCGCCGATTTCGGCAACGATGGTTTTCGAGGCAACATCAGCGGGTTGGGCGAGCATGCGAACGTCTTCGTCGCGGCAGCGGGCCCAGACGCCTTCCTGAATCGCGTGGATATAATAAGGCGAGTGGTTGTCATAGATCAGCGCAATCTGATGCGAGCGGTGGCCGGCAAGGCTGCGCGCGGCGATGCTGGGGGAGAACGCCATCGCAGCCATTGCGGCTTCGACCTTGTCACGGGTCGTCTGGCGAACGTAGCGTTCCTTGTTCAGAACACGACTGACGGTCTTGATCGACACGCCTGCCGCTTTTGCGACATCGCTGATCGTGTTGCGTGTGGCCATATTCGTTTCCCTGCTGCGGCGTGTTGTAGCCGTGCCACAGTCTTGCAGCAATGCGGCGGTGCCCACTTGCGGACGACGCATTCTTCGTGCGATTGCGGTTTTCAGACAGCGCTGTCATAAAGCGCACGGGAGAGGCAATTGACGCTGCGATACGGCTTGGTCGGCACAGGGATGATGGGCGTCGAGCACATCAGGAACGTGCGCGTGGCCGTGGATGCCGAGATTGTTGCGATTGCCGATCCGGTCGCGGGGTCGCTCGACTGGGCGAAAAATGCGCTCGGGAACGAGCCTGAAGTTTACGCCGACAGTGCCGCGCTGGCGAAAGCGGGCTTGGATGCGGTGATCGTTGCCAGCCCGAACCATACGCATCGTTCGGTGCTCGAACCGTTGTTCGATGCGGGGCTGAACATTCTTTGCGAAAAGCCTCTGGCGACGACCATCGAGGATGCACGCTGGATCGTCGACCGCGCCGCACAGTCGCCGGGGATATTCTGGACGGCAATGGAATATCGCTACATGCCACCCGCCGCTGCGTTCATCGAGCAAGTGCATGGCGGGCGGATCGGCAAGTTGCAGATGCTGAGCATCCGCGAGCATCGCTTTCCGTTTCTGCCCAAAGTCGGCGACTGGAACCGCTTCAGCGCGAACACGGGCGGGACGATGGTGGAAAAATGCTGCCACTTCTTCGATCTGATGCGCCTTATCACGCAATCTGAAGCGGTGCGTGTCTATTGTTCGGGTGCGATGGATGTGAACCATCTCGATGAGGTTTACGATGGCCGAACGCCGGACATCATCGACAACAGCTATACGACTGTGGACTTCGCAAACGGGACGCGCGCGATGCTAGACCTGAGCATGTTTGCCGATGGTGCCGAGCAGCAGGAAGAAATAACCGCAGTGGGAAGCGAAGCGCGGCTGGAGTGCCTGATCCCTGCCGGTGACCTCATTTTTTCACCGCGCACGGGCTTCCTGCAGCCGAAGGTGCCGGAGCGGACCCATGTCAGTGTTGACGAAACGGCACTGAAGTCGGGAAGCCACCACGGCTCGACCTATTACGAGCACCAGAAATTCTATAGTGCGGTAGTGGGAAATGGGCGGGTAGAAGTTAGCGCCAAGGACGGACTTATGGCTGTGGCGATCGGAACCGCAGCGGAGATCAGCGCGCGCGAACATCGTGTCGTGACAATGGACGAACTGGGTTTTTAAAAACAACAATGAAGCCGCGTCGACGGTAACATGCAGGAGGAATACCACATGACCAAGTCTCTTATGCTCGCGAGTGTTGCTGCGTTTGCCTTTACGGGCGCGCCCGTGTTTGCGCAAGGATCAGCGCCCGCCGCTGCCGACGATGCGCCCGTCGAAATCGTCGTGACCGCGCAAAAGCGGACCGAGCGGTTGCAGGATGTCCCCGTTGCCGTTTCAGTCATTTCGGGTGTCGCGCTCGCCAATCAGGGCGGCGTAAATATCGAGAATGCGCAATATCTGGTGCCGTCGCTGACCTTCCGCAAAGGGGCGGTTTCGATCAACCAGTCGCTGTTCCTGCGCGGAGTCGGCACTTCGACATTCTCGCTGGCGGGCGAACCCTCCGTGTCAGCAGTCGTTGATGGCGTCGTCTACAGTCGTGCCGGTGAAGCATTCAGCGATCTGGTCGACATCGAGCGGATCGAAGTCCTGCGCGGGCCGCAGGGGACGCTGTTCGGCAAGAACGCCAGCGCGGGCGTCGTCAATATCGTGACCAAGGCGCCATCCGACCAATTTGAAGGGTCGGCCGAAGTCGCCTATTTCGATCGCCAGGAATATCGGGCACGCGGGGTGATCAACCTGCCGGTCAGCGACAAGGGCGGGTTTCGCCTCACGGGTTTTTACAGCAAATATGACGGCAATATCCGCAACATCGGTCCCGTTTCCGACGACTATGTCAACGGATACGAGCGCTATGGCGTGCGTGGCGCGCTGGCACTCGACTTCTCGGACGATGTGAAGCTGACGATCATCGGCGACTGGCGCAAGGCGAAGGACGATTGCTGCACCGAGATTGCAGCAAATTCGGGGGCGCTCGGAACGCCGACGGGTAATGCGCTCCTCGCGCTATCGGGAGTCACGTTTGCCGGCGACAGAACGCGCACGATCAAGACGAACCTGATCGCGCAGGCGTTGCAGACAAGCTGGGGGTTATCGGCGCAACTCGATGCGACACTGGGCACTCAGACGGTGACATCGATCACGGCAATCCGCCGGTTCGACGAAAACGAAATCCGCGAAGGCGATCTGCTCGACCGCGCTTATGTCGGCTTGCCACAGACGCACGACATTGGCCCGCAAACCGGCAAGACGTTTACGCAGGAACTACGACTGACATCTCCGGGTGGTGAGTTTGTCGATTATGTGATCGGTGCCTATTATTCTCATTCGGATACCAAGCGGACGTTCACGCGCAACGTGACGCAGTGCACGGCGATTGTCGGTGCAACGGGGCTGATCCCGTGCGGATCGGCGAATGCCAATCCATCGGTTTTTTCGACCGGGACAGCGAATTTCGGTTCGGTGTTCAAGAACCTCGCTTTCTTTGGACAGGCGACGATCAATGTCACCGACAGCCTGCGGGTCATCGGCGGCTTGCGGTATACAGTCGATCAGTTGGACGTGTTCCACAGCCGGGTCTCGAACCCGCTGACCGGTGGTCCGGCGATCCAGCCTGCGTTCGATCAAGGCGTGTTCAATGCGAATGGCAACACGGCTGCAGCAAACGGCGTCCCGTTCCGTGGCAAAGTTACGAGCACAAACTGGTCTTCGAAAACCGGTCTGCAATTTGACCTTAGTCGGGGCAGCACGGCATATGCGACGTTCTCGAAAGGCTACAAGGGACCGGCATTCAACGTGTTTTTCAACCTGAACCGAACCGGTGCCGATCCGCTCGCGCCCGAAACGTCGGACGCCTATGAAATCGGTTTGAAGAACACGTTGTTCGACGGCAAGCTGACGGTCAATCTCGCCGCCTATTATGCGAAATACTATAATTTTCAGGCGAACAACCCTGACGTGATCAACATCGGTGGCACACCGACGCCGGTTGCGCGATTCACGAATGCGGGCGAAGTTTCGACGCGCGGCGGCGAGCTTGACATTGTGTTCAGGCCCGTGCGCGACCTGAATATTTCCGGCGGGCTCGCCTACACCGACGCCAAGGTCGATCGTTTCCGGCAAGTCGTCGGATTCCCAACGATACCGAATGGCACGACGCTGGCTTATGCACCGAAGCTGAAAGGAGCACTCGGCGCTGACTATCGCGTGCGGACAGGGGGCGCTATCGATATCGTGATGGGTGCGCAGACGTCATATCAGTCGAGTTCGCTCTCGGCGTTCGATACCAATCCGGTAAACAGGATTGCGGGCACGATTCATCCTTACGCGCTTGTCGATCTGTCGGCGGGAATCATTGGGGCGAACGACGGATTCCGGGTCGTAGCGCAGGTGAAAAATCTCTTCGACCAGAGCTTTGCTTCATCGATCGGCGCGGGTGGCCCGGGCGGATCGTTCCGCTACATCATCCCCCGTGAAGCCGATCGGTATTTCGGGATTACGGCGCGAGTAAACTTCGGCGGCAGTAACTGAGCATGGCGACAATACCGGACACGGGCAGGGCAACAATACTGACCCCCGCCCGTGTTTGGGTGCTGTTCGGCCTGCTTTGTGTTGCGGGAGTTTTCAACGCGATGGACCGGCCGATCATCGCGATCCTGAAGCCCGATATGTCGAAGGAAATGGGCTGGACCGACGCCGATTTTGGCAATCTGGCCGCCGTTACGCAATTTGCGGCGGCACTGTCGTTCCTGTTCACCGGCTGGCTGGTCGACCGGCTCGGCGTGCGCAAATCGATGATCGCGGGCGTTTCGGCATGGAGCTTTGCCGCGATGGCGCATGGCTGGGCCGTGACGACGGCGCACGTCGTATTTGCGCGCGTTGGGCTGGGCGCGACCGAAGCCGTGCAGACACCGCTAACGATCAAGACAGTCGCGACATTGTTTACACCGGACAAGCGCTCGTTCGCGTTCGGGCTGGGCACGGCGATTGCAAGCCTTGGCACGATTTCGCTTCCTTTTTTCATTCCGACGCTGGCGGCAAACTTCGGGTGGCGCGGGGCATTGATTTTCGGCGGCGTCGGCGGGTTTGTCACGCTCGCGCTGTGGCTGTATCTGGCCCGCGATGTCCGGTTCGAGAACACCGAGGAAGATGCCACCCAGGATTTTAACGACGACGGTCGGCCTTACGGTCCGATCCTGAAGGAAAAGCGGACCTGGGCAATCGTCATTGCCAAGGCGATTTCGGATTCGACCTGGTGGCTGCTGAATTTCTGGCTGCCCGATTTTTACCGCAAGGAATATGGCCTGACGACCAGCGAGCTTGCCGTGCCGCTGGCGATTGCGTTCCTGGGGTCGGGGGCAGGCGCATTTATCGCAGGCTGGGCATCGACCCGGCTGCTCGAGGAGGGCTGGAGTGTCAATCGGGTGCGAAAAACCGTGATGCTGGTTTCCGCGTTGATCGTGACGCCGGTGCCGTTTGTGCTCGGGCTGAACAGTTTCTGGCCGGTCGCGATCATGATGGGCGTCGTGCTGGCAGGGCATCAGGGTTTTTCATTGAGCCTGTTTTCGATCATCACTGATGTCGTGCCGCGCGGCAAGGTGGGCCGTGTGACGGCGTTCGGTGCGTTTTGCGGGAATATCGGCGGGATGGCGATCGTCTGGGTGACCGGCGTCGTCCTGACTGCGGGCATCGGCTATACCCCGCTCTTTATCTTTGCGGCCTGCTCCTATCTGCTGGCCTTGCTCTGGCTCCAATTGATGATGCCCGTTATCCGCCGCACGTGACCAACCAGCAACGCCCGATCCCTGCTGCTGCCGATCTTTACGGCGACCTGCTCGATGTTGCGCCTTCCTCCAAATTCGGGTGGCGCAGTTATTGGCCCGGGCTGGCGATGGCGGCGGTCGCGTCGCTGGCGGCGGCGTATCTTTCCGAACATTATGGCGCGCCGCTGATGCTGATGGGTCTGCTGATCGGGCTGGCGTTCAATTTCGTCAATGCCGATGTGCGGTTGCAACCGGGACTGGGGTTTGCATCGAAAACCCTGCTGCGCTGGGGCATTGTGCTCGTGGGGCTGCAGATTACCTTTGCGCAGATTGTCGGTTTGGGGTGGATCGCGTTTCTGGTGATCGCGGCACTGATCGCGCTGGTCACGCTGTCGGGCACCTTCGCGGCACGCTTTGTCGGGCGCGATGCGGCGTTCGGGACGATGGCAGGCGGGGCCGTGGCAATCTGTGGCGCGTCGGCGGCGCTGGCACTGGCGGCCGTGCTCGGCGAGCGCCGAGCGAGTCAGGCGCAATTGACGCTCGTTCTGGTCGGTGTGTCGGCCGCAAGTGCGCTCGCCATGTCGCTGTATCCGATCATTGCCCATGGTCTGGCGCTGAGCGATACGCAGGCGGGCTTCCTGATGGGGGCTTCGATCCACGATGTCGCACAGGCGCTGGGTGCGGGCTATTCCTACTCACCCGAAGCAGGGACGACGGCAACGATTGTCAAGCTCACGCGTGTCGCGCTGCTCGCGCCTGCGTTGGCCTTTGTCGCGCTGGCCTACCCCGCCGATCCGGGACAAAAGCGCAGCCGTGTCGGCGTCCCGCTCTTCGTAATCGCCTTTCTTGCGCTGGCAGGGCTGCATTCGCTTGTCGATATCCCGCCGCAATTTCTTGCAATCGCCCGGAACTTTTCGCTGGCTTTGCTGCTTCTGGCCGTGACCGCGACCGGTATCCGCTCGCCGATGCAGCAGCTGCTCGAACAGGGCTGGCGTGCTTCGGTGCCGGTGATCGTTGCGACGCTGGCCTCATTCGCTCTCGCACTTTTGGCGACCGTCACGCTTGTGCAATAGAAATGCCTCGATACCTTAATTGAACCGCAACATTTTCGCGAACTCTGCAATCTCACTGTCACATTTGCCTCCTACCGAAACGCACGGAGCGGAGATCGTGGGCGACTGAGTCGAACCACACCGCTTGGGATATTCATCAAGCCGGTGCGCCCGGGACGGAGATATTATGGCCTCGTTCAAACGTTTTTCGACGATCCTTCTCATGACTGCCGGCTTCGGCGCACTTGCTGCGTGCGACGGCGCGTCTGAAATCGCGTCACCGGGCACCGGCAACGTCATCATCAATCCGCCGGCTCCACCGCCACCTGTCGTGACCCCAACCCCGCCTGCCACGATCACGGCGGCGGCGTTCGCGTCGCCTTCCGGTGGCACTGCGACGGTTTCCATTACGGCTGAGGAGCAACTTGCGTTGCTGACCACGGCACCCAGCAGCGATAACAATGCAAGCGGCACGCGCGTCTTTGCCCAGACTGCCGGCCCTGTTGTCGCGGCACCGTCCTTCTCTGCACTGACGCCGGTTCCTGTTGCCACCAACCCGACGACGCTCGGCAGTTTTTTTCAGGCTGGATCTTTTCTTGGCGCGTTCAGCGGGCCTGGTGACACAGCGTTTCAACAGTGGACCTGCAATTCGCCTTCAGCGAACTTCGGTAGCGCCAGCGCTTCGTGCAACGCAGCGCCGATTGTCGTCGCATCAGGCGCAACGCCAGCCGCGAGCGCATGCCCCGCGGGCACGACCGACGGCGGCACGAACCAAAACGTCCGGCTATGCCGCCTTCCCAATGCAATCACGACAAGTGTGACGCTGCCGCGGGTTACCGGTGTCGCCTATCTGCTGAGTGGCAACGTCGAAGTCGGCACCGATGTCGGCACGACCGGCGCATTCTCGGGCGTTACGCTGACGATCGAACCCGGAGTGACGGTTGTGGCTGATCCGGTCGATCCAGCCAACGATGTTCTGCTCGTCAATCGCGGTTCGCGCATCGACGCCGTCGGAACGCCGAGCGCGCCGATCATCTTTACGTCACGTCAGAATCTTTCGGCGACAGGCACCTCGGACTCGACGCAGGGTCAGTGGGGCGGAATTATCCTGCTTGGCCAGGCCGCGACGGGCGTTTGCCGCACGGGCACCGGTCCGAATGACGCGGCCGGTTCAAGCACGACATGCGAAAACTCGGTCGAGGGTCTGGTGACACCGCGCTTCTATGGCGGCCCGACAGCTGCGAGCAACAGCGGTCGCATGCAATATGTGCAGATCCGCTTTACCGGGATCGACATTTCGGCGGGCGGCGGCAACGAGTTGCAGGGCCTGACGCTTGGCGGCGTCGGATCGGGCACGTTGATAAGCCACATCCAGTCGCACAACTCGGCGGATGACGGCATCGAGATTTTCGGCGGAACGAACAACCTGCGCTACATCGCGATCACGGGCGCCGATGACGACGGTTTCGATTATGACAACGGATATCGCGGTTTCGTGCAGTTCCTCGTCGTGGCGCAGAAGCCCGGTGGTGCCACGAGCGATTCGTTCACGTTGGAAGTCGACTCGAACGGCAACGAAGATCTGGTGCCGCGGACATATGCACAAATTGCCAACTTCACGTTCATCCAGACAGCATCGGCCGTCGGTGCCCTGCGTATCCGTGGCGGCGCCGACACGCGGCTCGTGAACGGCATATTGCAAAGCGCCGTGCCTTGTTTGAACATTGTCGCGCAAAACTCGGCAACCGATCGCTCCACGATCCGTGCTGCAAATCCGGCGCTTCAGGATGTCGGTCCGCCGATTTTCAGCTCGATATATTTTGCCTGCAGCAATCGCTGACAAGCAGCAGGCGATCAGGCAGCGCCGGTCAATGGGTTTTAGCCTTGACCGGCGCTGGCTCGTAATGAACCAACCAAACTGGATCGCGCCATGAGAAGTCCACTGCGCTTCAATTCCTTACTAATGATGACGTCGATGTTCGTCGCGCCCGGCGTGTTGGCGCAGACGGCACCTGCGCCGTCCGCTGCGCCTTCCACGCCGCCGGCAACGACGACCAGTGCGCCCGAAGAAGCGCCACCCGAGGCTGAGGAGGAAGTCGAAATCTCTGCGCCCGGCGCGAATGCGGGAGGGGGCAACGAGATTGTCGTGACCGGTCGCCGGTTCACGCCAAACTCGGTGCGGCTGACGCCCCAGATCATCACGGTTTTGAGTGCCGAAGACATTGCCCGCACGGGCGAAGGCGATATCGCCGGTGCGCTTCAGCGCGTCACGGGCTTGTCGGTTGTCGGAAACGGATTCGTATTCGTCCGCGGGCTCGGCGATCGTTATTCGTCGGCGCTGCTCAACGGTTCGCCCTTGCCGTCGCCCGAGCCACTGCGACGGACGATCCCGCTGGATATTTTCCCGACGTCGGTCGTCAGTTCTGCCGTCGTCCAGAAAACATACTCGGTGAATTATCCTGCTGAATTCGGCGGTGGTGTCATCAACCTTACGACTAAGGCGGTCCCGCGCGAGAGCTTTTTCACGCTTGGCGGCGGCGTGTCCTACGACAGCGAAACGACCGACAATTTTGGCTACACCTACCGCGGCGGCGGGCGCGACTGGACCGGGTACGACGACGGCACGCGCCGCGTTCCGGGTTTTGTCACGGCTGCCGGGATCGGTGGCTCTTCGCTCGGCGCGACAGAGACGGCGCAGCTCAACAATCTCGAGACGGTCGTCCTGCAAAAGACCAAATTCATCCCGATCAATTTTTCGGGCGATCTGAGCTTTGGTCATACCAGCGAAGTTTTCAGCGACGGGCGCATCGGCATCATCGGGGCGGCAAGTTTCGGCAGCACATGGCGGACGCGTGATGTTGTTCAGCAAGACAGCAACGAGGACAACGGGAACCTACGTAACGATTTCCGTTCGGTAATTACCGACAACCGTGCTGTTGCGAATGCACTGCTGGGTTTCGGCCTCGACATCGCCGATCACAAATTTCGGTGGACGAACCTTTACATCCACGACACCAACAAGCAGGCGCGTGGTTCGACCGGCACGGTGTATGCCAATTCGTCGGGCTTCGTTCGCTTCGACCAGAATACAGCTTGGTTCGAGCGTCAACTCATCAATACGCAATTTGTCGCCGAACTCGATTTTGGTGATTTCGAAATCGACGGTCGGGCAAGTTACGCCAATACGCGTCGGGATTCACCGTATGAGCGCACGTTCAACTCGCGGTTCGATACGACCTTTGGTACATTTGTAAACGATCTCACGGGGGCTGCGGGCACCGATCAGGCTTCGGTCGCGTTCAGCGAACTCGACGAGAATCAGTACGGTGGCCAGGCTGATCTATCCTACAAACTGCCGACCGATTTTTTCCTGCAGTTTTCCGGCGGCTATTTTTACAACGAGACCAAACGAAACTCGTCGCGGTTTACCTTCAGGTATCGCTACGATACCGGCACAGGCTCGCTGGGTGCGCTCCCACTGCAATATCGTGTGTTGCGGCCCGATTTGTTGCTCTCGCCGACTGTGCTGCGGACGATCGACAGTACTTTGGGCGGTTGCCCGAATGGATCGTGCATCGTCCTCGAAAATGTATCGGGTGGGCAGGGTGCTGCGGTCTATGACGCATCGCTGCTCATCCATGCCGGTTATGTTCAGGTCGAGGCTGAACCGATCGAGGGCCTGCGCGGAACGCTCGGTGTCCGCTATGAGACCGCTAAGCAGCGTGTGAGCACGGACGTTGCAAGCGGCGGAAGCACACTCAACAATGATTATTTCCTGCCCGCCGCAACGGTGACGTGGAGCTTTGCGCCCGACATGCAATTTCGCATCCACGGGTCAAAAACGATTGCACGCCCGCAATTCCGCGAACTCGCGCCGCAATTCTATCAGGATTTCGACAGCGATCGCCTGTTTTTCGGCAACCCCGCGCTCGTTGATTCAAAGCTCCTCAATTTCGAGGCACGCTACGAATGGTATTTTGCGCGCGACCAGCGGCTAACGGCAGCAGGATTTTATAAAAAGATCGACAATCCGATCGAACAAGTCTCGGCGTTTCCGACGCAAGACACACGTATCAACACCGGCTTTTCATACGTGCCGTCGGCCGTGCTCTATGGCGCTGAAATAGAGATCCAGAAATATTTTCCGCTGGACTTCATCAAAAGCCCGTTTTTCGAAACGCGCCGCTTGGTTTTCATCGGTAACTATACTTATACGCAATCCAAGATCAAAGCCGACAATACCCTGGTGCCCGACATCAGCGCGCCTGTCGGAACAACTGCTTTGCGTCCGGCCAGCGATTTATTCCGGGACGGCGCACCACTCGGCGGGCAATCGGATCATCTCGTCAACGTTCAAATCGGTGTCGAGGATACCGAGAGCACATCGCAGGCAACCCTGCTGTTCAGCTATGCAAGCGACCGCGTGACGGCGCGCGGGGCGTCGAACGTTGCGGGCGATGCTTTCCTGCCCGATGTCGTCGAACGCCCCGGTATCCGCCTCGACTTCGTGGCACGGCAGGGGGTTCAGCTTCTTGGTTCGGAGATCGAACTGAAGTTCGAGGCACGCAATCTCACGGGCACGAAATATCAGGAGTTTCAGACATTTGCGAACGGCAATCGCGTCGATATCAACCGGTATGATGTGGGGAGAACAATCTCGCTTTCGGCGTCTTTGAAACTCTGATCTGCCGAGATGCGCTTGCTGTTGCGCAGTGCCGTTGAAATTTTCAGTCTCGCTCCGACGCGCAATCCGTCATAGACGACATTAACCACGTTTGGGCGACGGGATTTGTGAAGGTATGAAATTTGACGATTGATCCGCGCTTTTCGCGATTCTGGCGTCAGGTGCCGCCGAAGTTGCCGTATCAGATCGTCGAGATTTTGTTGATTGCGCTGCTCGCAGGCATCGTCGCGCGCCTAATCTGGGTTATGGTTGTGCCGTTCGGTCCGGTGGGTGACTGGAAGGCAGGGGGAGCGAAACGCGTCGGCGGTGACGAGGCGCTCCTGACGTCATTCGATCCGTTTTTCCGCAACGGCGCGGTGGCCGGTCCCGCGGTCGTCACCAGTCTTGCAATCAAGCTGTTCGGTGTCCGCGTCGATCTTGCGATGGGGCGCGGTTCGGCAATCATCGCAACGCCGGACGGGTTGCAGTCAAGTTATGCGGTTGGTGACGAAATCATGCCGGGCGTGAAGCTCAAGTCGGTCACCTTCGAAGGCGTGACGATCGATCGAGGCGGTGTGGACGAACAGGTGTTTCTCGACCAGTCGATTGTCGCGCCCGTGGCCCAACCCGGCTTGGCCGCGCCGACGGCGAGTGTGTCGCCACCGCCGGCCGCGGGCACAGCACTCGCCAGCGAAATTGCCTTTGTGCCGCGCACCGAGAAGGGACAGGTGACCGGCTTCATTGTATCGCCTAAGGGAGCGGGCACGGCGTTTCGTGCGGCGGGTTTGCAGGAAGGTGATGTTCTGACAGCCATCAACGGGCAAGGCATACGGGCGGCCGACGATGTGACCAGCGCGATTGCGGCAACGCCGGCATCGGGCGTTGCGATGCTGTCGCTCGAGCGGGGCGGCAAGGCGATCACGCTTTCGACGAAAGCAAGACCATGAAGCGCGTCGCTCTGGCACTGGCGTTGTTTGCCGCAACGGCCGCGCCTGCGCAGCAGGTCCTGAACCTGCGTGATGCCGACATTCGCGCGTTTATTCAGGATGCCTCGCGCGTCACGGGGCGGACGTTCATCATCGACTCGCGTGTTCAGGGCAAAGTGTCGGTGGTGACCGAACGGGCGTTGTCGCGATCCGAATATTTCGAGGTTTTTCTGTCGACGCTGCGGGCCAATGGCTTGGTTGCAGTGCCGACGTCGCGGGGGGCTTATCGCATTCAGCCGCTCGACACGGCCTCGACCCAGCCGGGCCGCGTCGGCAGTGCAGGGGCCGCGCGGAATTCCTTCGTGACCGATGTCATCCGGTTGCGGTCGATCGATGCGACCAGTGCTGTCGAAACCATCCGGCCACTGGTCAGCCGCGAGGGATCCGTAACCGCCAACAAATCGGGCAATAGCATCGTCGTTGCTGATTTTGCCGACAATATCCGGCGCATCCGCGAACTCGTCCGCCGCATTGACAATGACAATGTGCTCACGCGGGTCATCCCGCTGAAAAACGCAGGCGCGCGTGAAATTGCATCGTCGTTGGGTGCCCTTGCAGGTGCTGGCGGGGCATCGTCGGTTGCGGTCGTCGCGATCGATTCATCGAACAGCATTGCGTTGCGCGGCGATGCGCCGACCGTGGGTCGCTTTGCCCAGATCGTCGCCGATCTCGACCGGCGCGCGGCTGCCGGCTCTGAAATCCGCGTCGTGTTCCTGCAGCATGCGGATGCAGAGAAATTGCTACCCGTGTTGCAGCAATTGTCGGGACAGAGCGTGTCGAGCGTCACGTCGCAGGTTGTGGGAAGCGCGCCATTGCCTGCGCAGGCTGCATTGCAAGCGACGCCCGTGCCCGTCGCAACAACGTCATCGGTTGCGAGTGGCGGCAATGGCAAGACGGTCATCGCACGATATGAAGGCATCAATGCCATAATCATTTCGGCGCCTGCCGACGTTCAGCGCACGCTGGGCGAAGTCATTCGGCAGCTCGATACCCGGCGCGAGCAAGTGCTCGTCGAGGCGATCATCGTGGAGATTTCGGACAATGCGGCACGCAAGCTCGGGCTTCAGCTCGTGGCTGGCGGGCCCGGCGGCGGCGGCTTTACGACGTATCAGAACGTCACGCCGCCGATCGTGCCGATTGCGGGTGGCATTCTCCAGAACAGACTGAGCGGTGGGACAACAACCACGACGACTGTGAACGGCACAACGACTACCACGACGAGCGGCAATTCAAACGGCAGTACGCTGCTGCAGGGTGCTTTGGCCGCAGTTAATGCTGCGACTGGCGGCACGTTGGGGGGCGTTATCGGGCTGGGCGGCAATGCTTATCTCGGCGCGATCCTGAACGCTGTCAGCCAGGACAATCAGTCGAACCTGCTTTCAACGCCGTCGATCGTTACCCTCGATAACCAGGAAGCGAAATTGCTGGTCGGTCAGGAAGTTCCCGTGACCACGGGCGAGCGCCTCGGCGGGAATTTTGACAATGCGTTTCGGACGGTATCGCGCCAGAATGTCGGGATTCAGCTCGAAGTGAAGCCGCAGATTGGCGAAGGCGGTTCGATCAAGCTGTTCCTTCGGCAGGAGGTCAGCTCGATTGCCGGTGCGGTCACGAACAATTCGGCCGACCTGATCCTGAACAAGCGCGAAATCCAGACGACGATGACTGTCGACGACGGCCAGATCATGGCGATCGGCGGGTTGCTCGACGATAACGAGCGGCGGACGTTGGAAAAAATCCCACTGCTCGGCGATATTCCTATTCTCGGTGAATTGTTCAAATCGCGCAGCCGGACGCGCGGCAAGACCAATCTGATGGTTTTCATCCGCCCGACGATCATGCGCACCGCCGAAGATGCGCGCAGGCTCGCCGAACAGCGTTATGGCTATATCCGCAACCAACAGTTGAGCGAGCGGCCCGACCGCGAACCGACGATTGATGAATTGTTGCGCGACTATATGGGTATCGAGCCGCCGCTCTTTGCACCTGAGGTAGCGCCATCCGGACCGGCTGTGGTAATTCCTGGCGCTCTGGTCGTTCCGCCAGCGTCTGCAACGTCGCCGCCGGTATTCGTTCCCGAAACACGGTCGCGTTCGACGATCCGCCCCGTCGAGCTTCCCCCCAGCAGGCGCAAAACCAGTGACCCCAACTGAGGCACTGACCGCCAATCTTCCCTATGGTTTCGCGCGCAAATTCGGCGTGGTGGTTCAACATGGCGAAGATGGCCGCCCGACGGTTGCGCTGCGCGAGGGGAGCGATCCGACGATTTTGATCGAAGTACGCCGTTTCCTTTCGCAGTCGTTCGATGTGACATCGGCCGACGCGACCGAGTTCGACCGGCTGTTGTCGGACAGTTACAAGATGGACGGGGCAGCGGCTGCCATGGCGCTTGGGGCGGACGATCTCGACATGCTGGCAACGGGCATCCCTAGTGCCGAAGATTTGCTCGACACTGCAGATGATGCGCCGGCGATCCGGCTGATCAACGGCATCATTGCCGAGGCCGTGCGGCAGGGCGTGTCGGATATTCATATCGAGCCGTATGAAAGCGGCCTCGTCGTCCGCATGCGCATCGATGGCCTGTTGCGCGAAACGCTGCGGATGCCCCCGCATGTCGCACCGGTGATCGTCAGCCGGATCAAGGTCATGGCGCGCCTCGATATCGCCGAGCGCCGCGTGCCACAGGACGGGCGCATTTCACTGACGCTGGCAGGCAAGCTGCTCGATGTGCGCGTGTCCACTCTGCCGAGCCGCGTCGGCGAGCGCGTGGTGCTTCGCATTCTCGACAAGGAAAATGCCGGGATCGACATGGATGGCCTGGGCATGGCGGCCGAGTTGAACGGACTGCTGCGCGAAGCATTCAACGAACCGAACGGAATCATTCTGGTCACGGGTCCGACGGGTTCGGGCAAAACGACAACGCTTTATGCCGGGCTACGTTTGCTCAACGACGGGTCGCAGAATATCCTGACTGTCGAGGATCCGGTGGAATATGCAGTTGATGGGATTGGCCAGACGCAGGTCAATCCAAAGGTTGGGCTGACGTTCGCTGCCGGGCTGCGCGCCATTTTGCGCCAAGATCCCGATGTGGTGATGGTGGGTGAAATCCGCGACCGCGAAACCGCGGAGATTGCTGTACAGGCATCGCTGACCGGACATCTCGTGCTGTCGACCGTGCACACTAACGACGCTGTAGGTGCGATCACGCGGATGCGCGACATGAAGATCGAGCCGTTTCTGCTGGCCTCGACCCTGCGCGCGATCGTGGCGCAGCGATTGGTGCGGCGGCTGTGCCAGTCGTGTCGCAAGCCCGAATCGGCAACGCCATCGGTTGCGGCGCTGCTTGGTGTCGAACCCGGCACGATCATCTACGAGCCCGGAGGCTGCGAGGCGTGCAGCGGATCGGGGTTCAAAGGGCGCATCGGCGTATTCGAAGCAATCCGGATCGATGACACGATCCGGCGGCTAATCAACGAAGGCGGCGACGAAGTTGCGATTGCCCGCCATGCCTATGCCCGCGAACCCAATCTAAGTGCCGCCGCGCGCCAACTCGTGATCGAAGGATTGACCACGCCTGAGGAAGCCGTGCGCATTTCGCGGCGCGGGTCCGATGATGGCTGATTTCGATTATCTCGCTGTCGATCCCGCCGGACGCGAGCGGCGCGGGCAGGTAGCGGCCGAAACGCTCGAGGATGCGCGCAGTCGTCTGGGTGCGAAGAAATTCTACGTCGTCAGTCTGGAGAAAGCGACGCCAGGGGCACCGCGCGCGCCGTCGCTCATGTCGTTCGAGGCGCTCACGCGGCGTCGGCTCAACGGCAAGGCACTGACGCTGTTTACGCGACAACTGGCGACGCTGGCGCTTGTAACCCCGCTCGAAGAGGCGTTGCGGACGATCGGTCAGCAAAGCGAAGATGCCAAAGTTCAATCGGTGCTCGAACGCGTGCATGCCGGTGTTCTCGAAGGACGTCGCCTGTCGGACAGCATGGGGCGCGAAGCCAAAAGCTTTCCACCGCTCTATCGCGCGATGGTTGCGGCGGGGGAGAGCGCAGGGACGCTCCCGGCAATTCTCGAACGACTGGCCGATTTGCAGGAACGGCAGGCCGCGATCCGCTCGAAAGTCACGACAGCGCTTGCCTATCCGATCGTGCTGGCATTCGTGGCCAGCTTTGTCGTGATGGCGCTGATGATCTGGGTCGTACCGAAAGTCGTCGAGCAGTTCGACAGTGTCGGGCAGACCTTGCCGCTGTTGACGCGAATGGTGATGGCGATCTCGGGTTTTCTGGCAGGATATTGGTGGGCAATCCTGATCGCGCTCGGCGTGATCGCTTTCATTGGCTGGCGCGCGTTGCAGGATGAAGCGATCCGCCTGCGTTTCGATACATGGTGGCTGCGTCTGCCGCTGATCGGGCGGCTCGCACGCGATCTTCACGCGGCGCGCATGGCGCGGACCTTGTCGACAATGGTCGCCAGTCGCCTGCCACTGCTCGAAGGCCTGATCCTGACCGGACAGACGATCCACAACCGCCGCCTGCGCGCGGCGTCCGACGACATCATCGAAGCCGTGCGTGGCGGTGGCAGCTTGTCGGCGGCACTGCGTCGTGCGGGGATATTCCCGCCGCTGCTGGTGTATCTCGCGGCCTCAGGTGAATCGTCGGGCCAGCTCGATGCGATGCTCGAGCGTGCGGCGGACTATCTCGAACGCGAATTCGACGGGTTCACGGCAACCGCGCTTTCACTGCTCGAACCTGCTATCATCGTCATCATGGGCGTTGTCGTCGCGGCGATCGTGCTGTCGATCCTGCTCCCGATCTTGCAACTCGAAACTCTGGCTGGTGCGTAATGCGTAAAAAGACCCCCGTTATTCCTCAAGAAGAGGGATTTACTCTTGTAGAGTTGATGGTCGTTATCGTGATCATCGGTTTGCTCGCAACACTCGTTGCGCTCACCGTTTTGCCCAATCTCGGCAAGGCCGCAGATCAAAAAGCGCGGGCCGATATCGCCACACTCGATCAGGCGATGGAGCTGTATCGGCTCGGTAATCTGACCTATCCCTCGACCGCGGACGGGCTTCAGGCGCTCGTAAAACCGCCAACGTCGTTGACTGATCCGACGCGTTATCAGGCCGGTGGTTACATCAAAAAGCTACCGAATGATCCGTGGGGCCGTCCTTACCTCTATGCGTCGCCGGGTCAACAGGGCACGTTCGACATCTACACGCTCGGGGCGGACGGTGCGCCGGGAGGGACAGGCGAAAATGCCGACATCGGCAACTGGCAGTAATCAGGAGGGTTTTACCCTCATAGAGCTGATGGTCGTCGTGACGATTATCGCGCTGGCATCAGCCGTCGTCGTTTTCGCAATCCCCGATCCGCGCGGCCGCGTCATCGACGAAGCCGAGCGCTTTGCAGCACGCACTCTGGCGGCACGCGACGACGCCATCGTGCAAAGCCGCGATGTGCGCGTCTTGATCACAGCCGCCGGATATAACGTCGAGCGGCGGCGGCGCGGCCAGTGGCAGACGATGACCGAAAAGCCTTTCAGGGCAGCCGTCTGGCAACCGGGCACAAGTGTCGAAATCGGCGCAGAGGGTCGACAAGCAATTGCGTTCGATGCAACCGGTGCGCCGTCTTCGCCCACCACAGTCATCCTGGTGCGCGACAACGCGCGTGCAACTGTAACGGTATCAGGCAACGGAGCGATCCGTGTCGGATCGTGAGCCAGGCCTTACGTCCTCATGGCGTTCCACCGAAAACGGCTTTACGCTTATCGAAACGCTGGTCGCACTGGCGATTTTCAGCCTCGCCGCGCTTGCGTTGCTCAGGCTTGAAGGCGCGACGCTGTCGTCGACGGCAGTTTTGACCGATCGCGCGGTGGGACAAATTGTCGTACGTAATCTCGCCGTCGAAGTGATGACTGATCTTCGCGCGCCAGCCGTTGGTGAAACGAACGGTTCTGTCGTGAACGCGGGGCGGACGTGGCGCTGGACGCGGCTGACGAAACAGACCGACGATTTGCGGATCGTCCGCGTCGATTTGGCTGTGGTTGACGACGCAGGTCGATCAAGCGGTGCCTTGTCACTGGCAAGGACCGTCGAATGAAACCCGCCGAACACGGCTTCACCCCTTTGACGCGTTCCGCCGAAAACGGCTTCACGCTGATCGAAATGATGGTTGCGCTGTTGATCTTCGGCATGTTGGCAGGGGCAGGAGTCGCGTTGCTGACCTTCAGCGTCCGTGCGCAGGCCGCAGCGAGCGAACGTCTCGACAGTGTGGCCAACGACCAGCGGATGGCGTCGCTGCTGGCCAGTGATCTTGCACAAGCCGTGCCGCGCGTGACGCGCGACGTCGTCGGCGCAAACCAGCGGGCATTTTCCGGCACGAACGGCGTCGGCGCGGCACCGTTGCTCCGCTATGTCCGTGGCGGATGGAGCAATCCAGACGGCGCATCGCGTGCATCGATTCAACGCGTCGAGATTGCACTGACTGACGACCGGCTCGAGCGACGGACCTACGCAATGACCGATGGTGCCACAGCGGGCGATCCGATGGTATTGGCGACAGGCGTGGAAACCGTCAGCCTGCGCTATCGCGATCGCGGCGTTTGGAACACGACATGGGAGAATGACAATCCCAAGATATTGCCCAAAGCCGTCGAGCTTTCCGTAACGCGCAAAGGCAGTCCCGCGCTGACAATGGCGTTTCTCGTTGGCGCGACGGTCAAATGACGCCGCCCAAATCCCAGGAGGGCGCAGCGCTGCTATCGGTGCTGCTGCTGGTCGCCGTTATGGCCGTCCTCTGTGCTGCCAGCCTCGAGAAACTGAAGATCTCGACAAAACTCGCGGTCAATAGCGCCGCGATCGATCAGGCGCGCAGCTATGGTATGGCCGCCGAAACTATTGCGCTGTTCCGGATCGGTGATCTGCTGCAGCGCGATGCGTCCAAAACGACGCTGCAGGGTAACTGGGCGGGACAACCGACCGAATTTCCGATCGACAAGGGCATCGCGACCGCCGAGCTCAATGACGGTGGCAATTGCTTCAATCTCAATTCTGTTGTGCTTGACGACGGGCAGGGGGGCTATGCCGTCCGTCTTGAAGGTGTCACGCAATTCGAACGGCTGATGGTGCTGCTGCAGGTGCCGAGCAACGAAGCACGCGGTATTGCGATGGCGACGGCGGACTGGATCGATACCGATGGCATACCGCAACCGGGCGGTGCCGAGGATGCGGCCTATGCGGGCATGACAACGCCATACCGGACGGCAAATGTGCTGATGATCGATCCGAGCGAACTGCGCGCGGTTGCCGGGGTGCGCGCGCCTGTCTATGCCGCGCTACGTCCTTTCCTCTGCGCATTGCCGGTCACCGATTTGTCCCCGATCAACATCAATACGATTGCGCCGGGTCAGGCGGTTTTGCTGGCGATGCTTGCGCCGGGGATCGACGTTGCGCGGGCAAAGCGCGTGATTGACGATCGCCCGCAGTTGGGTTTCGACAGCATATTGCGCTTCTGGGAACAGCCCGCGCTTGCAGGCACACCTGCCGGAGCAACCGCGCAAACGCAGCTGAAAACGCGGTGGTATAACCTCAAAGTTATGATCGAGCTTGCCGGCGCGGAATTCGAGCAGCACGCCCTGATCGACGCCGCGCTCCAGCCCGCAAAGCTCGTCCGCCGTAGCTATGGCGAGCCGTCATGAGCGGGACGCTTGTGCTGATGCCGGGGGACATATCGCACTGGCTGCGCATATCGGGCGGCGAGATCGTGTCGCGCGGGGAAGGGATTCCAGCGCATGAAGCCGAAGAGCATGTGGTTGCCGTCGTGCCTGCTGAAGACGTGACGATCCGCCATGCCGATCTTGGCGATTTGTCCGAGCCCCAGGCGCAGGCAGCCGCGCGATTGATGATGGCGGATCAATCGGCTTCAATGCTTGACATGCTGCATGTCGCGGTTGGCAGGCCCGGCGAAATGGCTGACCGCGCTGTCGTCGCGATCGACCGGTCGAAGATGGCGGCTTTTCTTGAAAATGTGGCTGCTCGCGGTCACGATCCCGACGTGGTCATGGCCGCGCCCATGCTGCTGTCACGACCCGCCGAGGGGTTTGTGAGGGGCGATTTCGGAAATGCCGCGATACTGCGTGGGCACGAAAGTGCGTTTGTCGACGATCCGATACTAACGCCGCTGCTGACCGGCGGCACGGTGACGATCCTCGACCAGACGGCGCTTGAATTCGGATTGGTCAATGCTGTCGCCAATCCAGAAGTCGATTTGCGACAAGGCATTTTTGCGAAACGGCGCGTATGGGGCATTGACTGGGTCCGGTTGCGGCGGATCGGCTGGCTGCTGGTCGGCGTTCTAATTGCGCTGTTGCTGTTTTACATTATCCAGCTCGTGCGGCTCAACCTTGCCGCCGATCGCATAGAGGCCAGAAATATTGTGGCGGCACGCGCGGTCCTGCCGCCCAGCACGACGGTGAATAATCCGGTGCTGCAAGTGCAAGAGCAACTCAGCGCGCTCCGCGGGCCAGGCGGCGGGATGCTGCCACTCGCAGCGGCGGTCGCGTCGGCTGCGAATGCGACCCCCAATCTTGAACTGACGTCATTGATCTTCGACGGCGGCGGGACGTTACGTATTACGGCGCGGGCCCCGACGCCGACCGATCAGATCGTCTTCGAAGCCAAGCTGAACGAGGCGGGGCTGACGTCGGCGGCAGGGCCGACCATGGTCGATCAGGGTCGGCAGATCCGCGATTACACGGTGTCACCGAAATGACGGCGCGGTTCCAACAGCTATGGGCCGAACGGTCACCACGCGAACGGCAATTGCTGGTCGTGATGTTCGGCCTGATTACCATCATGGTTCTGGTCCTCGGCATAATCCGCCCGCTTGCATCCGGTACGGTCGCAGCGCACGACCGGCTCGATCGCGTAACGATCGAAGCGGGGCAAATCGCTGCCGCTGTCGAAACATTGCGCGATGCAAAAAAGGGGGCACCACCGGCGCTGACCGGGACGCTGGTTCTGGCGGTCAGCCAGTCGGCGGGCACTGCGGGGTTCACCCTGTCGACACTCGACCCGCAGGGTGATGACCGCGTCGGTTTCACCATCCCGGCGGCAAAAAGCCCTGCAATGTTCACATGGTTGCGCGCGATGGCGCGGCAGGGGATTTTTGTCGAGCGGATGACGATGCGGACTAATGCCGATGCGACGCTCGCCGTCGATGGGACGCTGCGGGTGCGCAAGCCATGACGCGCGCCATGATACGCAAACGTATTGCACTCTTTGTCGGCCTGCTGCTGGTATTTCTGGTTGCCTTCATGCCGCTGTCGCTTGCGCTGTCGATGATCGGCACGACAGGGCAGCAACTTTCCGCACGCGCCGCGACCGGCACGGTCTGGTCCGGCAGGCTTGCCGAGGCGAGAGTGGGCCCGATCGCGGTCGGCGACGTTGCCGTCGGCTTAAAGCCGTTATCGCTTCTGGCGGGCCAGACGTCGATTTTCATGGAAAGCCTTGTCGGGCGCGGCACGTTGACGTCGCTGACGCGCGGATTTGCCATCGACGATGCAACGGCAAAACTCAGCACGGGCCGCGTTTTCGCGCCGATCCCGCTTGATGCCATCGATCTGACCGATGTCAGCGTCGCCTTCATCGGCGGGCGTTGCGAAAAAGCGCAGGGGCGCGTGCGTGCAACATTTGGCGGCGATGTCGGCGGGCTATCGCTGGCACAAGGGCTGAGCGGCGCGATCCGTTGCGAGGGTGGGGCGCTTGTTTTGCCGTTGGTGAGCCAATCGGCACTGGAGCGGCTTAACCTGTATCTGCAGGGCGATGGCCGATACCGCGCCGAATTATTCGTCCGCTCGACCGATCCCGCGATGGCCGGCAAACTTGCATCGGCTGGCTTCGCGCCGACGCAGGACGGCTTTGTGTTGCGTTTGGCGGGAAAGCTCTAGCGTATTTCCGCATTCGGCCCTAAGGGCTCGTGTCCCCCGTTGTGGCGGTCGTAGCTCAATTGGTTAGAGCGCCGGTTTGTGGTACCGGAGGTTGCGGGTTCAATCCCCGTCGATCGCCCCATTTCTTCTGGTATAGTGAGAGTGCTGATGGTCGCTGTTTGGGAATTGCCCGATTTCGACGATCATGAGGCAGTTCACCTGTTCCGCGATCACGCCACGGGGCTGACTGCAATCATAGCAATCCACTCGACAGCACTCGGTCCGGCAGCCGGCGGCACGCGTTTCTGGCACTATGCCGACAAAGTCGATGCCGTCGTCGATGCGCTCCGCTTGTCGCGCGGGATGAGTTATAAAAACGCGATGGCGGGACTACCCGCAGGTGGTGGCAAGGCCGTGATCCTCGACGCTGGCGGAAACGAAAAATCACCTGAAATGCTGGCAGCCTTTGCGCGCGCTGTGGACAGTCTCGGCGGACGTTACATCACCGCGCAGGATGTGGGGATGAGCGAGGAGGATATGGTTGCGCTCTCCAAAACGACAAAGCATGTTGCGGGGTTACCGGGTCAGAGTGGCGGCGATCCGGGACCATCGACGGCGCGCGGCGTCTATCTGGGCGTATGCGCCACAGTGGATCGAGCGCTGAAGCGTGACAGTGTTAGGGGCGTACACATTGCGATCCAAGGCGTCGGCAGCGTCGGCGGCGGCCTGGCGCGCTGGCTGGCCAAGGACGGGGCGCAACTCACGCTGGCCGATGCCGATCCGGCGCGGGCCCAAGCGCTGGCCATCGAGCTTGGCGCGCAGGCCGTGCCGGCTGACGAAATTCTGACACTCGATGCTGATATCCTCAGCCCCTGTGCGCTCGGCGCAATCCTGACGAGTGAGAGTATCGCGACGTTGAAAGTGGCAGCGATTGCAGGGGGCGCAAACAACCAGCTGGCAACCGCTGCGCAGGGTGCTGAGTTGGCCGCGCGCAACATTCTTTATGCGCCGGATTACGTCATCAACGCGGGCGGCATCATCAATGTGCTGCGCCATATCGGTAGCGCGGGCGACGCCGAGGTCAACGCGCGCATCGATGCCATTCCCGTTCGTCTGAACGAGATATGGGACGAGAGCACGGCATCGGGCGAAACGCCGGCGCAAGTGGCCGATCGGATCGCGCGGGGTTTGATCGGGCGTTAGGCGCTGCGCCTAATAAAAGAAGCGCTCCTCGACGATCTTGCCGTCTTTCACGGTGTAAAGTCCGTCTTCGTCGTTCTGCATACGCTCGCCGCTGGGTTTGAACGTCAAATCCATTTTGAAGCGCACGATGAACTGGTCACCATTCACAAACGGGCCGGAAGCTTCGACGCTGTGAATTTCGTGATTGGCATACCACCATTCGCCTTTGGCATGAACAGCGGCCAGGCCGCGGGCAACGGGATCGGGCCCTTGCGCTTCGACACTAACGATATCAGGCGACCAGTATTTTTCGCCTGCTTCATCGAAGTTTCCCGCTTTACACAGTGCGGCAAAGTCAGCTGCGATTTCAGCGCTCGTCATGTTCAATTCCTTTCACACGCCGTTCTATCTAGCGTCATCTTGTGACAAATTATCGACATGCGCAAACTGCTTTCAAGCGACGGATTGCTGCGCTAAAGGGCAGGTTCAATGCACGCGCTGGCGAATCCGACCCGTTTCCTGAAACTAGCCCAGCCTCTCACGGTTATCTTCGGTATTGGCGGTGTTCTGCTAATTGCGATCGGTGCCTACGCAGGCCTGTTCATCACGCCGCCCGATTATCTTCAGGGTGAGACGGTGCGCATTCTGTACATGCACGTGCCCGCGGCCTGGCTTGGCATGGGCGGCTGGACGGGCATCGCTATCGCCAGCATCGTCCAGTTGGTCTGGCGGCATCCGCTGGCGGGTGTCGGCGCGCGAGCGGTGGCACTGCCGGGGGCGGTATTTAGTGCGATCTGTCTTATCACCGGATCGATCTGGGGCCGTCCGACATGGGGCACCTGGTGGGAATGGGATGGGCGGATGACGTCGATGCTGGTGCTGCTCTTCCTGTATTTTGCTTATATCGCCTTGGCCAGCGCGAGCGAGGAACGCACCAGCGTCAGCCGCGCGACCGCGATTTTCGGCATCGTTGGGGCAATCAACATCCCGGTCATCAAATATTCGGTCGTGTGGTGGAATACCCTGCATCAGGCGCCGTCGATTTCGGTGACCAGCGGATCAAAGATTGCGCCCGAACTGCTGTGGCCGCTGGGGCTCACGACTTTAGGATTCAGTTTGCTTTTCGGCGCTATTGTCCTGATGCGGATGCGCGCCATATTGGCGTCGGCAAAGCTTGAGGCACGGTTGGAACGGATGGCACGGGCATGAACCAGATGGCGTTTGTGACCGCGGCTTATGTCGTCACGCTGGGCGGCACGGCAGCTGTCACGCTGTGGGCGTGGTTTGCCATGCGCGCAGCCGAGAAGGCGGCCGAGCGGTGAAAGCAAAACATCAACGACTGTTCCTGGCGCTGGCCGGGTTGGGCGCGGTGCTAGGTTCGGGCGTGCTGGCGATGTCGGCCATCGGTGATCGCGCGAGCTATTTTTATGCGCCCGAAGACATCGCTCGTGATGGCATCCCGGATGGCAAAGCGATCCGCCTCGGCGGTATGGTAACCAAAGATAGCATCGCGCGCGCGACCGACGGCGTCACCATGACGTTTCTCGTGCATGATGCGCAGGGTCAGGTGCCAGTTCGCTTCAAGGGGATTCCACCCGACCTGTTCAAGGAAGGATCGGGTGTGGTCGCCGAAGGGATGTTCGATGGGCGCACCTTCGTTGCGAACAATCTGCTGGCCAAGCACGACGAGAATTACATGCCGCCGCAACTGGCGGGAAAACAGCACAAGACGGACACATTGACACCATGATCGCAGAAGCAGGCCTCGCGACGCTTTGGATTGCTGCTGTTCTTGCCCTGCTGCAACTTGGCCTTGGCGCAATGGCGATTGCGGACGGGCGGGCAGAGCTGCGGCCCGGCGTTCGCGCGGTGGCCGTCGTCCAGGGTCTGTTCGTTGTCGTGTCGTTCTGGCTGCTGATCGTCTGTTTCCTCCGTTCGGACATGTCGGTCGAGCTCGTTGCTGCAAACAGCCATTCGATGAAGCCGTGGCTTTACAAATTCTCCGGAACGTGGGGTAATCATGAAGGGTCGATGCTGCTCTGGGTTGCGGTGCTCGGCTTTGCCGGCGGGCTGATCGCGATCCTCGAGCGGCGGATCAAGGAGCGGACGCTCGCCGCGACACTGGCGGCGCAGGCGTTCATTGCCGTTGGTTTCTATGCTTTTCTGCTGTTTTCATCGAACCCGTTCAAGCGGTTGTTCCCGGTGCCTGCCGACGGCAATGGCCTCAATCCACTGTTGCAAGATCCCGGCCTCGCTTTCCATCCGCCCACGCTGTATTTCGGCTATGTCGGCATGTCGGTGGCCTTCAGTTTTGCCGTCGGTGCCTTGATTACACGCGACGTCGATCGCGACTTCGCCCGTGCTATGCGCCCCTGGGTACTGGCAGCATGGATTTTCCTGACGGTCGGGATCACGGCGGGCAGCTATTGGGCCTATTATGAATTGGGCTGGGGCGGCTGGTGGTTCTGGGATCCGGTCGAAAATGCCTCGCTGATGCCGTGGCTTGCCGCAACTGCACTTCTTCATTCGGTGACTGTGCTGGCGACGCGCGATGGCCTGCGGGCCTGGACGGTTATGCTGGCGGTCGTCGCGTTTTCGATGAGCATGGTCGGCACTTTCCTT
The DNA here is from genome assembly GCA_043737475.1 of Sphingomonas sp. Taxonomy (GTDB): domain Bacteria; phylum Pseudomonadota; class Alphaproteobacteria; order Sphingomonadales; family Sphingomonadaceae; genus Sphingomonas_O. Next base: position 31,660 of record JAYTAP010000008.1, read on the forward strand.
GTCCGATCGGGCATCCTGACCAGCGTGCACAGCTTTGCCGTCGATCCCGCGCGAGGAAGCGTTCTGCTTGCGCTGCTGGCGATCTACATCGGCGGTGCGCTTGCGCTGTTTGCCCTGCGCATTTCCACTGTGCGTGAGGGTTCGCAATTCGAACTCGTGAGCCGCGAAGGCGCGCTGGTTGCCAACAACCTCTTCCTCTCGGCTATCCTCGGCGTTGTCTTGATCGGCACGCTGTATCCGCTCGCTGCCGAAGCCATAACGGGCGAAAAGCTTTCGGTCGGCCCGCCCTATTTCGATGCAACGGCGGGGCCGCTGACGCTGGCGCTCGTGATTTTCATGGGCCTCGGTCCGCTGACACGCTGGCGGCGCGACGATCTCAAATCGGTCCTGAAGCGCGTTTCGCTGCCGATTGCACTCTTCATTGCGGGGCTTGGCGGCATGGCGGTGTTCGCACCACAGATCAGCATATTGTCTTTCCTAGGCATTGTGGTCTCGATTGGTATCGGAGCCGCCAGCCTTGCGCCGTTGTGGAAACGCAATCTGCGCCGTACGCCGCTGTTCACTTACGGCATGGTAATTTCACATCTGGGCGTTGCTGTCGCCATGCTCGGCATGGCCACCGAAAGCGCATTCCTGAAGGAAACGCTGGTCGCGAAGCGCATCGGCGAAAGTGCTGTCGTCGGTCCATATAATATCAAGCTGGTCGGTATCGAGCCTATCGCGGGGCCGAACTGGACGGCGCTCGAAGCAACGCTCGAGGCGCAGCGCGGAGATGGCAGACCGTTCCGTATGAAACCGCAGTCGCGGCAGTTTTCCTCACCACAGGTCGAGACCAACGAGGCGGCCATCGCCACGCGCCTTGACGGGCAGCTCTATCTTGTCATCGGCAAGCAGGATGAAAGCGGTCGCTGGCAATTGCGTCTTTGGTGGAAACCGCTGGTGACGCTGATATGGCTTGGCGGCGCGTTGATTGCGTTCGGCGGGACGTTATCGCTCATCGGGCGGATGCGACGCGAGCATGGTTTGAATATTCGCCAGGCCTACGCGTGAAACGGTTTCAGCTTTGGGTTCCTCTACTTGCTTTCGGATTGCTTTTTGCGGTGGTCGCTTATGGTTTGCTAAGCCCGACGAAATCCGAAAATCCCTCCAAAATGGTCGGCAAAGCGCTCCCCGAATTTGTTCTGCCTGCCGCTGCATCGACCCGTCCGGCACTGAGCAAGGCAAATTTTACCGGAGAGCCACGCTTGCTGAATATCTTTGCAAGCTGGTGCGTGCCGTGCATCGCCGAAGCGCCCATTCTCGTCGAACTGTCGCGTCAGGGCGCGATCATCGAAGGCGTTGCGCTGCGCGACAAGCGAGAGGACGTCGACAAGTTTCTGGCGCGTAACGGCAATCCTTACCGCGCGATCGGACTGGATGCCGATTCATCGATCCAGCTTGCTATCGGGTCGTCGGGCGTTCCCGAAACATTTGTCATCGATGGCAAGGGAATCATCCAGCACCAGCATATCGGCGCAATCGGCGCGCAGGACATTCCCGGGATTCTGGCAAAATTGCGTGACGCCCGATGAAGCATCTCTTTGCGGCCGTGCTACTTCTAACGGCCGCTCCCGCGCTCGCCGACTCAACAATGCCGGCCGCGCCCTATGCAAACGATCAACTCCCCGATGCGGCGCAGGAAAAGGCTGCGCAGGCGCTGATGTTGTCGGTGCGTTGCCTGGTGTGTCAGGGGCAGTCGATCGCCGATTCGGATGCCGACATGGCGTCGGACATGCGCGCCATGATCCGCAAGCGCATTGCTGCTGGGGAAAAGCCTGAAGATATCCGTGCCTGGCTGATCGAGCGCTATGGCAATTGGGTGAGTTACAAGCCTGTATTCGATATGCAGACGGCACCGCTCTGGATTGCGCCGCTATTCCTGCTCGGCGTCGGCATCATGATCGCACGCGGCCGTTTCAAAAAGCGAGCGCGATAGCGTGGGCTGGGGGATTTTGCTGGGTCTGTCGGTGATCGGCTTCGCACTGCTTTGGCGATACGCGCATATGCCGCGCACCGCGCTGGAGCTGACCGGTGCCGCACTGCTCCTCGGCGTGGCCGGTTACGCCTGGCAGGGCGTGCCCGATCAACCTGGCACGAGCGTCCAGTCCCGCGAAGCCGAAAGCAAGCTCGATCCCGCGCTGGTCGCGTCACGCCAGAATATGATGGGACGATTCGGCAGCGAAGCGCAGTGGATGGATTACGCCGACACCATGACGCGCATGGGTGCCACGCAAATGGCGGTGCTGGCAATGCGGAGTGGCATTCGCGACAATCCGAAGAGCCCAAATCTGTGGGTCGGCCTGGGCAACGCGCTGGTCGCCCACGGTGATGGTGTTGTCTCGCCGTCGGCGCGTTTTGCGTTTAGCCGGGCGGCGCAACTGTCGCCCAATCATCCGGGACCGCCGTTCTTTTTGGGTGTCGCTTTGGCGGGGCAGGGACAGCGCGAGGAGGCTGCGCGAATCTGGCAGAAACTCCTCGTAGAATCACCGAAGGATGCACCGTATCGCGCCGATGTCGAACGGCGTCTCGCTGCTATTGGAGGCGCGAGACCTTAAGCCCGCGCTTGGCGAGCATCGCGTTTACGGACTCCGCCCCCGCAAGATGGCCCGCGCCGACCGCGACGAACACCGTGCCCGGCTTTGCCATCCGCCCGACGATCCAGTCCGACCAGTTGGCATTACGCCGTTTAAGCAACACATCGGTCAATTCCGGCGACAGTTTCAACTCGTCATCAAACGTCAGCGCGATTTTCGCGATATTGCCGGTGCCCCATGCAGCAATCATCGCATCGAACTCGACCCGCGCATTGCTTTCGTCGTCGGCAATACTGGTCAGGAATTGCCGCTGCGCTGCCTCGGGCAGCCCGTCGAAATAGCCCAGTTGCTGGATCGGCGTTTCGAGGCCCGAAACTGTCTTGCCATCTTTTGCAAAGCGTTCGGAAAGGATCGCTTCAGCACCGAATTTCGGGCTGACTTTCAATTCGGCCATGCCTGCAGCAGCCAGCGACAGCGCTGCGGCCCAGGTTTCAAGTCTGTCGAGCGTTTCGATCCTGATGCCGCTGCGTTTGACGACGTTTGCCAACGCGGCGCGCTTGTCGGCAGCAACACGGTCGAGCAGCGGCGGCATGCCGGGTGTGACACCCAGTTGCATCATGGCCTGACCTTCTTTGACCGGGTCTTTACTCATGACCGTTTCAAGCACCAGATCCTGCGATGCCCGGATGGCCTTATCGATTTTCGGCGATTGCCATTTAAGGTCCTGCGGCAACAGATGGATCGTCCCGAACAGAAAGATCGTCGTGTCGCTATCGGTGACTTTCCACAGCGCGGGTTTGAGCGTTTTGGCTTCGCTATGCGTCGTATTGCACGAGAGCAGTGCAAGCGCGGCAAGGGCCGTTCCGATGGTGCGTTTCATGCGCCAGGACGTAGCCGCTTGCTTGACCCGTCGCCAGCCCCAAGGCAAAGGCAACGTCAAGATTTTGTTGCACCTGCGAAGAGGACTGCCCTTTGGCCAAGCCGCTCAGCTTCCAGAAGCTGATCCTGACGCTCCATGACTATTGGAGCGATCGCGGCTGCCTGATCCTGCAACCCTACGACATGGAAATGGGGGCGGGCACGTTCCACACGGCAACGACCCTGCGCGCGCTTGGCCCCGATCACTGGAAAGCCGCTTTCGTGCAGCCTTGCCGCCGCCCGACCGATGGGCGTTACGGCGAAAACCCGAACCGGCTTGGGCATTATTATCAATATCAGTTGATCCTGAAGCCCAGCCCGCCCAACCTGCAGGAACAGTATCTCGGTAGCCTTGTGGCCATCGGGATCGATCCGCTGCTGCACGACATCCGCTTTGTCGAGGATGACTGGGAATCGCCGACGCTCGGCGCGTGGGGTCTGGGCTGGGAAGTCTGGTGCGATGGCATGGAAGTGACGCAATTCACTTATTTCCAACAAATGGGCGGCTTCGACTGCAAGCCGGTCGCGGGCGAACTCACCTACGGCCTCGAACGCCTCGCCATGTATGTTCAGAATGTCGACAGCGTTTACGACCTCGATTTCAATGGTGCGGGCGTGACCTACGGCGATGTCTTTCTCGAAAACGAAAAGCAGATGTCGACATGGAATTTCGAAATCGCTGATACTAAAACGCTGTTCGACGGGTTCAGGATGGCAACGGCAGAATGCGAAAACTGCCTGAATGCCGACTTACCGATCCCAGCTTATGAACAGGCGATAAAGGCAAGCCACATCTTCAACACGCTACAAGCGCG
>JAYTAP010000009.1:0-2200 GCA_043737475.1 Sphingomonas sp.
GCGCTGTTGTGACGGCAGGCGATGAAATTGCGGTGGTCAGCGACCTGAGTTCGATCAAGCTCGACTTCAATGTTCCCGAAACGATGCTGTCCAATGTGCAGGTCGGACAGAATGTCACGGCGAAAGCAGCGGCATTCCCCGACGTCGAAACGACCGGTACGATACAGGCAGTTGATCCCGTTATTAATTCGCAGACGCGCACCGCGACAATGCGTGCGGTCTTACCCAACCGCGGCGGGCGGTTGAAACCTGGCATGCTGATGAGCGTGACGCTTAGTTCGCGCGCGCGAACATCGGTTGCTGTTCCCGAGCTTTCGCTGGTGCGTGAAGGGGAAGGCAGTTTTGTTTATATGATCGGCGCTGGCAACAAGGCCAAGCGCATGCCCGTGCAAACCGGTGGGCGCGACGGCAATCTGGTTGAGATTATCGAAGGCTTGGCTCCCGGCGACAAGATCGTAACCGAGGGTGTCGTAAAATTGACCGATGGCGCAACAGTCAGGACAGGCAAGCAACCGCCGCCTGCCCGCAACAAACCCGCTGGCTGATACCACACCGCAATGACGCTGTCAGACCTCTCCGTTCGCAGGCCCGTTTTCGCATCGGTGCTCGCCATATTGATGGTGCTGGTTGGTGTCGTCGGTTATCTGAACCTGCCGGTGCGCGAATATCCTGACACGGAACCGCCGATCGTGTCGGTTGGTACCAGTTACACCGGCGCTGCCGCCAGCGTTGTCGAGACGCGTGTAACGCAAGTACTGGAAAATGCACTGGCGGGGGTCGAGGGCATACAGACGATTACTTCCCGGTCGCGCGATGGAAGTTCGGACATCACCATTGAATTTGCACCGGGACGAACGGTCGACAGTGCGGCGAACGACGTGCGCGACCGGGTCGGCGGTGTCGCAGACGATCTGCCCGAGGAGGTGCTGGCGCCGGAGGTCCGTAAGGTCGATGCTGACGCGTCGCCGATCCTGTTTCTTGTCGTATCGAAGCCCGGCTGGTCGAGGCTTGAGTTAAGCGATTACGTAGACCGCAGTCTTGCCGACCGCTTTTCTGCGCTGGACGGTGTCGCACGTGTCTTTATCGGCGGCGAAGCGCGTCCATCAATGCGCGTTTGGTTAAAACCAGACCGGCTGGCCGCATTGGGGCTGACACCTGCCGATATCGAGACTGCACTTAGAACGCAAAATGTGGAGCTCCCGGCAGGCCGGATTGAATCCGCCGACCAGAACATAACTCTACGCGTCAATCGGCCATTTTCGACAACGGAGCAGTTCGCCCAGTTGGTCGTGTCGCGGGGGAATGACGGGTATCTCGTGCGACTGGGCGATGTTGCCCGGGTCGAAACGGGTGCTGAAAATCCTTACTCCGCATTCCGCCTCAACGGCGATTCGGCGCTCGGCATGGGCATCGTACGACAGTCGGGCGCCAATACCCTGTCGGTTGCAGAAGGTGCGAAAAACCTTGCCGAGCAAATCCGCCCGACACTGCCACCTGGTATGACGATAACCGTGGGTTCGGACGACTCTCAGTTTATCGGTCGCGCCATCGACGGCGTGTGGACGACGCTGGCCGAGGCCGCCGTACTTGTAGTATTAGTCATTTTCCTTTTTCTGGGAAGCTGGCGGGCTACCCTGATCCCGGCGATCACGGTGCCTATTTGTCTGCTCGCAACTTTTGCTGTGCTCTGGTCGCTGGGTTTTTCGATCAACTTGCTCACTCTCCTCGCGTTGGTGCTTTCCATCGGTCTGGTCGTCGATGACGCAATTGTTGTGCTGGAAAATATCTATCACCGTATCGAGCAGGGCGAACCGCCGCTGATTGCCGCTGTTAAAGGAACCAAACAGGTCGCATTTGCGGTTATTTCAACAACAATCGTGGTCTGCGCGGTGTTCGTGCCAGTCATGTTTCTAGCCGGACAAACGGGGTTGTTGTTCCGCGAGCTAGCTGCGGCGATGATTGCTGCTGTGGCATTCTCTGGCTTTGTTGCGCTCAGTCTTGTGCCGATGCTGTGTTCGAAACTTCTTCGACACGAAAAACGCGGACGGCTTGCCAGTTGGGTCGATGATCGGTTCCAGCGCACGGAAAAACGGTATGGCAATATGCTGACGCGCGTCATTGCAAAACCGGCAATTGCGATCGTTGGTGTCATGGCATTTTTGGCGGTCGGCGGTTTCCTTTTCACTTACCTGCAGTCTGA
>JAYTAP010000010.1:0-35382 GCA_043737475.1 Sphingomonas sp.
GCCGACGCGCTCGCCTCTTGCCAGCGTGAGGCCACCGCCTCGTTCGGCAACGCGCATGTCCTGATCGAAAAGTACATCCAGCGCCCGCGCCATATCGAAGTGCAGGTGTTCGGCGACACCCACGGCAACATCGTCCATCTGTTCGAACGCGACTGCTCGCTCCAGCGCCGCCACCAGAAGGTGATCGAGGAAGCCCCCGCGCCGGGCATGGACGAAGCGACGCGCGCGCAGCTTTGCGAAACCGCGGTCCGCGCGGCGAAAGCAGTCGATTACGTCGGTGCAGGCACAATAGAGTTCATTGCCGACGCATCCGAAGGCCTGCGCGCCGACCGCATCTGGTTCATGGAAATGAATACGCGGCTGCAGGTCGAACACCCCGTCACTGAAGAAATTACCGGCGTCGATCTGGTCGAATGGCAGTTGCGCGTGGCGAGCGGCGAACCACTGCCGCTTCGCCAAGACCAGCTGGCTATTAACGGCTGGGCGATGGAAGCGCGATTGTATGCTGAGGATCCGGCTACTGGCTTTCTGCCAAGTACCGGCACACTCCAGCGCTATTGCCTGCCTGACGACGAAATTCGGGTAGATTCCGGCGTCGAAGAATGGTCGGTTATTTCACCGCACTATGACCCGATGATCGCCAAGCTGATCGTTCATGCTGACGACCGGAATGATTCGATTGATGCCTTGCTGGTGGCTTTGGAAGGAACGGCTGTATGGCCAGTGAAATCGAACGCGGGCTTTCTGTATCGCTCTGCAAGCAGCCAACAATTCGGAGCCGGAGACGTTACTACCGGCTTCATTGCCGAGCAGGGCGAGGCCTTAATCCCTCCTAGCGAACCTGATGAAGAGATGTTGGGTCAAGCCGGAAGGCATTTGATCGAGGCCTACAGCAACAAGGCGCAGCACAGTCGTGATAACGAGTTGCTTGAAGGTTTTCGCTTAAACGCCAGACCGAACACAAGGCTTGTCCTCCAAGCGAATGGTCAGCCTTTTACTCTGGAAAAAGTGCCGGATTTCGAAGGGCGTGTTTACACGTCGGGTGCAGCCGCCAAACATTTGGCGCTTGTAACGAAGAACGGGCAGACATCGGTAATTGGGCTTCCAAGGTTTGAGGCAGGTTTGGTTCGTGCGTCCGACGGTGCAATCCTCTCCCCAATGCCAGGCCGTATCATCGCGGTCGAGGTCGTAGCGGGCGATACGGTGACCAAGGGCCAGAAACTCCTCACGCTCGAAGCGATGAAGATGGAGCACAGCCTGACCGCGCCGTTCGACGGGGTGGTGGCCGAACTCAACGCCGAGGTTGGCGCGCAGGTGCAGGTCGATGCGGTGCTGATACGGATCGAAGTCACCTGAACCGGCACGCAGCGCGCTGGTCACGCGCCTTTTATGTTACGCATAAGAAACATTATTGCTCGAACGTTGTTTTCTCCGCCTAGCGTAATTTTAGGAGAGTAACATGAAGCGGCATTTCTCGCTTGCAGCAGCGACGGCACTCACATTCGTAGCTGCGCCCGTTTTCGCACAGACATCGACCACGCAACAGACGCAAGGCAGCCGGCTGGGCGACATCTTCGGCGCGCTGTTCGGTGATCGGTTCGGGGGGACGACCTCGATCGATGCGCAGTGGGCGGTCGGGCAGATGCCGCTCACGCGTCAGCAAGCCCAGTTTCAGACGCGGGTCGACGCCGAAGTCCGTTCGGGTCGCCTCGACCAGAACACGGCAGCGCGGCTTCGCTCGGACTATGCCGATCTCGTGCAGCTGGAAAACGAATATGGGGCGGACCGTCGCTTCACCGTCGAAGAACGCCGCGAACTGGCCGAGCGCTATCGCGCGGTTACCGATACGCTGACCGCCGGCGCCTATGCCGATAATGGCACGACGACCACCACAGTCGTCGCCGACGGCCGCGCAGATTTCACGCGACGTGTCGATTCCGCGGTTTCTGCGCGCCGGATCAGCCGTGTGCAGGGCACGCGCCTGAAGAACGATTATGCCGCCTTGGTGCAGCTGGAAACGAGCTATCTTCGTGACCGGTCGATCAGCGAAAGCGAGCGCGACGATCTCGAAGCGCGTCTCGATGCGCTCGACGAGCGGCTGGGTGATGTCGGCTTTGGTGGCGCTGCAACGACACCGCGGTCGCGACTGGACGCCATTGGTCGGGCGTTGCCGTCGAGCGGGTTGTCCTATGCGGCGCAAACGCAGCTTCGCGTCGAACATGGCGATCTGTCGCGGCTTGAACTGGCGTATGCGCGATTTAACGCGACAGCCGACGACCGCGCCTATCTCGATCGCCGTCTTGCCGATCTCGAGGTGCGCGCCCGCATTCGCCGCTAAACAGAAAAGAAGCGTCCGTCGCGTTGGCGGCGGACGCTTCTTATGGCTACCGCGGGTCGCGCCTAGAAACGGTAGCCAATCGATAATTGCAGAATTGGATAGACTTTGTAGTTGTCGATATCCTGATTTACGCTCAGCCGTTCGGCATCGAGATCGGCGGCTATCGATGCGCAGCTTGGCGGTGCCGATGCGCCAGCGCACGTGCCGGTGATCGTGAGCGGTTTGATTTTCACCGAGCCTTGAAACAACGCCCCGGCCTCAATACCGAAAACCAGGCCTTTGGACAGGCCGCCGCCATAGCCGATGGTGAGCGACGGCGCGACGTTGCTGATATCGGTTTCGGCGGTCAGCGTGCCGATTTCGGCTGCGGTATACGTGGTGCCGTCGATATCGTAGCTCGCGCCCGCGTTAGGCTTTGCAATACCGCGCACTCGGTTGCCGTTGACGCGCAGACCACCCGAAACGCGGAAACCACCGCCGAAAGGATAGACATCGATCATTGCGCCGCCCGATGCCAGCTTTAGGCTCGCATCGAAATTAATGTCGTCGGATTCGATATCGCGGCTGATCGAAAGAAACGTCAGATTGCCGCGCACACCGACGTTTTCCGAAAAGCGGTAACTGACTTCAGGCCCGATGCCGAGGCTTCCGGCCGTCACACCAACCTTGAAGCGAGCATTGTCGCTCTCTTGCGCTTGCGCGATTGTTGCCCCTGCCAGGCAAGCTGAGGCCAAAATAAAAATCCGAAGCATGCGCGTATTCCCCCAAATCAGTTTGTGAAATCCTTATAAGGTCAGGAAGCGCGATTGACTTCCGCCGAACGGCCTAGGCCAATTGGTGGAATTTGCGCCGTGGTTCGCTTGCGAAGCGATCTCGGACGCGATAGCGCTGACGACGTGCGTTGAGTTTGGGGTTGGCGGGCATCTGATGGGGCGTATTGACGGAGTGCGTGTTCGGTCATGGGTTCCGCGCGGCTCATACTTGTGGCCTCATCGATTATGATCGCGACCTCGACGCAGTCGGCGCGAAGCCTGTGGCTGAGGGCCCGTCCGTCGATCGTTGGCATGCTCGTGATGGCGGCGGTGCTGCTTTATGTGCAATATTCCTTCTCGACACTCGTTGCGCCGCAGTTACTCCGGCCCTGGCTGATTGGCATGTGGGCGTGCATTGTGGTGTTTTCCGTCACCGTTTCAGCCTTGTTGCTGCCTCGGCTACGTGCGGGCTTATCGGCTGCGTTTTTCATTCGTGTCGGTGAAGTCGTCGCGCTCGGTCTGTGTTTCGGAATCGTGGTCAGCGTGTGGATCTTGATGCCGCCTGCCGACGAGCCGTTGCGCATGCTGATGGTGCTATTGTGCATGTGGTTCATCGCCATGGTCATCGTCCTCAATCCCAATGCGGCGTCGATTTACGGTGCTTTGGCCGTCGTTGCGTCGATGGCAAGCTTCGTTGTCGTTTACGAGATGACCTACGGCTGGGCGCTGGCGGGGTTCCTGATCGGAGAGGGCGCAGCGCTCGTTGCGATCCGGCGGCTGATCTGGCGCGCGGCGGATCGTTTCGAGGCCGCACATCAGATTGCCACTGCCGAGCGCGATGCCAAAACGCGCTTTATCGCGTCGGCGTCGCACGACCTTCAGCAACCGGTGCAAGCGGCCTGGATGTTTGCGGAGAACGCACTGCATGCAACCAATGACATTTCGCGTGCTCGTGCGACATCGGGCATGCGCAATTCGTTTGCGTCGGTTCAGGCCTTACTCGAATCGATGCTCGATCACCTCCGGCTCGAAGCGGGCGCAGTGGTTGTCCGCCGTGAAAGTGTCGCGCTCGACGGTCTTGTCCACGAGGTGCTCGGCGAAAATCTGGGAGCCGCCGAAGCGGCTGGACTCAAGTTTCATAATGTCCCTTCATCGCTCGATGTGCTGGCGGACCGCGCCCTGCTGAAGCGCGCGCTGACCAACCTTGTCGTCAATGCGATCCGCCATTCGGACGCGCGGAAGCTTCTGATCGGCGCGCGGCTATCGGGTGAGATTGTGACATTATGGGTCATCGACGACGGACGGGGCATCGCGCCGAGCGAACATGCGCACCTGTTCGACGACTACACAAGAGGGACCGAACAGGAGCGCACGACACCGGGTGGCTTTGGCATCGGGCTGGCCTCCGTCCGACGGATCGCCGGACTTCTCGACGGACGCGCCTATATCGATCCGCGGTGGAAAGACGGTGCTGCCTTTGCGTTGTGCTTGCCGCAATCCCACACCACGGTCGTTCGATGCAAAGCTGCCTGATCGCCGATGACCATGCGTTGTTTCGCGGCGCTGTTGCCGGCCTGATCGCAAACCGCTGGCCCGCTGCCGCAATCGAGGAAGCCGTGGACTTTCCTTCGACCTGGAAAGCGGCGGCGCAACTGCAATCGCCCTCACTCATCGTGGTCGATCTCGACATGCCGGGCGCCAAGCCACGTGCTGGCGTTGCCGGTGTTCAGGCAGCCGCACCGCACGCCCACATCATCATACTCACCGGGCTGTCGGACGACCGGCTTCTCCGCGACCTGCTTGCAACAGGCGTCGTCGGATTTGCCAACAAGAATGCGAGTCCCGACGTGCTGACCGCGGCGTTCGAACTCGTCATGGCTGGCGGACGATATCTGCCGCCGCGCGTGGCCGAATTGCTTCAGGCAGACGATCCCATCAGTAAGGCGTTATCGCCACGACAGCGCGACGTCCTGAGCTTGCTTGCGCAAGGCCGCTCGAACAAGGAAATCGCAATCGCGCTCGGTGTAGCACCTGCAACGGTAAAGACGCATGTGGCACAATTGCTTGCGGCGATCGGTGCCACCAATCGTACCGACGCTGCCGCTCGTGCTCGAGCCGCTGGCATCGAGTAACATGTACGAGCGCCGGTCGCTTACCGACGCTTCAAATCGACCCGAAGGTGCCGATGACCCGTTGCCTTATGGTGAACCACCAGTTGATTCTGCGCGGCATCGAACGCGACCTGATCCTCGGTTTCGGTTGCCGCAACCTGCCAATGTGCGGGTACGAAAACGATGGTCGGTGCCGTGATCGACAGATCGGCATCAATCACGCACCGGAAAATACCGTTCGTCCACGATTGCTCCAAAACGCGGCCTTGAGCGGCACGCACATACGGGCGGCAAAACCCGTCGAGTGCACGTGCGCCCGCATCGGGATCGGTCGGGTCGTCAACTTGATCCTGCGACCAGATCGAAAGGTCTTCCTGGTTCCAGCCATCGCCAACCATCGGATCGTTCGCGTTCGATGCGGTGTAGTTCCACTGCGTCGACGACAGCAGCAACGCGTCAAGCGCGTCGTACATTGCGGATAAGGCAGCATGGTGCGCGGCCCACAGGTCGGGACCGCGCTCGCCATCGGTCCATCGGCGATAGGCTTCGCCGTCGTTCAAATCGAACGGAATGCCAAATTCGCCGATCAACGTCGGCGCGCCGCTTCCCAATGAATCTCCGATGTCGGCAATGCGTTGCAAGCCCGCCGTATAATGCCCGACCACAGCAACGCGCCCCTCGTAAAGCTGGCCGGTCAGCAAGTCGCGCGACTCCCACGGCGTAAAGCGTTTCGTGACAAGCATTGCCAGATCATACCAATGGCTCGCATTGACGGTTCGTGGCGGGCAATCGGGCAGCCCGTGTCCGCCGAACGGGTCCGCTTCGGCAAAAATCAGCCAGTCGTCTCGAACGGCGCGGACGGTATCGGCAACCCTGGCATAAAACGGCGCCATAAAATCGCGTCCATGGTCCACGGGGTGACCGTCGAGCGTTGCGAAATGATCGTCAGCGATTGCAATGGCTGCGCCGCTTGCATCGACATCCCAGACGCCAGCGTCGCGAAACGGATCGGTGACATCATTACGCCAGATCGATACGCCTGCGGCATTGACGACGCGTTCGCCGCCCTCGAGCAGCGGCAGCGTCCGTGTAAAGCCCGATGCCACGGCAAGCGCATCGAGCGGCGACCAGGCAGGGCCGCGCAACAAGCCTCGCCGTTCGCCGAGGCGTTGCCCGATCCAGCCGCTGCCCGGCTCGTTCAGCGTATCGAAACCGATAACATGCGGCAGGTCCGCCATGCGCTCGGCCACCGCACCCATCGCCCCCAGATAATGGTCCTGAAGGCAAGTGCCGACGTTGCGCCCGTCGATCATCCGGCCAGGCGCATAGGCTGGTCCGGCAAAGAACAGCGTCCACATGATCGCATTGGCGGGCATCCGGTAATTGGCGCCCCAGCTCATTTGCGGATAGCTGTCCTGCCGACCGCCACGCCCGGCATCGTACCGATACGCCATGACATGGGCCGCGTCGGCGGCATCAAACTTCGTAAAATCGAGGCCTGCCGCTTCGAACGTCCATCCCGGCGCGCCGTCGCCCCCTGACATCCGCGCCCAGACATCCTGATGAAAGTCGATGATAACATGCAACCCGAAGTCGCCGGCTCGTTTTGCGATTGCCGTAAAATAATCGAGATAGGCTTCGTCATACTGCCCGGGTCCGGCATGCTCGACGGCTTCCCACGTCGTCAGCAACCGCAAGCAGTTGAAGCCCAATCGCTTTAACCGGGCGAAGTGTGCGTCGGCCTCGGCAAGCAGAAAAGGACGGCCGACAAACGATGCCGTCCGATGATCAGCAAAGTCGGTGCGATGGTAGCTATGCCCGTCGGGCGTTGTGGGCACTTTGCAATCGCCGCCCAGATTGACGCCCCGCAGAATGACGTGGCGACCGTGTCGATCGCGAAACCGTGTTCCCTCGGTCGTGATTGTCGAGATCACTTGTCGCATAGACCCGGTCATAGTCCGCTATCGTCGCTGGGTTTGGGGCTGGGTTTGGGGCTGGGTTTGGGGCTGATCTGGTCTGGCATGACTTTCTGGGCTTTTCGACGCGCAAGTGCCCGTTCAAAAGTGGCTTGCTCGGATCGCGTTGCACGCTGCCACCCGTAATAGCCTCGGACCATAAGCTGTCGGCAGTGCCCGCAGACAGTCCAAAGGCTGGACTGACTTGCTTCGTCTTTATGCCGACGCGGTCTGTGACCCTTGAAATAGCACCAAATTCGTTTCAACATGGTCTCCCGGCGCTCGAACGAACCTCTCGATCAACAGTTTTGATCGACGACAGATTTATACTTTTATTTGGCGATGCCTTCACCCTAATTTCGGGCCGTGTATACCAATATGATGGAACCGTGCATTTGTCCCTAACACGCCCCTATCGCGCAACGCAGCTTGTGCCGGCCCACATGTTGGTAACTTTGGAAGAAGCTTTAATCCCGTCGATCAATCCTGAAAACCCGCCGACGTCGAACTCGGTTCCAAGCGAGGTTTGCCGAACCGAAACGCTCGCATAGGCGGCTTCCAGCTGTTTGCGGTTCGAGCCCGGGGCAATGCCGCTTGCGGTCGAAACCGAGTCTGCCGCACGGCGGTCGATCCCCCAGCCGACGAAGCGATTGCGCTGGAACACGATGCTGAGACCGTCGGGCCACGTGGCATAGTCGACAGGACCAGCGCCACAATCCCCGTTCACCCCTTTCGTGGCAGGGCCACGCAAACGTTCGAGTATCGCAAGCACTTCGCCTTGTGGCCGTCCGAACGCGAGGGGTGTTGCGGCGCTCGTCGTCGGATTGAACAGGCGCAATCCTTCGCCATCGACAGCAAGTCGCAACGTGACGCTGTGTTGGCCGGCGGGTTTGGCGGTCGTCGCATTGCCTGATCCAACGCCGCCGCTTTCGCTTAGCGGCGGCGGACTCGGCTTTGTCGGTGGCGAAGAGTCAGTAACGCCCCCATCGCAACCAGCGACGCAAAGCATCGCTCCCCCTGCCAAAATTGCTGCTAACCTCTGTCTGGCCATTATCAATAATCCTCAACTTCGCGATATCAAGCGATCTGGGTGGTGACTCCGGCATAGTCGCTATCCTCCATGGCTTTGCCGGCACCCTTGGCAACGCAAATCAGCGCGTCGGGCGCGACAGCCGCAGAGAGTCCGGTGGCGTCGGCCAAAACGCGATCGATATCACCGAGGAGTGCGCCGCCGCCTGTCAGCACGATGCCGTGATCGACGATATCAGCGGCCAGTTCGGGCGGTGTGTGTTCGAGCGCGGCTCGAACCGCACCGACAATCTGGTTGACCTGCTCCGAAATGGCTTCGGCGATCTCGGCTTGCGAGATTTCGATTTCTGTGGGGCGCCCCGTCACGAGATCGCGCCCGCGAACGTGCATTCGTTCTCCTGATCCGTCAGGCTTGCGGGCAAGCCCGATGGTATGTTTGACGCGCTCGGCCGTGATTTCGCCGATCATCAGATTGTATTTGCGCCGGATCGATGAGACGATGGCGTCATCCAGCTTGTCGCCGCCGACGCGAACCGAATTGCTGTAAGCCAAGCCACCTAAGGCAAGAACAGCAACTTCGGTCGTTCCGCCGCCGATATCGACGATCATGCCGCCGATCGGTTCGGTCACCGGCATGCCAGCGCCGATCGCGGCGGCCATCGGTTCGTCGATGAGGAAAATGCGCGAGCCCCCGGCATTGGATGCGGCGTCGCGGATGGCACGCCGCTCGACCGAGGTCGATCCCGACGGCACGCAGACAACAATGTCGTGACGCCGCGGAAAACGTGATGCGCCGCCCAGTGCCTTGTTGATGAAATGTTTTATCATCTGCTCGGCAACATCGATGTCGGCAATCACACCGTCGCGCAGGGGACGAATGGCTTCGATATTGCCGGGCGTTTTTCCCATCATCAGTTTGGCGTCGTTGCCGACGACCTTGACGCGTCTCACACCGTTAATGGTTTCGAGCGCGACCACCGAGGGTTCGTTCAGGACAACGCCGCGGCCTTTTACGTAAACCACGGTGTTAACAGTGCCGAGATCGATCGCGAGGTCGTGCGACGTGAATTTCAAAAAGGATGGTACGCGCATCAACAGACTTGGCTTTCAAAGGGCGGAATCGATGTCCCGCGCCGGAACCCGATCCGATTGCGCGTCGCTGTCGCCAGGGTCAATGAACGACAGCGACGAAACGAGGCAGTTTCAGGTCCAAGGCATGATGTGTTGCATTCAAGGCGACCTCGGTCACCCCGCCGAAATGCGATTGGCGATGAGATCGTCGACGACCGATGGGTCGGCGAGTGTCGATGTGTCGCCGAGTGTCGAAATATCACCCTCGGCAATTTTCCGCAGAATCCGGCGCATGATCTTGCCACTGCGCGTTTTGGGCAGCGATGGCGCAAACTGGATGGCATCTGGCGCTGCAATCGGGCCGATTTCCGTGCGGACCCAGCCCACGAGTTCCTTGGCCAGTGCAGCGTCGCCCGCCTCGCCAACGTTGAGCGTGACATAGGCGTAAATGCCCTGTCCCTTGATGTCGTGCGGCATGCCGACGACGGCGGCCTCGGCAACTTTGGCATGCAGCACGAGCGCACTTTCGACTTCGGCCGTGCCCATGCGGTGGCCCGAGACGTTGATGACATCATCGACGCGGCCGGTGATCCAGTAATAGCCGTCGGCATCACGCCGCGCACCGTCGCCAGTGAAATATTTGCCCGGAAAGGTCTGGAAGTAGGTTTCGAAAAAGCGGCGATGATCCCCCCACACCGTGCGCATTTGCCCCGGCCACGAGCGCGCGATGACGAGGCAGCCTTCTGCTGCGCCTTCGATCACACCGCCATCATTGTCGATGATCTGGGGCTCGACACCGGGGAGCGGAAATGTGGCGGAACCCGGTTTCAGTGGCGTGAACGCCGGGAGTGGTGCGATCATCCCCGCGCCGGTTTCGGTCTGCCACCACATGTCGATGATCGGGCAGCGTCCGCCGCCGACGACATCATGATACCAGCGCCACGCTTCGGGATTGATCGGCTCGCCCACTGAACCGAGCAGGCGCAGCGAAGCGCGGCTCGTCGAGCGCACGAAGCTGTCGCCTTCGCGCATCAGCGCGCGTAACGCCGTCGGGGCAGTGAACAACGTCTGGACTTGATGCCGGTCGACGACCTCCCAGATTCGCGACGCGGTGGGCCAGTTCGGCACCCCCTCGAACATCAGCGTCGTGCCCCCGTTCGCGAGCGGGCCATAGACGATATAGCTGTGCCCGGTGACCCAGCCCACGTCGGCGGCGCACCAGAAAATTTCGCCAGGCTTGTAATCGAAGCAGGTCCGATGCGTCATCGCTGCCCATAGCAGATAGCCGCCCGACGTGTGGACCACGCCCTTGGGCTTGCCCGTCGATCCCGAGGTGTACAGGATGAACAGCGGGTCTTCGGCGCTCATTGGTTCGGGCGCACAGTCGGCGGTCACGTCGGCTTCGTGATACCAGATGTCGCGGTCGGGGTGCATGGTCACGTCACCGCCCGTTGCACGCACGACGATCACTTTGTTCAAGCATCCGGCGATCGCGGCAGCTTTGTCGACATTGGCTTTGAGGGGCACGCGCTTGCCACCGCGACGACCTTCGTCGGCGGTAACGACAATACTCGAATCGCAATCCGTGATGCGCCCGGCCAAAGCATCGGGGGAAAAGCCGCCGAACACCACCGAATGGATCGCCCCGATCCGCGCACAGGCAAGCATGGCAAAGGCCGCTTCGGGAATCATCGGCAGATACAGCGTGATGCGGTCGCCCTTCTCGGCACCCGCCGACTTTAGGACGTTGGCAAAGCGGCACACTTCGGCGTGTAATTGCCGGTAAGTGAAACGGCGCGGTTCCTCCGTGGGCTCGTCAGGCTCCCAGATGATTGCGGTCTCGTCGCCGCGCGTGGCCAGATGGCGGTCAATGCAATTGGCACTGACATTCAAGACGCCGTCAGCAAACCAGCGCACGCCGAACGTTGCTTCGTCGAAACTTGATTCGTCCATTTTTGCGGGCGTCGTGATCCAGTCGAGCTTCTGGACTGCCGCCAGCCAAAAGCTGTCGGGATCGTCCAGCGACCGGGCGTAGTCAGCCGCCGGATCGCCCTGCGCGCGCGCAGTCCAGCTGTCAGGGACGGGTACGATCATGTCAGTCATCACGGCTTCCTCGTTATCGACCGAATGTCAGCCCCAGCCAGAATGTCTGCGGCGTGCCCAAATCTTCTACGCCGGTTGACGAGATACCGGAAACGACCTTTTCATCGAAGACATTTTCGGCACGCGCAACGATCCGGACGCCAGCAAACAACGGCACACTGATGACGCCGTCGACTTTCAGCGCTTTCGGCAATTGGCGCGATTGCAGGTCATCTTCGAACTGAGTCCCGGCATAACGGACACTGACGGAGCCTTGCGGACCCGCTGCCGGCGCATAAGCCAGCGTCGCACTGCCCTGATGCTCGGGCGTTTGCGCGGGGCGCTTGCCGTTGAGCGGCAGGGCAGGGCCACTCGCCCGGACGCGCGCATCGGTATACGCGTATGATGCCGTCAGTCTGAAATCACCGACCGGCACGGTCGCCGTCGCTTCGATGCCTTGCACTTCGATTGCGTCCACGTTCAGCCGCTGGCGAAAAATGCCGCCAGCTGCGACGAAACCGACTTGCGGGAAGAGCCCCGGGCCGTTGCCCAGGGTGACATTGGCGATCGCGCCGTCGAGCCGGTTCCAGAAAGCTGTCAGGCCCAGCGTTGCTGTTCCCGCGCGCAGGTTCACACCGCTTTCGAAACCTTTCAGCTTTTCGAGCCCGAGCGCGCCATTGGCTGCGGTTGCATCGGCCCCGACGCGAAACGGGCGATAGAGTTCGTTGAGAGTTGGTACCCGAAAGCCCGTGTAGCCAGCCGCGCGCACGTCGACGGCGTCGGCGAGTTTGAGCAAGGCACCGGCGCGAAACGTGGGGCGTGTGCCCGATCGGTCGACGAACTTCAGGTCTTGCGTGACGAGCCCCGTGCCAGTTGCACTTTCGATCAGAAATCCGCTTTTGATCGACCAGCGGTCGAGCCGCGCACCGCCTGTCAGCGTCAGGGGGCCGATGATCGTGCTGCCTTCGACGAAGCCGCCGTACGTCGTATTGCTGCCGCCTGCGCGCCGGAGCCGCGTTGCTGCGCCAGCCAAGAAACGGAAAAATTCGTTGGTCCGTCCCGATGCATCGCGGATGTCAGCCCCGATGCGCAGGCTGTTCGTGTTGCCGACCGGCGGACGGACTTCGATTTTTGCGCCGAACCCGATCGACGGCGTGTTAAACTGGTCGAGGGTGGTCGTCGTGCTCGACCGGTCGGCGGCGGTTGCAACGAATCCGGATCGGAAGCTGCGTTCCTGTATATAGGCAAGTGCTTCGAAGCCCCAGCGCCCGCGCCCGACCAGTTTGAGGCTCACGTCTGCGCCGCGGCTGCGCAAGGCCGTGCCCGCCAGCCCGCGCAAGCGATGATCGTCGAAGATCAGTCCGCTACCCTGAATTTCCAACGCGTGATCGATCGGCGCGACACCGCGCAACGCGACACTCCAGGCGTCATAACGCGCCGGGATGTCCGCCGGGCGACGCTGCGATGCCGGGATAAGGATATAGCCATCACCGCGATCCCATCCCGCGTTGAAGCTGGCAAAGCCACTTCCAATTCGCTGGACGATGCCGCCTGCAAGTTCGCTGGCATTACGGCTGCCACCGAAGGCGCGCGCCGAAATACCGGGCAAGTCGTCGGGCCCGCCACTGAAAAGCTCGATCGTTCCCGCGACTGCGCCCACGCCGAACGCGCCCGCGCCGCCGCCGCGTGTGACTCGCGCCGATGCCAGACGTTCGGGCCGCAACGCCGAATAGGGAATGTAGCCCGTAAACGGATCAGCCTGCGGAACGCCATCGAGCAACACAAGCGCGCGGCTCGATGCATTGCCACCGAGAGCACGCAGGGTCGCGCCCTGGCTTGTCGGGTTTGCTGCACGGCTGTCGACGCGACGGAATTGCTGGAACCCAGCGACGTCGCCGAGCACGTCCTCGATCCGCCCCGACGCGTTTAAGGCCAACCGGTCGCGCTTGATGACAACGCTATCATAGGCGTCGATGCCGATGGGTGCGTCAAGACTGCGCCCGATAACAATTATGGGATCAATCTGTTCGGCAACGGCAATAGCGGGAGTCACAAACGAAACGGTGGCAATCAGAAATCTCATACAGATCTCTAACGTCCTTCAGCGCAAGAGGCTCCCCGATCAAAGCACGACGTCGTAAGAACCGTGGTGCGTGGCGCAGTCCGCAGCGAACTCGTCTCGGTAGTCGATATCCCTGTAAGACAGGGAAAATGCAAATTATTTCCAATTCTGCCGGTTTCTAGCTTCAAAAACACACCAGTTTGCGCCGTTTATGGCTGCTTTTTCCTAGTGCACCGAACAGGGAATTAACAGGCCCATAACAGGGAATTATCAGGCCAGAAAACAGGGTCGTGCAGGCAATCAAACGACGATCCGCCAATTTAGCAAGAGAAGTAAACTATTGAGACGAAACCAGAATATCATTTGAACGTGTTGACAGCGGGCAAAACCGCGTGTAGTTCGGGATCAGATGCAAGGTCGACAGATCATGCATTTAGAAGACGAGGCAACGAATTTGGGTTGGTCTCGTCGCGCTGTGCGCGAGACCTTGTTGAAGGAGGTCT
Organism: Sphingomonas sp.; assembly: GCA_043737475.1. GTDB lineage: Bacteria > Pseudomonadota > Alphaproteobacteria > Sphingomonadales > Sphingomonadaceae > Sphingomonas_O. The sequence continues at coordinate 13,904 of JAYTAP010000010.1, forward strand.
CGTTGGTGAACAATGCTGTTTCTACAAGACGATCAAACCGATCGTCCATTGTCTGCAGATGGGAAGAGCTTGACCCAGCTCAACTGAAAGTGGCGTCGCGCCGCGTTCGGTCACACCCTGCCCATAAACGTAAAATGATGCAGTCGAGCCTCGAAGCGTTCGGCATTATCTCGCCAGTTGCGATCAATGCGTCCAACGTCATCGTTGATGGGCATCTGCGGGTCGAACTCGCACTCAAGCTAGGTTTACCCACGGTTCCCGTCATACGTGTCGAGCACATGACCGACGCAGATCGCAATCGCGCCACTCACCGATCGTATTTCGATAGCGACTCCCCTCGATGGCACTTCCACTGGTCAATAAATGAACGTGCGGATCGGCAAATGTCCACCACAGGCGTCCGCGCGCAGTCGTCACCCACATCACATCGCTGCCGTCGGCATAAAAGAACTTCGCTTCGGACGTATATGCTGTGGCCACGGAGGCCGACAGATCCGCATCGAGATAATGCTGACGTACGGCGGCCCAGTCGCCAGAGGAGGCAAGCTCGTGCGGGTCGCTCGGTAAGCCCCAGTCGATGCGCTGTTGATCGAGCGATGCTGCATCCCAGCACCCACCAGCACCCAGCTTTACATATCGCACGATACCAGGTGCGATCGTACCGCGATCGACTGTAAGCACTTCAAGATTTGCGGCGTTGAGCATGCGTGACCAATGCTCGAACGACAAAACCAGTCAACGTAAAATGTCACTCATCGTCTGTAGATTCATTGTCGAAGGCGCGGCCTCTAGGCAGACGTGGATATACGCCAACGCCTCGGTCGCAACGTACGACGCCTTCAGGTCGGCAAAGACCTCAGCCAAGAAGCTTTTGCCGACGAAGCCGGTATCCACCGCACCTACGTCAGCGATATCGAGCGAGGCTCGCGGAATCCAACAATTACTGTTGTTGAGCGATTAGCGGTCGCGCTCGGTGTTGATGCGGGCGAATTGCTTAAGTGACCGGTTTTACTCTTCGAAAGCGGCCCGCACTTTTGACCGTAAGCGAGGCGCCGGACCCGATTGCCGGGGCACCGTTCTGAACTGACACAGGTCGGTGGTTCATGCCGCCCTAGCGCGGTTAGACGACTGCAAGGCGATAGAGACGCCTCCACCGTGGATCTCGGGGACGGCGCTGCAATCAAGACTTAGTGACGGGCGTAGACGAACGGCTTTCCCGTTCCGAATGCGACAACAGCATAGCGGTCGGCTGCCATCCCCGGCAGTTCCATACCAGGCGATCCGATCGGCATTCCCGCGACAGCGAGGCCACGCACGCCTTTGGGTTTAGACGTAAGTAGCCGCTTCATATCTGCGATGGGAACATGGCCTTCGAAGGCAAGGCCATCGATCAAGGCGGTGTGGCAGGATGCAAGCTCAATCGGCAATCCCACTTTGCGCTGAAGCGCGGCCCTGTTGGCATCGTCGACAATTCTTACGCTACGACCAAACGCCTTGCGGACTTGCGCCGCCCATTGCACGCAGCACGCGCAGCCAGGATCGCGGTGCATCACCGCTTCGGAAGCAGCGAATGCAGGGGCGGCGATAAATGCCAGTGCGAAAACAAATGTCTTCATAACTCTCGATCCTTGAACAAACGACCAACTACAGCCCATGCAGTTCATTCCTAATGCCCTACGCCTTAAAAGGCGTCGATCGTTACGGAGCCCCTATCCGCGCCTATGGGCAAAACAAAATGACGGACCCAATCGACGATCGTTGAGGTGCCATTTGGCATCAAATCCAAGGACGCCTTTGCACTCACCTAGCCACAATTCTCTCTCCGTTTTCGTCGAAATAATGTTGCTGTTCCAGCCTCGGAACGATCTGGATAGGCGAACCGGGTGTTTGCGAAATACGCGCCCTGGATGTTATCGTAACCAATTGCGCTGCGAGTTCGACGTTGACGATCGTTTCCGATCCGGTCGTCTCTAGAGCGATGAGTGTTGCCGTAACGCCGGCGGATGCGTCGTCGCTGATATCGATATGGTCCGGTCGGAGGCCAATTGTGATTGACCGTGACACCCTGGCGGCAATCGCTGGATGCACCGCTAACGTCGCACCATCTGCTAATTCGAAGCAGCCATCGACAACGCGCCCGGAAATTAGGTTCATTGCTGGCGACCCGATGAAAGTTGCAACGAAAACATTGGCAGGTTGATCATAGACATCGAGCGGCTCACCGATCTGCTCGACGCGACCGTCACGCAGCACGATGATGCGATCGGCCATCGTCATTGCCTCAATTTGATCGTGCGTGACGTAAATCGACGTGACGCCCAGCTGGCGGTGAAGCTCACGAAGCTCAGCGCGCACCTGCACGCGCAGCTTGGCATCAAGGTTCGACAGCGGCTCGTCGAATAGGAATATCTGAGGTGAGCGTACTATTGCGCGTCCCGTTGCGACTCGCTGGCGCTGGCCGCCCGATAACTGACGCGGGTAGCGGTCGAGCAACTCGGTTAGGTTGAGAGTTGCCGCAATCTCCGCCACCCGCTGCGCGATCTGCGCCTTTGCAACCTTTTGCATCTTCAGCGAAAAGCTCATGTTTTCCGCGACTGTCATATGCGGATAGAGCGCATAATTCTGGAAAACCATCGCAATGTCGCGCGACTTGGAGGGCACATCGTTCACGCATCGGCCGCCGATATCGATCGTGCCGCCCGACACCTCTTCGAGCCCGGCAATCAAGCGAATCAACGTCGATTTGCCACAGCCGGAGGGGCCGACAAGCGCAACGAATTCACCGCGGGCGACTTCGAGCGAAATGCCTTTGATGACATCAACGTCGCCAAAGCTCTTAGTCAAATTTCGGAGAGTGACGTTAGCCACCGCGTTACCAGCTCCTGAGCGAAGTCACGCGTTGCTCGCATCCAACAGCACACCTGCTGCAAAGCGACCTGGCACTACTGATGACGTCTGCAATCATTTTACAGCTTAAATCGAATACCAGCACGCACCGTTCGACCGATGCGGTCATAGCCGATCGTGTATTGGCCGGTGAAATACGCGATATCGACTTGCCCTGGCACGAACGGTGGCGCCTGGTCGAAAATATTATCGACGGCAACATATACCGCAGTGTCGTTCCGTTCGAATGGTTTGTAACTCAGCGCGGCGTCAAACAGTGAGTTTGATGCAACCCGGTTACTTTCGATCGTCCGTATGTCGTTTGCGGGGCAAGTCGAAGAACACTCCTTAAAGCTGTTATCGATGACGTTGGGGCCAACATAGCGCCAGCTTGCCGATGCGTTCCAACGATCGCTTTCATATCCTACCCTGAGCGTCGAACGGAATTTCGGCGCAGATGGTCCCGAATTGACGATTCCGCCAAAATTGCCGACGACTCCAGCACCTTGCGAAACGCCAGTCGTGTCTTCGTTCTTCAGAGAGATCACGTAATTTCCGTAGGCTCGTAGCGTCAGCGCGCCGCCCGCGTTCAGCGGCATACGGTAGGATAGCTCGGCATCGATACCCTTTGCGTCTTGCGACAACACATTGGCAGGCGGTGTCGAAATTCTGGTGATTGCGCCGGTCGCGAGCCCGCCTGCTCGTTCGATGAACGCGCAAACCGGTGACGTTCGGTTCTGGAAACACAAATTGACGACGATCTGTTCGTTCGGGATCTTCACCGCGTTCTTTATGTCGATGGCGTAGTAATCGACCGAAACTCCCAGGCCTGGTGCGAACGACGGGGTCAAGACGAAGCCAACCCCGATCGTGTCGGCGATCTCGGGCTTGAGCAGCGCGTTGCCTCGCCGCAACACCTCGACGCCTGTATAAACTGCATTACCGTTGAACGGATCGACGATATTGCCCCCCGTAGCGATCTGGCCAAGCGCGAACAATTCACCAATGTTGGGCGCGCGAATGTCGCGCGAACGCGTTGCGCGAAACCGAACGTCGTCGCTCGGCGCATATGTTGCGCCAAGCTTCCACGTCGTAACGCGCCCCGACGTGCTATAATCCGTCAAACGCACGGCACCGTTCAGCTCGAGCGCCTTGGCCCACGCAGTATCACGCGCCAGCGGGACGACGGCCTCAACATAACCCTCGGTAACGTCGTAAGCGCCTGACGTCGGCAAAAAAGTCACGCCGGTTACCGTACCGCTGACGTCTTCGCGGCGATATTCGCCGCCAATTGCCAGCGATACTGGTCCCGCCCAGGTCGAAAACGGTTCGCCCGAGACGTTCAGCGCGGCAACGTTTTGCTTCATGATGTCGCGCCGTGTGCTGGTGCCATTCAGCGCGCTGATCGCCGCTGGCTGATTCACGCCAGTGCCGAACACGTTGTACGGCACGCAACCGTTCTCCGGGCTGGTCACGGTTGATCGGCAAGCGATGCCGGTGGGCGTAACGACTGCATCGACTGCACGATTATAGCGCGCAACATTGATCGCTGTTTTGTAAAGCGCGGAATCGACGACGTTACGGCTTTGTTGGTAATAGGCATCCCAAACCCAGGGCGAACCCAATAGATCGAACCGGCCCTCCACCCCGACCGCCCAGCGTTTTAGATCGCGGATATTTTCGACCTCGCCGCGGCCGATATCGGCGTTAGTCGATCCCATGACGAAGCTCGTAATATTTTGCGCCACCATCTGCGCACGAACTGATTCTGGCAAAAACGCGTTGTCGCGCTGGATGGTGATATTCGCGCTGCGGCGGAACGGGTTGACCGTTCCGGTGTCTTTCGAACGAGCCCATTGGTATTCAGCGTAAACCTTGAACGTTTCCGTTAACTCATAACTTGCGCGCCCGTAAACAACATGACGGCGATTTTGCGCGACTAGATCATACCCATCGTCGAGCCGTGAGATTCGCCAGTCGCCACCAAGCTGCGCATTGTTAGCCGCGACAACGCCGAAATCGTAGGTTGAGACTGCACCATTCGCACCAAATAACGTGCCGCGCAGTGGGCCGCCGGTGATGACGCCCCCAGGGGTCGCATTGTTCAGCCCGATTTGCGTTCGAACGATATAGAATGGCTGTCCATTCGTCGCGGTGCGCGCGGGATTGACGACGATGCCGCCGCCCTCAGAGGCCCAGGGTCGCGGATTTCCATCGACGCCGTCGTTAAATGCAAGCTCACCTGATACGACGATATGACCGCGTTTGTCGGGACCAAAGCCCAGCCCGCCGGTTGCCGACACCAGATACTGTTCGTTATCGCCTCGAGTCGTTGTGCCGCCCGTAAGTTCGCCCTTGATGCCGGTGAATTTGTTATCGAGAATAAAATTGACGACGCCGGTCAGTGCGTCTGAACCATAGGCTGCCGAAGCGCCGCCGGTCACGATATCAACACGCGAGATTAACCCGTTAGGAATGTTGTTGATATTGGGCGCGGCGAGCGCGGTCGTGATCGAGCTGTTGATGACACGTTTGCCATCAAGCAAGATCAGCGTGCGCGTTGGGCCGAGCCCACGTAAACTGATCTGATTGACGCCGAGCGCCCCACCGCTGACGGCGGTCGGCTGGCTTGTCTGCGTAACACTGTTGGCAGTCTGCGGAAGCTGGTTGATTGCGTCGGCTATGTTGACGTCCGCGCGCGAATCAAGTTCGGACGCGCTAAGCACTGTAACAGGCGTCGGGGCATTGAACCCATCGCGCGTGACTCGACTGCCCGTGACGATAATTGCTTCTCCGGTTTCGGTTGCAGTCGCTGTGTCGGGGTTCTGGGCAAGTGCGGGTGAAAACCCAAGAGCCAAGGCAACCACCGAGGCCGATAACCGCAGGGAAAGTTTTCCACTGTTAAAATGCGCGCGTATTTCCATTTTTCCTGTTCCTCACTGTGACCGCTACCCAGAGGCGTCACACTTGACGAACCGGCATCAATAGTTCTCGCTTAAGAGATAACAGCCCAAATTGCATGGCAATATTTCACTTAATTCGCTCCCGCCGCCGTTGGCTTACGAACGACTCTCGTCGCCCATCCGGTTCAGCCGCTGAATCTTAAAATTCGAAAACAAAAACTCGTAACCGGCTTGGTCGAGATATTGATCGGCGAGTGAAGCCTCACCGTAGGCATGGCCGAATAGCCACGCAAATGCCCGTACCGGGTGGCCAAGGTGCGCACGGAAATCCGCCTGTGAACCGACAATCTCAGACGCCAGCGCCGCTTTATCGGCCATCGCAATTTGGGCATGGTTACGTGTGTGACTGGCAATGACATGGCGACCGTCGATCGCGCGCAGCTCGTCCCAGCTCATCGCATAGCGACCGTCGGCATATTCATTTGGAATCGTTCGTAGATCGTGTTCGCTACCAAATCTCAGCTGGTCTTTGGCCGGACATCCGACATAGCCACTGGCGGCGAAAAACCAGCCGATCAGACCGTGTTTTTCAAGCAATGGCCAAAACACATCGTAGTTATTGCGATAGCCATTGTATAACGCGATCACGATACCGGGCTTAGACTTTGGCCATTCCCCGTGCGTGATATAAGCGGCGAGATCATCCTCAGTCGTTGGCGCAAATCGTATCGCCAACGCCTCGAGCTCGCGATCATATTGGTCAGCGCGGTACAATGGTGTATTATGGTAATTGACGACGCTGATGGCCGCACCATCTACAAAGGCATCATGAAAAGACGAAATTTGCGCGATCATGGTCGCGCTAGCCAGAGCATTCGAGCGCGCCGCATGTCAATCCGCGCCGTCTGCGATTTGGGTAAAGCGTGGACCATCGAGTTCCAACAAATGGCGGTCGGCTAGCACTTCAACCAGTCGCGCAACATCGCCCAGGTTCGGTTGAGGTGTAGTTGCAATGAGCGTCGTTGCGAGTGCGACAAGCCGCTCGGCAAGAACTCCTTGGTTCGTACGTTCAGCCCGCCGCGTTTTGGTTTTTGTCATGTCCTGCGCAATGACAAACATCGGCACGCCAACTTCTGAATAAGGTCGAGCGTCCAGCCGGGCCATGTCGTTTGCAAGCGAGTCCGCATTGGTCATCGCATTACCCTTTCACGCTGCCTGCAGTCATGCCGCGCACGTAGAAACGCTGGAGTGCGAAGAAAACGACGACGATTGGGATGATCGAGATGCAGACTGCCGCACGCTGTAGGGATTCGGCGGACGGATCCGAGAATGCACCGCGCAACAGGTATATGCCGACCGGAATCGTTCGTAATTCAGGCGCACTGCGCGTCACCGTCATGGTCCAAATGACTTCGTTCCAGTGGTAGATGAAGACGAAGGTAGCAAGCGTTGCTAAACTCGATCGAAGTTGTGGCAGGACGATCGTTACGAAAATGCGGAACTCGCCCGCGCCGTCAATACGTGCGGCATCGATGATTTCGTCGGGCACGTTCATTGCGAACTGACGCATAAGAAAGATGCCGTACCAGCTGATTGCAAACGGTAAAATCGTTGCCAGATAGCCATTGAGCAAGCCGCTTCCGCCTACGCCAAAGATGTCGTTGCCGCCTGCCAACGGGACAAAGCGCAGTAGAAAAAAGATCGGGATGATCAATAAGAAGAACGGAAACATCTGCGCGCCGAGCACCGTTTTGAGAATGACACTCGATCCAGGAAACCGATATTTGGCAAGCGCGTAACCCGCCATCGTGCTCGTTGCGAGCTGCAGAATTGTGATGACGACAGTAATCAGAACACTGTTAAACAGCCAAAGCAGCATAGGTAGTTCATCAAAGACACGAGCAAAGTTATTCCACTGCGGATCGGCCGGCCAATAGACTTGCGGTACCGCGAGGCGCTCGGCAGGCGTCCGCAGCGCTCCAAGGATCATGTCAATAAATGGCGCAACCATTGCAACGGCACCAAGCCCGAGCAATGCGTATTTTGCGACCGCGAGCGGCGCAAGACGGCCGTGACGCTCAATAGCCACTAACACCTCCGCGCCGCAGGATGCGCAGCTGAACAAGAGAAATCAGCAGGACGATCGCAAACAGAACGTAAGCAGCCGCCGACGCGCGTCCCAATCGCAGGTCGCTGAAAGCCATTTCATAAATGTAAAGCCCAGTGACTGTCGTCGATCGCGCCGGGCCGCCTTCGGTGAGCACCAACATCAGCGCAAACGAGCTGAGTGCTGTGATGAAATTAGTGATCAGCACGAATACGATGGTTGGGCGCAGCAGCGGTATCGTTATGTGCCAAAGCAATTTGAACGAGTCGGCGCCGTCAATCCGGGCAGCCTCGTAATAGGTTTCGTCAATTTCATTCAGTCCCGTTGCAAACAGCAAAATGTTATGACCTAACGACACCCAAACCGCGACCACAACCACCGAAAGCATCGACAGCGACGGGTCGGTCAACCAATTCGGCCCCGGCAACCCGAGCACGTCGAGCATTCGATTGAGCAACCCGGACGTGTCGGCGAGCAGGAATTTCCAGATATAGGCAACGGCGACCAAATTGGTGATCATGGGTAGCCAGAACATTGCTCGCCAGATCCCAGAATATCTACTCAGGCTGATAACATAAGCAAGGATCAGCGCCGTGGGTACACCGAGCGCGATCATCCCTAACGCAAAGGCAAACGTGGCCACCAACGAAGCCTTAAGGAATGGATCGTGGCCGAATAAATAAATATAGTTCGCGAGCCCAACCCAGCGCGGGGTGGCGACCGAATTCCACTCGGTCAAACTGATGTATGCCGAAAAACCAAGCGGAATGATAAAAAACAGCAGCCCGAAAACAAACACCGGGGCTAAAAAGACATAAGGCGCACCTTTTTTCGAAGACAGCCACGCAATCATGCGCGCCTTCCCGCCCCGGCTGTGTAATGGTCGGTGTCTCTCTTTGTCATGGCTGCTCGTCGAGCACGGTTTGGATATGAGTATTCGCTGCCGCAAGGGCAGCTTTGCTCGTCATTCGCCCAGACCACGCAGTTTCGATATAATATTGCAAGATACGATCAACCTCGGCCTGACGCCACAGATTGGGTTGGCTAACTGCCGTGCCGCTTTTCAAGGCGACAACGAACTGGCGGGTAAACGGATCGACGATGTCGCGCTCCATTACCGCAAGGTCGCGATTGTTGCCTGTCAGATCACCCATCCCGGCAAGCATCTGCCCGGTACATGACAAGCCGTCGCTCGCCCGCGCTGAATTGAGCCATTTCAGTAAATCCCATGACTGGCGCTTACGCGGGCTGTTTGCATCGACGCCCCAGAAAAAGGAGTAAAGCATCGTGCCGCCAGGACCATCGGTTGGAATAGGGGCGACTGCGATCGTGTCGTCGAACGCATCACCATAAGAGGCCTGCAACGAGCTTCGTTGCCAGTTCGCGATGATAGCCATCGCCAGCGAACCGCCGTTGAGTTCGCGGACCGCCACCGAGTTGCTGACGAGCCCATCGCGAAACATCGCCGCCTGGCGCTCGAGGACCGATATGGCCACACGGCTGGTCAGTTTTGCCTGGCGTAAGTCAGCTGAATAAGGAGCCCCGCCGGCGGCATAAAGCTGCGCGTAAAACGGGTGAACGATGTTCGCCGTTGACGGACCGTAAGCATAGCCAGCCACATAAATATTTCCCTGTCGGTTCTTGCGCGTCACCGCCGACGTCGCACGCGTAAAATCGCTCCACGATTGCGGCGGGGCTGCCACGCCTGCAGCGGCGAGCAGCTTTCGATTGTAAACCAGTTGATAGATGCTGACCGCTGTCGGGATGCCGTATAATTGGCCCTTCATCGTGGCCGCGGCGACCGTTGCGGGGTTGAAATTTCGACGAACGAGATCGACGACATCGGCGGGCGGCGCATCGAGCGCAGCGGAGGCGATCAACTGCGGGGCCCAAACCGAATAAAGGTTATAAATATCGACTGGGGAGCCGCTCGCGCGCCCGATCAGGACGGTCTGAAGGTAATCGCTATAAGAGACCTGCTGGTAGGTAATACGAACTTCGGGGTGTTTGGCCTCGTAAGCTCTCAGGCAAGCGAGCAACGGCGCTGCCTGTTCAGCATTATAATGCGCAGCAAGCCGGATCGTTGCAGGGCCTGGCTTATTTTCGGGGCGGTCGAACACGACCGAACCAACGGCAATTGCCGACGCCCCCAACAAGACTAGCCAACGCTTTGTCACTTTTACTCCCGCTGCGGACATGATCGACGATCTATCGCCCGATTTCGGTCTATGGGCAAACGACACATCGTCTACTAGGCCAGCGGACGCACGGTGCCACGGCGAGTTGCCGCGAAAATCATTTGTCGTGTCGCTTCGGACATTCAAGGGACATTACGTTGATTCACTCAGACCATCCCGTTCCCGAGATCGCGCGCGCTTACATTAATGCTGTTCCGCAGGGCAGCTGGTACTTGTTCGACATGAGCCCGCTCGACGTGACTGGTATTCCAGCCTGGAAAGCTGCGTATTTTCCTTTTGATGCCAAAAAAGCCTGCTGTGAGTTGCAGCAAGGCACCGGTTATGGCGCAACGCATGACCAAGCAATCATCGCAGCGGTCGCTGAATGTTTTGAGGAGATCCAGGCACGCATTGGCTTTGGGCGGCTGGCGCAGGTGCAAGCAAGCTACAATCAACTTGTCCTCGGTCGCGCAAGTAATGTCATCGTCGACCCAAACGAGTTATGCCTGCCCGCAGGGTCGCCGATCGATCACGATACGAACCTGTGTTGGGTTGCGGCAAGTCGCTGGTTCAGCGGCGAGCCAGTGCTCGTGCCGATCGACGTCGTCGCGCTCTCCACCGACTCCATGCCTCTAGATTATCGTTCGTTCACGACACTGATCACCAACGGTCTTGGCGCAGGACCTTCGGTCGAGTGGGCCGCGGCACACGGACTGATGGAGTGCTTGCAGCGCGATGGTAACGGGCTGCAGCTACGTGCCATGGACGCAAAAGTCGGGCTTGTTTTTGATGAGCCTGTACCGCCTGACCTCGTGCCAGTGCTCGACCGGTTGGAGCGCGCAGGTATCGATCTGCTACCAAAATTCGCGTCGGACGAGTTCGGCGTGACCAACGTATTCGTGGTCGGAGCCGACCGCGATCCTTCCCGCTTGACCATACCGATCGCAATAACCGGTTGCGGCGAAGCCGCCGATCTCGACCGAAACGCTGCGCTTCGAAAGGCCGTCCTCGAATATGGCCATGCCCGTGCACGCAAGGCATTCGCTTTTGGCCCGATTGAAGCGATCGGCCGCGTGATGCCCGCCGGCTACTGGGAGCGCGTTGAACCGCGGGTCCGTCGCGCTGCCGTCCGGACAGAACCGCGCCAGATACATGCGTTTCGCAAATGGCTAGCACTCGACGGCAACGGATTGCGTGATTTGCTCACCGACCCAGTGTTTACTTCGACTCCAACGAAATCGTTCGCTGAATTAGGCACAGCTGCGGGTGCTTCGTCTAGCGCAAAGGGAGAACAGGTGGCCCGGCGACTCCTCGCAGCCGGGCTCGACCCTTTAATCGTCAATTTCAGTTCGCCGGACGCAGCGATGCACGCTGTCCGCGTCATTGTGCCCAAGCTAGAGGTCGAAACGATGAGCTATTACCGGATCGGCGAACGCAACACCGCCAAACTGGTCGGGCAAAACAGCCCGCTCATTCGATGGGGAGCGCCAACTGAGACGCGTCGGCAGATCCGACTTTCGTCTGAGGCGTATGCACGACTAGGCGGCATTCCGCTCCTTGATGTTCACGCGGTTGATGCAAAAGTAGGGAATTTCTATCCGCTGTATCGCGAGCCGGGAGCACATGAGGTACTCTTCCATGATGTGCTTGCCTGACGAATGGTGCTGCAATTAGCGCAAAACAGGCGGCACTGCAGGTTGGAAAGTGCTTATTTGTGGAATGCGGCGACCATCAAGGTTTTAGAGTATCTTTCGGGCTGGCAACGCTGAGCCGCAAAGATTATCATTCCGTGCCGATTGATAGCGAACCAGCGGGCGAAACGACCTTGAAAAACTACTTTCCACGTCTGACCGGTTCGGTCCGGGCTCGTCAACGGCGTTTCGGACAATGAAGGCAGCTCATGTAGCCATACTGTGTCTCTGTTCCATGCTACTGCAGATGAAGCGCTGGCTCGTGGCGTCATGAGGCCACGTCCTGAACCCGCTGATGTTGGCCAGGAAAGTGTGTGGGCCTTTCCTCGACCCGCAATTGCTCAGCATACTAACGCGCGCATCCAGATCGAGCATCGCAGTCGATACGTCGCCGACACACGGTCGGCTATCCGCACGCTCGAGACAAGCCACCCACCGAGCTACTACATCCCGCGCAGCGACATCGCACCTGATGCACTGCGCCGCGCCCAGGGCAGTTCTTTTTGCGAGTGGAAGGGTGCGGCAACTTACTGGGACGTGGTTGTCGATGGCATTGTGCTACCTTGTGTTGGCTGGAGCTACGCTAATCCGACCACGGCCTTTGCAATCCTGCGGGATTATGTCGCTTTCTACGCAGCGCCGTTCGATCGGTGCAGCGTCGACGGTGAGACAGTGAGCCCGCAAGCGGGCAGCTTTTATGGCGGCTGGATCACATCGCACGTCACGGGGCCATTTAAGGGCGGCCCCGAAAGCCGCGGGTGGTGACATCGGCAAGCTTGCTAAAAATTCAGATGCCGCCTGACGCCTGCGGGTCGCAGTCCTGGCGTCGAGTCCCATATAGACAAGCATGAACCTGCCTACTGTCCGTGTTATTGATCTCGAGACCACCGGCTCTCACCCGCCAGCGCACGGTGTTTGTGAAGTAGGCTGGCAAGACGTGGTGTTGTCGCTTGACGGTCCGTGGGAGGTAAGCACCGAATGCGGCTCGCATTTCGTGAATCCGGGTCGTCTGATCCCGGCGGTGACCATGGCCGTCCATCATATCGTCGACGCTGACGTGGTCGATGCGCCCTCCTGGCGCGAGTTGGGCCCGGCAGTGTTGCGACCAACCGGTGGGGTGGTGGCACTTGCGGCGCATAGCGCGGCGTTCGAACAGCGCTTTTGTACGCCCGAACTCACATGCAGCGCACGTTGGATCTGCACCTGGAAATGTGCACTTCGGCTGTATCCCGATTCACCGCGCTTCTCGAACCAGGTTTTGCGTTATTGGCGGAAGCCTGTGGGACTCGAACGTGAGTTGGGGTTGCCCGTTCACCGCGCCCTGCCTGATGCCTACGTTACGGCACATCTTCTGCGCGATATGCTTAACACGACAACACTCGAGGAACTTCTCGCATGGAGCGCGGAGCCGGGATTGTTGCCGCGTGTCCCTGCCGGTCCGCATCGCGGGCTTTCGTGGAACGATCTCGACGACGATGTCCTCCGTTGCTTTCTTGACGATCGCGACGAGAACATGCGGTTTACCGCAAAGACCGAGATCGAGCGTAGAAAAGGCGATGCGGCATTACCGGTCGCACAACCAAGGCAAGGGCAATTGCTGTAGGCGGGCGTTAGAGCCATGTTGAGCCGACCGCGCGGAACGTCAATGGATGCGTCAGCGTTCTAGACGCTTAACGCGCAGCCCAAGTGCCTTTATTGCACCGCCCCTCACTTTCTACTTGCCGGCAGAGAAGGTGGCGCTTGGTTAAATACCGCACTGCGGTGCATGAAGGCATCATGACGACTTCTGCTGATGTGTTGACCTTCTGGTTCGATGAACTTGCACCCAAGCAGTTGTTTATGCGCGACGATGCCGTCGATGCCCAGATTGCCAGCCGTTTTGGCCAGCTCCATGGTGCGCTGGTCCGCGCTGTGCCAACCAACTGGACAACGACGCCGCGCTCACTTCTCTCTGTGGTTATCGTCCTCGATCAATTCAGCCGTAACCTATTCCGCGACGATGCGCGTGCCTTTGCACAAGACACGGTCGCGTTGGCACTTACGAAAAACGCCATAGCGCGCGGGTGGGACACTGACCTGTCTGCGCGGGAGAAGCAGTTCCTCTACATGCCGTTGATGCATTCCGAAGTGCTCCCCGACGTCGAACACTGCATCGTGCTGATGCAAGCAGCGGGGCACGCGGCAGGCGAAGCCTTCGCCCAGCGTCATGCCATCGTCATCAGCCGGTTCAGCCGCTACCCTGGGCGGAATGCAGCACTGGGACGCAAAACAACGGCAGAGGAGGAAGCGTTCCTCAAAACAACACCGCACGGGTTTTGAAGACAGCAGGCGACGAGGCCAGCTGGTTTTTAGCGTGAACCCACTAGTGAAATCTCATTGTTTAGACTATTTGGATCGAACAAAAAGCACGACCGCAAATGCAATCTCTATAAAACCGACCGTCACAGCAATGTTTACCGGCCATGTCATTAACCCAAGTAGGGCGCTGACGCCGACAGCGATCAACGCTGTGCCGAGCCCCCAATACACACTTTCGTCGTAAATCGTGCGGAACACAAAATAGCGGGCGCCTATGGTGATTGCCACGATTGGAAACACGGAGGCCGGGCTAACCCGAAGCAATGCGTAAGCAATCAGCAGTCCTGCAAATAATGGAAACGTGCTTTCAAGCCCAAGCCGATCAAGAGGGTTTCTCTCGACAGGTTTCGGTGCACGCAATAAGACTTGCGCGATAAAAAGGCCAATCGGCACAATTGCCGATCCGGCGAAGAGCAGCACCACAAAAGCGTGAGCCTCGTCAGAACGCAGCCATGTTAGTCCAGCGACAACCCAGACAACGCCCGAAACGAGAACCCCCGGCGCTCCGCAAACGTGAGCAGTGCGCATTGCGCTCTGCAGTGCCTTTAATTCCATCGCAAGGCTCCTATCGTTCGCGTGAGTTTGCATAAGCGATTACTGTCCGTAATCGGCCTTTCCTTGGTTTTGATTTTCGCACACGGCAATGCGCGCAACGGCGAACCCGACCTCCACCTAATGACCGAGTTCTAGGAAATGGCAATGCGAGCAGAGGAGCTGAAACGGGAAAAGGGAGATGTATGCCTCCACTCAGTCAGATGCCCGTTGCGGGACTACAGCCAGCGCAGCTCGCGTAATAATGCGCACTAAGAAACGTTAAATGCTCTTGCAAGAGATGCTTCTCACGCGAAAATAGCAATCAGTAGGGCAGCGTACTGTTGTGCGCTGCCCTACTCGCATTGCACCAATTTATGCCGATCGTTTATTGCGCTGTATTGGCGTCACGCTCGATGCTGTTTCTTCACTTTCGTGCACGAGGTCCTCAAATAGCGATCGATAGTGGATCATGGCCTGTCTGAGGTCTTCTGTGTTCGCTTCGCCACGTCCTTGCCGAACCGCTATCTCATGGGCTGCACGATAATTTTGAACAACGCCCGGGTGGTCAACCGAGATGTCAGCTGACATTTGCTCAAAATCGCTAACAGGGTACCCGCGCGCTGACATCACTTCTGCCACCAATGTATCGGCATGCCCGATTGAACGTTCTGGGTCGTCCACGAATTCAGCTTGTACATCGGCCCATGATTTCGTGAAGCGCTCCTGATCGGTGAGGCTCAATGAACGTATCGACAGGCTTTTGACGCGCTGTTGGCGCTCCAAGAGTTCAGCTTCCGCTTTCCCCTTACCACCGCTCTCACTTATCGCCCGGTGGTATTCCGGACCAAAAGTTGAACGTAAATTGTCAGATCGCTTCTTTTGAGAAACGATAAAGCCTATCAACGCGATGACAGCCACCGCCAGCACGACTATAAGGATTGTGTTTTGGTCCATTATTCGCCTCCGGAAAGGTCACTATGCATATGCAACGGCCCATCTAGAGAAACTAATGCTTTACAATGAGGTTCCAGTGGCATGGGAACGCGAACCCTCACTAAGACTGAGCAAAAAGCGATACAAAATCAAAAACAATAATTTCCACGTCCTGCAATAAAGGCGCAAAGTGAAAAGAAATTCCCCCGAAACGGTATCGATAAGATAGCAACCGTCTCTCAGAGTTGACCAACAATATGCTGCGAGTTTCAAAATTGGTTCGGCAGGGAACACCGATCTTTAAGCGCGCTCGATTTGCACTAACAGCGCTGTCAACCGAAACAGATTTCGGGGTTACCGATGCTGTTGGTCAAATTGTCCCTGAGCTTCAGCAAAGCGCGTCGCCCGCGTGTTTTTACCGTTGAAAGCGGCAGGCCGAGGTCGATCGCAATCTGCTGATAAGTTTGCTCATCGAACACAAGACAGCGCAACAGGCTCGCGTCTTGGATCGTTAGCATATCTACAGCCGATCGCAGCAACGCTTGCGTTCGTCCGTCACAACAGATCGCTTCAGCGCTCGGGTGATCATTCGGGATATACGAAGCTTGAGATAGCGGCTCAAATTTCGGTTCCCTTCGACGGGTCCGTTGAACATCGATAGCTTTGTTGCGCGCGATCCGAGCAAGCCAAGTAATAGGGCTTGCACGCGCTGCATCAAACGACCCTGCTGATCGCCACACATTTATATAGACCTCCTGCAAGGCGTCTTCGGCGCAGTGATGATTTTGACAAATGCCGAAGCCCACACCGTATAATTTGCGCCACGTCATGACATATACGGTCTTTAAAGCGGCAGGTTGGCCCTGTGCGACAAGCTGGAGCGCAGAAGAGAGGTGATGCCGGCGGCTACAATTATCCAATGGTCCGGAGTCACGGTAGTCATTGGGAGCAACGGTGTCAGCTTTGTCGGCGGAACGCTGCACCAAGTACATCGAACCAGCCAGGGGGAGGTCATCAACGAGCTTGTTTCGCTCTTCAAAAGTCACTGGCCTAACTTCAGCCGAACACATTCCCCTATCGTGCCGTTGCCCGCCACGGGATATTTAGCGATAGATGTCACGTCCTAATTACATAAATCAAACAGCGTCCCGGCTGCGGTGTTCCCATGTGCGTACAATCAGCACCCGATCGCTAGCCGGCAGTGGCACGTAAGGCGCTGACACTAAGCCGTTTTAAGGATGGAAGTTTGGGAAGTCCTACGTCGAGGCATTGAAAAAGACGACGCTTACCGCCCTCATAATGGCTTCGTTTTCGTCCAACTGAGTTCGGCCCTTACCTATGGACCGACCTTCTTCAAAAAAACGTTTTCTCAGCCATGGCGAGGGGGGAGAAGGCCGTTGCACTACCATACAAAAAGAACCAACGTCGCATTGGCAACTCTTATGTATTTCTGGTAATTGCAGTGCAACAACAGGAAGTATTTTTCCCTTGATAGCGCATAGAGTTCCGATCGTGTGCGTAGGCGGGTCAGCGGGAGGGCTCGATGCGTATCAGCGCCTGCTCAAGAATTTGCCATCTGACCTCGGCGTTGCAATTGTAATCGTGAATCATCTGCGCACGGTGACAACGCTGCTGCACGAGATTCTTCCGAGCTATACCCGCATGCCAGTCGAACTGATCACAGAGGGTCTCGATATTCGACCGAACCATGTGTTCATTATCCCTCCCCAATGTGATCTCCACGTTTCACATGGCGCGTTTCGATTGAAGCCCATCTCCAAGCCAAGAGGATGGCCAGACGTCATAACGGTGTTCCTCCGCTCCCTAACTCAACATTGGCATGGCCGGCTGGTCGCAGTCATCGTCTCGGGCTATGATGGCGACGGAGCTGAGGCGTTGTGCGCAATCCGCGACGTCGGAGGTGTGACCATCGCCCAATTGCCTGTGTCGGCCGAACAGGCCGACATGCCCGAAAGCGCGATCGCAAGTGGATGCGTCGATTTCATCTTAGCGCCCGAACAGATTGCTGCGCAAATTGTCAAAATCGTGCGATCGGACAAAATGTCATAGGCCGCTGATGCTAATGGTTGGGTAAAAAAGCGGTGGGTGCCCCATCAAGCACTGCCGAGGGTCGTGCTTATAAACCTTGACGACTGACGGGCAGGGCTCAGGCTAACGCACCGCTGTTTCCTAATGAAGCCGGCGCTGGTTCAAGGTGTCTTACGTTCTGCAGATTGAGAACAATTGTGCAGCATTTTAAATTAATGTAGACTACTTCACTTAATTTTGCTGCGGCGATTTTAATGTTCAACACCAAATTGTTGATCAGTCTGACAGTGTCACCCGATGCATTGACTCGCGTCGGAGCATCGCCTTGAGTCTGTGAGCAAGGGGAACTTTAAAATTTACAGCTGGTTTTGTCTTGAGACGAGTTTGGACAAAATTCCAATGCGATTAGCAGCATTTATTCGGTCGAATGAAAATGCGATTATCACGGCATGGGAAGATTATGCTCAAACATATCTGCCGTCAGCTGTGCATATGGATCGCGTTGCACTGCGCGATCATATCGTAGGGCTGCTGCGATTCATTGCTCAAGATCTTGAGACACCGCAAACCGAAGGTGAGCGAAGCGAAAAAGCCAAGGGACAGGGTCCAAAAAGCGGAGGGGCGAACGATAGCGCTGCAGAAACCCATGCCGATCTACGATTTACGGGTGGTTTTGATACCGTCGAGATGGTTTCCGAATTTCGTGCGCTGCGAGCCAGCGTTATAAAATTATGGAGAGCTGCTTGGGACGATCCTGAAGACATCATTCCGGACCTGTTACGGTTCAACGAGTCTATCGATCAAGTCATGACCGAGTCACTGTTTCGGTACACTGACAAGATAAATTCTGCAGGGACGCTTTTCATAGCCGCTCTTTCAAATGATTTCCGGACCTCGCTAACGACCGTATCAAATTCTGTTCAGGCGCTGGCGGACGGGAAGCTGGACCCTGGGCAGTCGCAACTCGTTTCTCGGATCGATGCTAGCGCGTCTTATCTTGATCTGATGGTTTCGGACCTCATCGACGCCGTCCGTATTCGCATCGGCGAAACTGTACCGCTCCATTTGGCACCGATGGACATCGGCGTTGCTGTAATGGCCGCAGCAAAGAGTTTTGGCGCGGCGCATCCCGACCAGAAAATCGTCGTTGAGACGAGCGGTGATCTCAATGGCGACGGGGATTGCACACGCATCTGGCAGCTCGTGTCAATCTTGATCGACTGCGTCATGCAGAACGGATCGAAGGCCTCGGTTATCACGGTTGCGGCAAAAGCAGCGGATCAAGACGTGGCTCTGACGGTTCATAGCGGAACGGTCATTCCGCCGGATGTTGTCGCGAACATTTTCGATCCGTTGACGAGTGGTCAGGATAAGAGCGCGGCAAAAGTCGGTGCTGCCAGACTTCAGCTGGGCCCGTTCATCGCCAAGGGAATCGTGACCGCACACGGTGGCAAAATCACGGTCGTGTCGGATGAAGAGCATGGGACGATTTTCACCGCACTGTTGCCCCGTAAGAGCTTAGCTAAGTGAGCGCGATCCGACGTTATCTTTCAAATCGCGGCTGACCATGGAGCCAAAGGACGCCTTTAGCGATAGTTTGCTTGAGTCGCACCAAAGCATTAATGGATTTTCCATCATTTGTGTGGGTGGTTCGGCGGGTAGTCTTGATGCCTACAAAGAATTTTTAGACCACCTTCCTGAAGACTTGGGCGTTGCGGTTGTGATCGTAAATCATGTCACCCGATCGTTCGATAAGCTCCATAAAATCTTGCCGCGTCATACGACGATGCCGGTCGAGCTTGTTACAGACAAAATGA
Source organism: Sphingomonas sp. (assembly GCA_043737475.1). Classification (GTDB taxonomy): domain Bacteria; phylum Pseudomonadota; class Alphaproteobacteria; order Sphingomonadales; family Sphingomonadaceae; genus Sphingomonas_O. The sequence goes on from JAYTAP010000010.1 coordinate 33,359, forward strand.
AAATTCGGCCAAATCACGTGTACGTAATTCCAGCGAAGTGTGAGTTGCACGTTTTGGACGCTGAGTTCCGCTTAGAACCAGTATCGAAGGCCAATGGTTGGCCTGACGTGATCACCATCTTTCTTTGGTCTCTGGCGCAGCATTGGGACGGAAAACTCTTTGCTGTCATCGTCTCTGGTCTCGATGGGGACGGCGCGCCAGCGATGGGCGACATCAAAGCTGTCGGCGGCATTACACTCGTACAGACACCAAACACGGCAGAGTGGTCAGATATGCCTGAGGACGCCATCAGAACGGGACATGTGGACTATGTGCTTCCGGCTCGGGAGATCGCTCTGAAAATCGCAGAGATTGTTGGGGGGGATACACGCCCACTCGCGGCCGCCGCTGATTAGCTACAGGCTATGATTCACCCGATGTGTTTCCAACAGGTCTCAACAAACTGTTGGATGACGAGCAAACGCACAGTTTCGTTGAATTTCACGAAGTCAAACATTCGCGTTCTCAGGCGTCCACGCATCCATGTAAAAATAGCGATACTTTTTAATCAGACACTGCTTTGCAAGTGGCAGAATGAGAATTCTAAGGTTCGAAAAGTCTCGGTTAACGCTTCAATCGACTGACACGCTGACGGCGGATGTCAGCTGCGAACAGCTGGCCGAAACGGTCCCCCAGAACCTGACCGTCTGATGGCAACGGTCGATGCCTTCGTTCAAGCAGCAAGTCCTCCACTTTCCTGAGTAGAGTGAAAACCGGCCGTACATCATCACCACCTCGCGGGTTACTTCGGGCGATCAGGTTAAGCAACGGAAGGGGCTGGCGGGTTTCGCGCTGGATTTGCGGGGCATGTGTTGCTCCTATTAGCGCTGGGCTATCGCTGCCGCGTTGGTCTAACAGAGCCAGACGAAGGCTTCACATGCGTTTACCCTGCCGGATTGAGGAGCATTGCATTTTCTTTGGCAATGCCTGTCCGCCAGCGTGCTAGGTTCTGGAACATGATACCGAGAAGTGTGTTTTCTTAATTCCCAGCATGTCTCATGCTGAACAGAGGGGATGCGTTATGCGTGGCATTGTTGGAACGATCATCACTGTTGTCGTGATAGTTATCGTGCTTCGATTGTTGGGCGTACTCTGACTTTTAGTCTGGGTGCCAGTAGCACCCGAACGTGGGCCTATGCGGTATATGACGTGATAGGCTTACTAGTGGTTTGACCATGAATTAGTACGATGCAAATCGTTAATTATGAGGATGGGGATGGGCCTTCAAATCCTCCGCACCGAGTGTCAGCCGCACACCCAGTGAGCCGGTGCCAGCCAACACCGGAAGTTTCCGGAGGCAAACGTCGAGCGCGACGATCTGGTCGTATTCGGCACATGCGCTGACAATAAGTGACATCAGATATTCCTGTGTCTGATAATTCCGGGCACGGGCAATTTGATCTATCCGGGCGATCAATGGATCATAGCCAAACACGAGCGTCATGTCGTCCGCGCAAACCTGGACGAGGTCGAGTGAGATTGTCAGCGTCAAATCCAATATGTGCGCGTCCGGAATCACGTCTCCCGGACCGTACGTTCCGATCGCTGTTGCGAGCTGCAGGTCCCGTAACTCAACCTTAGCCATTCGTAGCACATGCTGGTCATTTTCCTGGCGACCTGTCAATTAAAAGAACCTTTTCGGGTGAACCGGGTGTCGCCCGTATATTACGATCCTCTTCGACTGAGACAAAGGCGCTCAACGATCATCAACCTTGCCCATCTTGGGCGGGCTAAGCCGATCGGCTCTGGACGCATGGCGCTTAATTTAATCGGCGGGCAGAGTGTCGAAACCACTAGCAGAAGCCCGCAGGTTCTGCGTTTGCGGATAATGTAGCTAAGTCCGGGGAACATCGGAAAGAAGTGTCCGAGTTCGCCAACATTGCGGTCATTCGGTCTAACCACCTCGGTGCCTGAAATCGGTCGCTGGTTCAGGCGAGCCTGGCCCCAGTTCATCGGGCGCGGGCAAGCGCATTCTTGGTCTTGAG
>JAYTAP010000011.1:0-2152 GCA_043737475.1 Sphingomonas sp.
CTGGTCGAAATAGGACATGATCGACGACGTCCACGCGTCGTTGGCGAACAAGGCGTCGGTCGCATAATCGGCGGTTGAATTGTAATTGCCGGCATGGCCGAGCCCGAGCGCATGGCCAATCTCGTGGATGTAGGTCTGGAACGAATAGGAAGTGAGCGAGGTGCCGTAATTCGTCAGCCACTGGGTCGAGACGTTGACGTTCGCCGAAGACGTGATGCCGCCGCTCCAGATGCCATCGGAATAAGCGCCGGCCGCATTGTCGTCGAACACGATCTGGCCGCCGGTCGCGACCTCGTTGAAGCTGATGCCGATGACATCGCCCCACAGCAGCAACGCCTGACGGGCCAAATTCTGCCCAGGAGCGGTAAGTCCGGTCAGATTGACCGAGATCGAGCCGCCCTGCGTCACCGAGAACTGGTGGTTATCGCCGCCCCAGTAACCGTTAACCAACTGATCGGAGATGGTCGCGTAGGAGGCCACCGCGGGCGGTGCCCAGTTGACAACACTGAGTTGATAAGTGCCGACGTAAGTGTCGTTAAAGGCCCCGACGTCGAGATAATAGCTGCCGGTGGTGGGCGCAGTGAAGACGATCTTCGAGTTGCGGTTCCCGCCCGTACTGATGTCATCATTCTCTGCCAGTTGCGTGCCCGCTGCGTCGCGCAGACGAAGATAGGGATCTTCGAGCGTGATTCCGTCGAGGGTGATGGTGATCTTTTGCCCGGCGACGAGGTCGACGCGGATCCAGTCGTGATCGCCATTGATCTCCAGCGTGTTGGTGAGCGATGCGCCAACGGTGATGACCGACGTTGTTGAACTATTACCAGGAATATCCGGCACTGCACCCACCCATTGCTAAAAGACTGACTAAAAAATCCGAATCCGACCAATTACGTTATGCACTGCCCGTCGTCGAAGCAAAACCTGAACCGCTGGCAAAGATAATAGGCTGCCAGTTTGATAACTATCGTTGATGCGCACGGGCGACCGTGCCGACCAGGGAAGTTGCGAAACGATCGATCGAATCGCGCCGCAGCGCACGGTCACTGACCGCCATTTTCTGTTCGGGAAGCACCTTGCCATCGGCGGTGGTCAGCGTCGCCGCCAGCGCCGACGCGCCGAGCACGCGCACTTCGACGGTGAAGGCCGGACCGGGCGACTGCGCCGCGGCATGCGCGATCGCCGCGCAAATCGAATCGGCGCCGCCAACGTCGGCGGGGAGCTTGTCAGCGCCGATGACATGGCATCGCGCAGTCGAAGGGGCAGGCGAGTTCATTGCGCAAGCGCTCCCGGCAATCGAGGCTACCACCGGCAAAATCACGAAGGCAGTTTTCGCAAACACGCAAATTCCCCGCTGCGTCAATCACTTCGCCGCCTATCGGCAAAATGAAACCAAAACAATAGTGCAAATTCAATAAGTTACTTAGGTATAGATCACCACGAAGCAGATTGACTCAAGATGAACCGCCGATCACCGCCGCAACCGATCGATTCCAGGCGGCGATGCGTGATGCTCGAAATGCCTTGGTTGTCGCTGGTGCGAACTGGTCGCCAGTGCGGCGCATCGCGGCGGCGGCGGCGCGCAGCGACGGCTGGAGCCCGGCCCCGACCGCGGCCAGCATCGCCGCGCCAAGCGCGCTGCTTTCGACATTGGCTGGACGATCGACCGCGATTCCGAGAACGTCGGCGAGGTCCTGCGCGAGGAAGTCGTTGCTTGCCATCCCGCCGTCGATCCTGAGGCATGACCAGGTTACGCCATCTGCGGCGAACGCGCGCTGGAGTTCGGCCGACTGGTTGGCGACGGCTTCAAGCGCCGCGCGGACGAGATGGGCGCGACTGGTGCCAAGCGTCAGCCCGAGGATCGCGCCGCGCGCGTGCGGCCGCCAATGCGGCGCGCCGAGGCCGGCGAAGGCGGGGATGATGTGGACTCCATTGCTGTCGGCAACCGATCGCACGAGGGCCTCGCAATCGTCCGATTCGGCGATCAGCCCGAGTTCGTCGCGCAGCCAGGGAATCATCTGCCCGGCGACGAACAACGAGCCTTCGAGTGCGTAAGCGCGGGTCGCGCCAAGTTGCCAAGCGACGGTCGACAGCAAGCGATGCGCGGAGACCGGCGGCGTGTCGCCCGCGTGGCTCAGGATGAACGCGCCGGTGC
>JAYTAP010000012.1:0-34995 GCA_043737475.1 Sphingomonas sp.
TTGCCAAGGTCGGGGTCGAGGGTTCGAATCCCTTCGCCCGCTCCATCGCGATGTGTGAGACGATTTAAGGAAGTTAAATCGACTTCACACAAGCGCGGCCGGCCTCAAGCGAAGCGACGAGGACCGACGAAGACACGGGCTTTGCCCGTGGCGCGACTCAATTCAGGGTTACGGCACTCACTTTAGCTGTATACGCTTCTAATTTTATCAGAAACATCCGGGTCACATAAATGAACACGCTGGAGCATTGTACCAAGTGCACGCCATGCGATTAGTCTTTCATTATTTTCCGACGAGACTTTTCCAGATTTTAGCGAAAGCGATATTGTAGCGAAATCTAAATCTCTAACTGCAATCCTCAGGGTAGAAATACGAGCAAAAACGACAAGTGCCGTTAAATCACCAGATTGGATTTCTGCCAACGATCTCTTTTGGCGTAGCATAATATCTAAACAGACTTCAATAAAGCGTTCTGCAAAGCTCGCTCGATCATAATGCGATGGATGAGTCGTCGCTGTCTCAAAACTGGTTGGATTCAAGCAATCGAATAAATTGAGGCACATGAAAACGCTGAGAATCGCGCATTTCAGTCTTTTGGTCGGATCAGTTTCAATATCAGCTATAATGTCAGTATAAAAAATGCTAGTCTGATGTTCAGTAACTAAACCGACCAGTTGATAAATTGCGAAAAGATCGGCATCATTTTCCATCGCCCGCAATATATTATTTGGATCTCGCACATCGACCAAATTCTCCGATATCGCATTAAGTCTTTTTGGGTCGACTGCCAAATGTCCGTTCATGATATGCGCCATCTCATGCCCGATTAAGAATATGAGGGACAACCGTGTAGTGTAAACGGCCAAAACCTTTCGACGGTCCGTAACAAAGCTCGAATCAGTTTCGTGGGTCAATTTCGGCATACCATCAACGATCAGTGATCTATTGAAAGCATTTAACAAGTCTGTGTCAAATATATCATCGATATTTTGTAATGAAAACATTAGCGAAGATAGTTGCCAAAGCATGTCTACCAAACTTATAGAAACTACGATTACATATCGACCATTGATGCAAGTGCATAAAGCATTTGAAAAATCACTGTCGATAAAAACGTAGTCTATATTAAGATCAGAACCAGAATGTCGCTTATATGCCAGTATGTCACGCGCCACAAATTGATCATATTGTAACGTCGCATCATGAAGTTGGAGATCAGCAGGATAGAGAATTCTTCCAGTAAATCCGCTTGCTTGCAGGCGAGCTTCAATCGCTCCAATATTCATAGTCTCGGTTGCGTATTTCGGTTGGGAATACGTACTCGGACGAACAAAGCTCACCCCTCCAACCAGTGAATATCCACCGCGAGTTCACAATCCGCGAGCACTCTTCCGATCGGCGCATTGGAAGAAGCCCCATCCTCGATGGCGCGTTCCAGAACCGCCTTCTTCTCCGCGCCCGAAATCGTGATCAGCATCGCGCGCGCGGCTAGGATCGACGCTTTCGACAAAGTCACCCGCGGCACCGGCGCTTCGACCGGCAACGGCTCTGGCATCACCCCCAAAGCGCGCCGCTCCTTCGGGCCGTTCAACGCCTCATCCAGATCCGGCCCCGGGAAAATCGACGCGGTGTGCCCGTCGGCACCCATGCCGAGCCAGACCAGATCGGGTGGCCATGGCAAGTCCGCCAGCCGCGCGTCGGCTGCTTTGCCGCTCATCTTATAGTCTGCAGCAGTCGCGCCCGTCAGCGGGATCACCCGCGCGCCCTTGGGCAGGAACAGTTTTGCCAGCATCGCGACGTTCGACAGCTCGCTGGTCACGTCAACAATGCGGTCGTCAGTCGGGATGATCGTCACATCCTTCCAGTTGCGCTTTTGCTCCGACAATGCCTTCAGTGCGGCATATGGCGTTTTCCCGCCGGGCAGCGCGATCAGCGCGCGGTCATGCCCGTCGAGCGCTGAATCGATGATAAAGCCGACATCGCCGGCAACGGCCTGAGCCATTTCATCGGCGTCTTCATAGTCCCACCATTCGGCTTCGATCGTCACGTTGATTTCCTATTGTTTAGAGAGCGGGTTCGAGCGCCGGAGCGGGGTCGATCTTGGGCGTGTCGGTCAGTGCCGCGGCCTCGATGATATCGAGCGCGCGGTGGGCCTCGATATAGCGCCGTGCTTTGGTCATCCAGTCGGCGGCCTTGGCGCGTGCGGGAAGCCGGGCTATTTCGGCAAGCGCGCGCTCGACTTGTCCCGATTGGAGATGCAGTTGCGCGCGGGCGACACGGCTGTCGGGCGCGGGCGATTCCGTCCCCTGTCGGCGGACGATGACGAGGCTCGACAGCGTCCGCTGCGTCGATTCCCACCAGCCTTCATTGGCGCCGCCACCGATCAATTGGGGAGCAACTGTGGTCAGCTGCTGATGCAGCGTTTCGATGGTCATCGGCTGCTGCGCCCCGGCAATGATCGCGGCAACCGCGCGCGGTTGCGCCGGGCCGAAGCGGTTACGCAATTCGCCTTCGATATAGCCAAGCGCCACACCGCGATCGAGCGCACGGCGCGCGGCGAAGGCAATCAGCAGCCCTTCTGCCTGCGCAGCATTGCCGGCGGCTGCAGCGGCGCGAAGATCGATCCGTGCCATGCGTCCCTCAAGATCGGCAATACGCGCGTCGATGGCGGTTGCCTGACCCAGCGTGGCGGCAACAGGCGGCGGGGTTTGCGTGATTGTCGCGCCCGATGGTGCCACCGCGCCCAGCGGGCGGTCCGTGTCGGGCTGGGTGGCCTCGGTGGCGTTGCTTAAAACAAGACGCTTCATCGGCTCCCACCGCGTCAGCGCCCAAGCCATCAGCGCAAGCCCGCCGAGAAACGCGAGGCCACCGATGATCAGAGCGGTGCGCAGCGGCCGCGCGGGTTTCGGTTCGTCGGGATAATTGCTGGCCATTACACTCGTCCGATCGGCAGGCTTTTGCCATCGCACAGCATCGCGGCCAGCGCCAGCATCGCGTTGTCGGTGGGTTCGACAGCCGTGTTGACTGAGTGCCAGCCGTTTCCGGCAGCAGTGGCAACGGGCGCGCTGATCGCGACGATGTCAACTTCAGATCGCGAGGGGCAGCGTTCGGCGAAATGGGTGGCAGCGCGTGCGGAGTGGACGAGCGCTGCATAGCGTCCGGTCGGCAGGGCAATGTCAGTGGCGACGGCTGCATACACAGTGCGTGTGGTTACAATGAAGGGCAGCAGAGGATAAGGCGTTCGGTCTTTGCCTGCGAGATGCAGCGGGCGTGAATGGCCGGCTTTGCTGAGTCCTGCGAGCGCATCGGCGGCGTTGCCTGCGCCTTCGATGATTTGCATAAATCCGGCATCGCGCGCCGCCTGTGCGGTTGCAGCACCGACCGCGAAAACCAGCAGGTCGCGATAAAGGCCGATTGCCTGACCACCGTAGCGCACGGCGTTGGCGCTGGTCAGGAGCAACGCGTCGAAAAATGCGGGATCGGGCGCGTCCCAGGCACGTGGCTCGACGGCGAAGAGCGAGCGGATAAGCGGCGAAAGGCCGAGGGCTTCAGCTTTTTTCGCGGTCGCAATGGCCCCGCGTTCAGGGCGCAAAATGAGCAGCGGGATCATGCGCCGAACAGTGCGCGCAGCTCCGGCGTTGCGCGGTCAAGCAGGGTTCGCGCGAGGCGGGCAGGGGCTTCGGCGCTGTCGACGATAACGCGATCGCGGACATGATCGCGGCCATCCCCCGACAGGATTTCGGCGGTCAAAGTGAGCAGATTGTCGTTCCAATGCGCATGGGCCCCAACCGGCGAATGGCAATCCGCTGTCAACGCCGCCAGCAGCGCACGTTCGGCCTCGACAGCGGTGCGCGTCGGGACATGGTTGATCGCACCCAGCAGCGCGCGCATTTCGGCATCGTCGGTGCGCGCTTCGATGCCGACGGCGCCTTGCGACGCGGCCGGAAGCATTTGTTCGGGATCGAGCGCGACGCCGACTTCGGGACTGCCGAGGCGGTCGAGGCCGGCAGCGGCGAGCAGCGTGGCATCGGCCTCGCCGCGTTCCAGCTTGCCGAGCCGGGTTGCGACATTGCCGCGAAAACCGACGATTTCGACGTCGGGGCGCAGCCGTTGGACTTGCGCGGCGCGACGTGGCGAACTGGTGCCCACGCGCGCGCCTTCGGGCAATGCGGCGATGCTGCCGGCCCCGATCAGCCGGTCGCGCGGGTCGGCACGTTCAAGGATGGCGGCAAGTGAAATGGCATCGGGCCGGACCGTTTCGACATCCTTCATCGAATGGACCGAAAAATCGATCTCACCCGCCAGTAGTTTTGCGTCGAGCGTTTTCGTCCAAAGCGCTTTGCCACCGATTTCGGCAAGCGGCCGGTCGAGCACGCGGTCGCCTTCGGTCACGACCGCAACGATTTCGATATCGGCATCGGCCCAGCCATGCGCGGCGATGAGCGCCGCCTTGGTCAGGTGTGCCTGCGCCATGGCAAGCGGGGAGGCACGCGTGCCGAGGCGATAAGGTGAGCGTGTGGCAGGCATAGGGCGACTGTGCTAGCGGCGTCGTCATGTTAGGGAAACCCCTCATCATTCTCGGCATCGAATCGAGTTGCGACGAAACGGCGGCCGCGCTCGTCACCAGTGATCGCCAGATTCTGGCGCACCGGCTGGCGGGGCAGGAAGAAGCGCATCGCCCGTTCGGCGGGGTGGTACCCGAAATCGCGGCGCGCGCGCATGTCCAGGCGTTGATCCCACTGGTCGAAGCGGCGCTCGCGGATGCGAATCTGACCTTGTCGCAAGTCGATGCTGTGGCAGCAACAGCAGGGCCGGGACTGATCGGCGGCGTCATGGTCGGGCTGGTAACGGCCAAGGCACTGGCACACGCAGCGGGAAAGCCTCTGGTGGCAGTCAATCATCTCGAAGGGCACGCGCTCAGCCCGCGATTGTCCGATCCCGATCTCGAATTTCCCTACCTGTTGCTGCTGGTGTCGGGCGGGCATTGCCAGTTGCTGTTTGTCAAAGGCGTCGGGCAATATCGACGGCTGGCGACGACGATCGACGACGCGGCAGGCGAAGCGTTCGACAAGACAGCCAAGTTGCTGGGCCTTGGCTTTCCCGGCGGACCGGCAGTCGAGCGCGCGGCGCTGACGGGTGATCCGAATGGCGTGCAATTGCCGCGCCCGCTGCTCCGATCGCCCGAGCCGCATTTCTCATTTGCCGGGCTAAAAAGTGCGGTTCTCCGTGCGCATGAAACCGGGCTGCACGAGACCGAAGATATTGCTGCATCGTTTCAGGCCGCAGTCGTCGATTGCCTGATTGACCGGACCGCGCGCGCGATCGAACGAGCGGATGGCGCGACCGCACTCGTCGTAGCTGGCGGCGTTGCGGCGAATACGGCAATTCGTGACGCACTTCAGGCGCTCGCCGCAAAGCATGGATTGCCGTTCGTCGCGCCGCCGCTGTGGCTATGCACCGATAACGCGGCAATGATTGCCTGGGCAGGCTATGAGCGTTTCGCGGCGGGCTATCGTGACGGCCTCGATGCCGTTGCCCGCCCGCGCTGGCCGCTCGATCCCGATGCCGAGCCTGCGCGTGGTGCCGGGGTAAAGGCATGAGGATCGGCGTTATCGGCGGTGGCGCGTGGGGCACGGCACTGGCGCAGGTTGCCGCTGCGAATGGTGAACCCGTCATGCTGTGGGCACGCGAATATGCGGTCGTGACGGCAATCAATCTTGCGCATGAAAATACCGTCTTTTTGCCCGGCTTTGCCTTGTCGCCGTCGATCAATGCCACCGAAACGCTTGACGGACTGGACAATTGCGACGCGCTGCTGATTGTCACCCCCGCTCAACATTTGCGGGCGTTGCTCGCAGCCTTGCCGAAGGGACATCGACCGCTGGTGTTGTGCGCCAAGGGCCTCGAGGCGGGGACAATGGCGCTGATGTCGGATATCGCCGCCGAACTTCATCCTAATTCACCGATTGCCGTGCTTTCGGGACCGACCTTCGCCGCCGAAGTGGCCAAAGGTTTGCCGACCGCCGTGACACTGGCCTGCACCGACGAGGCAGCCGCGCGGGCTTTGTCGCATCGGCTCGCACGTCCGACGTTCCGGCCCTATGCCTCCGATGATGTCATCGGCGCGGAAATCGGCGGCGCGGTGAAGAATGTCCTTGCGATTGCCTGTGGCGTCGTGGCGGGGCGGGGGCTTGGCGAAAATGCGCGCGCGGCAGTCATAGCGCGCGGCTTTGCCGAAATGGTGCGTTACGGCATGGCGCGCGGCGGGCGGGCGGAGACCTTGAGCGGGCTATCGGGTCTCGGTGACCTCGTGCTGACCTGTTCGTCGACGGCATCGCGCAATTTCTCGTTGGGAGTCGGTTTGGGTGAGGGCAAGAATACGGCAAGCTTGCTTTGCGGTCAGACAGTCGCCGAAGGGGCGTTTACTGCGCCTGTTTTGCAAGCATCCGCGCGTTCGTTGAACGTGGCAATGCCGGTGGTCGATGCCGTGTGTTCGCTGCTTGCCGGGGACCCAGTCGAAACCGTCGTTCAGGCGCTCCTGGCTCGCCCGCTAAAGAACGAAGCCTAGAAATCCCAACAAATGCCTTTGCGTTCCCAGTCGCCGTAGCGCGTGGGTTCGGGACCGTCCTTGCCGCCATGTTCGGTCTGTATGGCGATCGGTTCCGGCTTGGGGACCGGCGGGCTTTTTGTGAGGTAGGCTGGGGGTTTCACATGCGCGGGGCGGTTCTTGTTCATCGCTTGAGATGTCCTAAAGGGCGTCATGATCAAATCGGGTGGATATGGCGGCGGCGCAAGGCCCGACGCAAAACAAGTGGAGGGACAAATTGCGGGATTGCCTGCGCGGCAGGCAGCATTGCGGCTGCTCGATGCGGTGCTGCGCCAGGGGCAGACGCTCGACAATGCAGCTGCCACCGCGACACGCGGCATCGCGGCGCATGAAGACCGCGCGCTGGCCCTTGCGATTGCCAGCGAAGTGCTGCGCCACCTGACTGATCTCGATGCGCTGATCGATTCAGCGACGACCAGTCGCCTGCCCGACGACGCCAAGGCGCGGATGGTGCTGCGGATCGCGCTGGTGCAGGCGCTAGTTTTGAAAACGCCACCGCATGCCGCGATTGCAACCGCGCTGCCGATGGTGCTGGGCGGGCCGCGGCGGTTGGTCCACGGGGTGTTCGGAACGCTGATCCGGCAGAGCACGCTGTTACCCGAAGTGCCGACATTGCCGCCCGAAGTGGCTGCGCGCTGGGCGATCTGGGGCGAAGCGGCGCTGGCCGATGCAGCGCAGGCTCTGGCCGAACCGCCGCCGCTTGATGTGACCCTGCGCGATCCGGAGGATGATGCCGGTCTTGACGGCGAAACGCTCGCGCCCGGTCATCGACGGTTGGCGCGGGGAACGGCAATTACGGAACTGCCCGGTTATGACGATGGCAGCTGGTGGGTGCAGAATCTGGCGGCGTCGGTGCCTGCGCGCTTGCTCGGCGCGGGAGCCGGGCGGACGGTGCTCGATTTGTGTGCGGCACCTGGCGGCAAAACGATGCAACTTGCGACACAGGGCTGGAACGTGACCGCGGTCGACAATCATGCCGGACGCACCACGCGGTTGCGCGAAAATCTCGCACGGACGAAACTGACGGCAGCAATCGTGGCCGACGACATCATGACATGGGAACCTCCTGCGCTGGTCGATGCCATCCTGCTCGATGCACCATGCACGTCGACGGGCACGTTTGCGCGGCATCCCGATGTGCTTCACCGGATCGGATCGAGCGATATAGTGGCGCTATCAGCATTGCAGCGGCGGTTGCTGGCACGGGCAATGACGTGGCTGAAGCCCGAGGGACGGCTGATTTATGCGACCTGTTCGCTGGAGCGCGAGGAAGGCGAAGGTGTCATCGAAAGCAGCGGTTTCACGGTCGATCCGATTGCTGCAACCGAATTGCCTTCGGGCCTGTTACCCAACGAGAAGGGGCAGGTTCGCATTCTGCCGAAGCCCGGGCTCGACGGTTTTTTCGTGGCACGTTTGAAAGGCGGCTGACTCCGCCTTGTCGCTCCGCCGGGGCCTCGCTATGGCCCTGCCATGCAGCAGCCTGTCCGCATTGCCCCGTCGATCCTCAGTGCCGATTTTTCGCGTCTTGGCGAGGAAGTCCGCGCGATCGATGCTGCCGGATGCGATTGGGTTCATGTCGATGTGATGGACGGACATTTCGTGCCAAATCTGACGATCGGGCCGATGGTCGTGAAAGCCTTGCGCCCGCACACGACCAAGACACTCGACGTTCATCTGATGATTGCGCCAGTCGATCATTTCCTCGATGCCTTTGCCGAGGCCGGTTCTGACATCATCACTGTCCACGCCGAAGCCGGGCCGCACACCCACCGGACGGTGCAGCACATCAAGGGGCGGGGCAAAAAGGCAGGGATTTCGCTCAATCCGGCAACGCCCGCCAAAATGCTCGATTATCTGATCGATGAGATCGACCTTGTGCTGGTCATGAGCGTCAATCCCGGATTCGGCGGGCAGAGTTTCATCGAAAGCCAGCTGCGCAAGATCGATGCGATCCGCAAGATGATCGACAAGACCGGGCGCGACATCGCGCTGCAAGTCGACGGCGGCGTGACCCGCGAAACGGCACCGCGCATCATTGCGGCGGGGGCCGATGTTCTGGTCGCTGGGACGGCGATCTTTACCGGTGGCCCTGATACTTATGCCGATAACATCCGCTCGCTTCGTGGCTGACGGCGTGGACGAAAGTGACGGAATCGAAGCGGGCAAACGGCTCGTCCGCGTCGGGGACAAGGGGCTTTCGCTCGGCGAGCGGCTCGCCAATCAATTCTATCGGCTGACGTGGCGGACGCCGCTGCATGCAATGCGGCTGAAAGGGCGCTACCCGCTAAAGCTGCTTGCGGTGCCGACCGATCCGATGCCGGGGAATCGCCAATCGGGGCAATGGATGCTGTCGGGCGCAATGCGCTGGCGCGGCGAGAGCTTGGCGATCGACGCGATCACTTTTGCAGACGATGGTATTGCGGCGCAGTTTGCCGATTATCTTCACCGGTTTGAATGGCTCCGCGATCTGGGCGCGGTCGGCGATCGTGCGGCGTGTGCGCCGGTTGCCGAAACATTGATGCGGGCCTGGCTCGCAGCGCATGGTGACACCGTCAGCGATGCCGGGTGGCGGCCCGATCTGGTCGGCTGGCGGACGCTGTTCTGGGCGGCGCATGCGCCGCTGATCCTGTCGTCGACCGATCTGGTTTACCGGTCGTCGGTGCTGAATGCGCTGGCGCGCGGCGCGCGGCATCTCGATCGCGGGGCCGACCGCGCAACGCCTGGATTGCCGCGTCTGGCCGCATGGGCGGGGATCGTCGCGGCCGGCATGCTTATTCCCGGTGGCGACCCGCGGCGGACGTTCGGCGAAGCAGGGCTGCAGCGCGCGATGCAAAGCGGCTTCAGTGAAGACGGTGGTGTCGTCAGCCGCTCGCCGGTTGATCAGGCCGATGCCGTTATTCTTCTATCGATGCTCGCACAGGTTTATGGCGCGCGACGCGAAGAAGCGCCCGAATTCATCACCGGCCTGTTGCTGCGGGCCGTTGCTGCGCTGCACGGGGTGACGCTGGGCGACGGTGCACTGTCAAGCTGGCAGGGGTCGGGGCCGGTCTTGGCCGATCTGGTCAGGCAAGTCATTGCGGCAAGCGGGGTGCGGACGCGCGCGCTGCGCCAGGCGCGCGACTGGGGCTATCAGCGCATGGCGGCAGGCGCGACGGTGGTAATAGCCGATGCCGCGCCGCCGCCGGCCAGCCGGCTCGGTGGCGGCGGGTGCGCCTCGACGCTGGCATTCGAGCTGTCCGATGGTGAACAGCGGCTGATCGTGAATTGTGGGGGCGGGCGCGGCAGTGCGATCGTTGCCGCCGATCTTGCCAATGGGCTGCGCACGACAGCAGCACATTCGACGCTGGTGATCGGCGACAGCAATTCAACGGCAATTCATGCAGACGGGACACTGGGTGCAGGGGTGCGCGCGGTCGAGCTTGACCGGCAGGAAGCCGAAGGCGGTAGCCGCATCGATGCCAGTCACGACGGCTACGCCCGGCGTTTCGGATTTATCCATAAGCGGATGCTGGCGCTGTCGGGTAATGGTCGCGAATTGCGTGGCGAGGATGCCCTGCTGCCTTCGCCACGCAGACGCAAAGCCAGTAGTGCGCACTTTGCAATCCGCTTTCATCTGGCGCCCGGCGTTGAAGTCACGCCAACGGCCGACGGGCTGGCGGCGTTGCTACGCATCGATCGCGGGCCGCTCTGGCAATTCCGCTGCCGTGGCGGGGCGCTGACGGTCGAGGAAAGCCTTTGGATAAATGGTGCAGGGCGCGCGGTGTCATCGTTTCAATTCGTGGTTTCGGGCGAGGCGCCGGCCGGTGGCGCCACCGTCTCGTGGCTACTTAAACGAGCGGGATGAAATGACCGATATCAAGATCAAACGGGCACTGCTTTCGGTGTCCGACAAGACCGGTTTGGTCGAACTGGGGCTTGCACTGGCAGCGCAGGGCGTGGAACTTGTGTCGACCGGGGGCACGGCAAAGGCGCTCCGCGATGCGGGACTCATCGTGCGCGATATCGACGATCTGACGGGGTTTCCCGAAATGATGGACGGGCGGGTGAAGACGCTGCATCCCAAAGTCCACGGTGGTCTGCTCGCGGTGCGCGACAATGCCGAACATATGGCAGCAGCGGATGCTCACGCGATAGGCATGATCGATCTCGTCGTCGTCAATCTCTATCCGTTTGCGCAGACCGTGACGCGCGGTGCAGCGCGCGAAGAAGTGATCGAAAATATCGATATCGGTGGCCCGTCGATGATCCGTTCGGCGGCCAAAAACCATGCGTTCGTTGCTGTGGTCACCGATCCGGCGGATTATGAAGCCATTGCCACGGGCTCGACCACGCTTGCCGAACGCAAACGGCTGGCGGCAAAGGCTTATGCGCTGACCGCGCAATATGATGCGACGATTGCTTCGTGGTTTGCCTTTGCCGATCAGGGCGAAATGTTTCCCGCGACCGTCAGCATTCCGCTGCGTATCGGGCATGAATTGCGCTATGGCGAAAATCCGCATCAGCGTGCAGCGCTTTACTTTCCTGCCGGGCTGTCAGTCCGCGGTGTTGCGCAAGCGGAGCAGATTCAGGGCAAGGCGCTGAGCTATAATAATTACAACGATGCCGATGCGGCGCTCGAGCTGGTTAGCGAATTCGCTGGTGGCCCGCCGACCGTTGTGCTCGTCAAGCATGCCAATCCGTGCGGTGTCGCGTCGGGCGCAACGTTGATCGAGGCGTATCGTGCGGCGCTCGCCTGTGACACGGTCTCTGCATTCGGCGGGATTATTGCCTGCAACCAGCCGCTCGACGGCGCAACAGCCGAAGCGATTGCCGAGATTTTCACCGAAGTCGTCGTCGCGCCCGATGCAGATGCCGATGCGCGCGCGGTGTTCGCGCGTAAGAAAAACCTGCGACTTTTGCTGACGGGTGAGCTGCCCGATCCGCAGCGCGAAGGGTTGGCCATGAAGTCGATTGCCGGCGGCTTCCTGCTTCAGTCCCGCGACACGGGGCAATTGGGCGACCTCAACGTGGTGACGAAACGCCAGCCCACGCCACGCGAGTTGGCCGATTGCCGTTTTGCGTGGACCGTGGCCAAGCATGTCAAATCGAATGCCATCGTTTATGCCAAGGACGGCAGCACGGCGGGGATCGGTGCGGGGCAGATGAACCGTCTTGAATCCGCGCGGATTGCCGCGTGGAAAGCAAAGGATGCGGCCGACAAAGCAGGTTGGGCCACGCCCCGCACGATCGGCAGTGCTGTTGCGTCCGACGCCTTTTTTCCGTTTGCCGATGGTTTGCTGGCAGCGATCGACGCAGGCGCAATCGCCGTGATCCAGCCAGGCGGATCGATCCGCGACGATGAGGTCATCGCCGCCGCCGACGACGCAGGCATTGCCATGATATTTACGGGGATGCGGCACTTCCGCCACTGAGGCCTGACCGGTCGAACAGCTTGCGGTCTTCCGGCTTGAAGCCATAGCGCCAGATCATCCAGCAATAGAGCGCAAGCATCGCCGGCACACCGATGATCAGTTCGCTCCATTCGGGCGTTGCGGTTGCAATCCCACCGACGGCAGCCGTGGCAAGGCTGGCAAACAGCAGCGGCCAGCGCCACAACGTAATCGGCGCGCCCAGCAAGCGGGCAGCAAGACGCGATTTGATGATCGCCGACGCGGCCAGCGAAATCGCCAAGGCTGCGGCAGGGCCAGCCGCCTGCCACAGTTCGGGCCAGCCGCGTTCGCGCATGGCAACGATGAACAGGAAGGACAGCCCGGCTTGTAGCGCCAGTGCACCGAGCGAAATCATCATGTTGCGGTGACGCGCGATGTAAACCAGTGCAGCTTCGCTGACGACCGCGGTTGCGGCGATGACTTCGGCCAGCAGCAGGAACGCGAGCGCTCCGTTGCCGCCGACGAACGCGCCACCAGGGCCGATCAGCCCCATGATTGCCGCGCCGGGAATGCCCAGCGCCAGCGCGATGCCTGCTTGCGCCGCCACGATCCAGAAACCCACCTGGCTGATTGCCGATGCGACTGCGGGGCGGTTGCCGGCTTCGAGGTTGCGCGTGATGACGGGGCCAAGCACCGGATCAAAGCTGGTTTTCAGCTTTTGTGGCAACGACGCGAGATTTTGCGCGACGTAATAAATGCCCACGGCCGCCGGTGAGACGAACAGGCCAAGGATCGCAAGATCGATCCGCCGCGATCCCCATTCGATGGCATCGGCCGCCGCCAGCGGCAGGTTGCGGCGCGCCAGCGGGATCAGGCTTTCGCCACTCGGCCGCCATGCGCCCGGCCATTTGTACATGCGGACAAAGGGGATGAGCGCAGCGACGAAGGCGGCACCCATCGAAAGGGCATAGGCCGTGAGTAACCCATCGCGGATCGACCACCATGACAGGGCAAGAGCGGCAATGCTGATCGTCCACGGCTCGACGATGGCGCGCGCGGTCACGCTTGCCTTTACATTGAAGCGATACGCCAGTGCGGCGAGCATCACGTCTGTGGCCGCGACCATGAATATGACCAGCGGCAACAAATTGTCGAAGCCAGTCGGGCTGCTGTTCGGGAACATCGATTGGGGAAACAGCATCAGCGGCACCGTGAACAATGCCGACGCGCCGAGCACGAGCAGCAGCGCATCCCAGACGACATGCCCAGCGCCGCGCGGATCGTTTGTGAGCTGAAGCGCGAGCCCGCGTTTCAGCCCGAGGGTCGCCAGTTGTGCGGCAAATTCGATGACCAGAACCGCATAAGCCATGCGACCCAGCGCTTCGGGGCCGTAAATCCGCCCTGCGATGAACAGGAACGGCACACGCGCCGCGAGACGCAGCATGAAACCGAACACATTTGTCCGCCCGCCCTTTGCCAGTGCCGCAAGGTCGGACCCCGAGCTGGTCAATGCGCATTGCCCCAGCTGAGGCCGGTGCCGATCTCGACGTCGAGCGGAACGTCGAGTTTGGCCAGCGGCTCGGCCGCCGTTGCCATGACATGGCGGATCACCGTGCTGGCGGCCGCGACGTCGGCTTCGGGCAATTCGAAGACGAGTTCATCATGCACTTGCAGCAGCATCCGGACGTTGGGCAGACCTGCAGCGACAAGCGCGGGCAACATCCGGACCATGGCGCGCTTGATGATATCGGCGCAGGTGCCCTGAATCGGCGCATTGATGGCGGCGCGCTCGCTGCCCTGTCGTTCGGCCTGGTTGGCGGATTTGATCCGGGTGAAATGCACTTTGCGGCCGAACAAGGTGCGCGTGAAACCCGTTTCGCGAACATGCTCGAGCGTTTCGGCGATGTAGCGGTTGATGCCGGGAAAGCGTTCGAAATAACGGTCGATCAGCGCTTGTGCCTCGTCTGCCGTCGTCCCCATCCGTCCGGCAAGACCCCAGCGTGAAATGCCGTAGAGAATCGAGAAGTTGATTGTCTTGGCACGGCCGCGCGTGTCGCGGTTGACTTCGCCGAACAGCTCCATTGCCGTCAGACTGTGGATGTCGTCGCCGTTGGCAAAAGCCGCTTTGAGCGCGGGGACGTTGGCCATGTGAGCGGCCAGCCGCAGTTCGATCTGGCTGTAGTCGGCACTCAGCAGGACATTGCCGGGCTCGGCGATAAACGCCTCGCGGATGCGGCGGCCGTTTTCGGTTCGGATCGGAATGTTCTGCAGATTGGGGTCGTTCGAGGACAGCCGTCCGGTCTGCGCACCGATCAAGCTGTAACTGGTGTGGACCCGCCCGGTTTCAGGGTTAATCTGCTGTTGCAGCGCATCGGTATAAGTCGATTTGAGTTTGGCAACTTGCCGCCAGTCGATGACTTTCTGGGCAATAGGGACGCCTTGCCCGGCAAGTTTTTCGAGTTCGGCCACGTCTGTGGAATAAGCGCCGGTCTTGCCCTTGCGCCCGCCTTTCAGACCCATTTTGTCGAATAGGATTGCGCCGAGTTGCTGCGGACTACCGATGGCGAAGGGCTGTCCCGCCATCGAATGCAGTTCGGCTTCGAGCGCGCCCATCTGATGCGCGAATTTGGAGGATAGCCGCGCGAGATGCTCGCGATCGACCTTGATGCCTTCGCGCTCCATGGCGGCGATAACAGGGACGAGCGGACGATCGACGCGTTCGTACACGGTGGTGACGGTTTCGGGCGACAATCGCGGTTTCAGCTTTTGCCAAAGCCGCAGCGTGACATCGGCATCCTCGGCAGCATAGCGCGTCGCGTCACGCAGCGGCACCTGGTCGAAGCACAATTGCCCTTTGCCTTTGCCGCACACGTCGGTGAACGCGATGCATTTGTGCCCGAAATGCTGGAGCGCAAGCTCGTCCATCCCGTGGCTGAACGCCTTCCCGGCGTCGAGTGCGAAACTCAATACCATCGTGTCGTCAAGTGGAGCCACAACAACGCCATGCCTGGCGAGAATCGTCATGTCATATTTCAGATTATGCGCCACCTTGAGCACGCTCGGATCAGCCATCAGGCCTGCCAACCGCTCAAGCGCTGCCGTCATCGGGATCTGTTCAGGCTTTTCGGTGAGCAAATCACTGCCGCCATGCGCGAGTGGGACATAACAGGCGACACCTGGTGCGGCGCATAGCGAAAAGCCGATCAGCTTTGCTTGCGTCGCATCGAGGCCGTCGGTCTCTGTATCGATCGCGACGACACCCGCTGCGGTGGCCTCGGCGATCCAGCGATCGAGCACATCGAGCGTCGTTACGCATTCATACGCATCGTGATCGAAGGGAATATCGAGCACCGGTGCGGCGGGCGTCGGTGTTGTTGCCGGATGCGCAGCCGCCGGGCCACCGCCCAATTTGGTCAGCAGCGATCGAAAGCCGTGATGTTCAAGGAACGCGCGCAAGGGCGCTTCGGGAATGCCTTGAAGGATCATGCCGTCCAAGGGCTCGGGCAAATCGCAATCGTCTTTCAGCGTGACGAGCACCCGCGACAGCCGTGCCATGTCGGCATGCTCGATCAGATTATCGCGCAGCTTGCCGGGTTTCATCGCGGGTGCGGCGGCCAGCACGGCCTCGAGATCGCCATGCTCGACGATCAGCTTTGCCGCGGTCTTGGGCCCGACGCCGGGAACGCCAGGCACATTGTCGACAGTATCGCCCATCAGCGCGAGGACATCGCCGAGTTGGGCCGGCTCGACACCGAACTTCTCGACAACCTCCGAGGCATTCAGGCGCCGGTTGTTCATGGTGTCAAAAAGATCGAGGCCGGGCTGGATGAGTTGCATCAGATCCTTGTCGGACGACACGATCGTAACTTGCCACCCTTGCACCAGCGCGGCCTTGGCATAGCAGGCAATGATGTCGTCGGCTTCGAGCCCTTCGGTTTCGATGCACGGCAGCGAAAATGCGCGCGTGGCATCGCGGATCATCGGGAACTGCGGCACCAGATCTTCGGGCGGCGGCGGGCGCTGCGCCTTGTATTTGTCATAGAGATCGTTGCGGAATGTCTGCGACGATTTGTCGAGAATGACCGCCATATGTGTCGGCCCGTCGGCTTTGTGCAGCGCTTCGGCAAGTTTCCACAACATGGTCGTATAACCATATACAGCGCCGACGGGTTCGCCGCGGATATTGGTCAGCGGCGGCAAGCGGTGATAAGCGCGGAAAATATAGCCGGAGCCATCGACGAGATAGAGGTGGTTGGTGGGCATGTTGACCAGGGGTTTAGCAGGGTCGCAATACGGCGCCAGTGGGGAGAGTCGAATGTCCGAACGCGGTGCCAAAGAGTTTCAGCGCCACCGTCAGCCGTGGACGTCGGATGAAATCCAGAAGCTGCACCGGCTTGCCGCCAAATCTATGTCGTTAAAAGCGATTGCCAAAGCAATGACGCGGAGCGAGGAATCAGTGCAGGCCCGCGCCAAACTCGACGGCCTGAAAGTCAGCAAACTGCGTTAGACTTTGTCGGCAAACAGCATCCGGTTCGGGCCGAGCATGCCCAGCACCTGCGGGATCATGTGGCGCGCTAGAGCAAAACAGCCCTCACTGCGCCCGACTTTGCCCCATGTGGCGATGTGGTCTTCACTGACATAGTCGGCGCCGTGGACCACGATAGCGCGCGGCTCGGCGTTGCTGTTGACCAAATCAAGACCGAGCAGGCGCATCGACTGGCCGTGCACGCCTTCGTAAATCTGACCCGTCAAATACGCACCGTCGGAAGTCGCCAGCGAGTTTGGTTCGTTCGAAAAGCTTTGTAACCAGCCCGAATGATCCGGGTCCGACCCGCGGCCGTGCGCAACGAGGTAAGAATTCACCTGGCCGCTGATCAGATCGACAAGGTGAAAGCGCAGGGCGCTCGATGCAACGCTGAAATCGGCGATCGCGACGCGGTCACGCAACGGGATGAGCGCTTTGTGGCGGTCGAGTGCTGCCTTCGCACGCGCCAATAAGTCAGTATTGCCAAGCCGCGGGCCAATCGGGGATGGAAGCGCACCAACCGGCGTAATCGCCTTGGCGAGCCCGCTCGGTAGCGCTGCGAGACCGAAGCTCCCAAGTGCAAACGTTGAAAAGGTACGACGATCCATTTGCATAGTATAGCGTTTTGTCCTGAACGTTCCAATAACGCAGGTTTACTGCGCGGGTTGCGTTTCGTTGACCGGTTGCCCGGGCACTTCTTCCGTCGGCAAGCGCGCGGTCAGCCCGGTGGCATCGGCATCATCGCGCATCTGCTGGCTGTCCGAAAATTCAGGCGGGGCGACGATATTCCCCGCATTCATCATCGCGTTATCGACGATTGGAACATCGGCGCTGTTTACCGGCGCAATGTCGTCAATCGGTACTTCTACGACCATATTGTCCGTAAGGGGGTCAGCCAGTGGTTCGGGCGATTTGTTGCAGGCGGCAAGACTGAGCGTCGTAGCGATAACGAAAGCCTGCGTAATCCGAATTCTGGTGCGCATCGTCGTCATTGTCCTTTCGAAGCCGTCACGACCGCGGCGGCTCGGCGCGAGGCCGCATCGATTTTGCCAGCGAGCAACTTGTCCCAGCGATAGGGATCGTCGCGGAAATTGACGGTGCCGTTGGTGCTTGCAAACGCCGTCCAGTAAAGCAGATACACGGCCACACGCTCGGGCAGCGGCACACGCTGCGTCTTGCCGGTATCGATCGCGGTCTGCACCGCCGCGCCTGCCCAGACCGGATTCTTGCCGAGCATCATGGCGGCCAGCGGCACCGGCTTTTCAAGCCTGACACAACCGTGGCTGGCGAGCCGGTCGAAGCTCGTGAACTTGGCGCGCAGAGGCGTGTCGTGCAGATAGACGGCAAACGGATTGTCGAAATCGAATTTCAGCCGCCCCAGTGCGCTTTTCGGCCCCGCAGGCTGGACGATGCGTTCGCCGGTTTCAGGCGTTCCGACGATTTTGTAGCCCTGCGCCAGTAGCGTCGCGCGGCCTTTCGGCCAGAGCTCTTTCTTGGCGATCGACGACGGCACGTTCCATGGCGGATTGATCACGATGCTGTGGATGCTCGACGTCAGCATCGGCGTTTCGTTGCCGCCGGGGCTGCCGGTAACCGCACGCATCGACGCAACCGGCGCATCGCCTTCGAATGCGGTCAGCACGGCAGCAGCGATGTTCACCTGCACACGGTTCACCGGCAATTCGCGCGGCAGCCAGCGCCAGCGCTCCATATTGGCCATGATCGCGCCGATCCGGTCGCCGACAGGCACGTTGAGCACCGCAAGCGTCCGCACGTCGAGCACACCGGTCGGGTTCAGCCCATAGCGGCGCTGCGCGCGCTGGATGATCGTGGCGAGCGTCTCGGCGCGCGTCACACTTTTGTCTTCGAGCGAAAGGCGGGCGCGAACAAGATCGCCTGGCGATTTCGCGGTTAGTCCCGGCCATCCGCCAGCGTCTTGGATTAATTCATACGTGGCAAGTCCTTTGCGCAACGCTTCGTAGCCGGCATAGGGTGGCGTCAGCGCAGTCGCCCATTGCGCCAATCGATCCGTCGCAACGGCTGCGGCAAAAGCAGGCAGCGGATCATAGGCAGCAGGCCGCAACGCCCAGACTTCGAGAAAATCAGCCGTGTCGATCCGCCCCGAATGCAGTGCGCGGGCGCGATCGAGCGTAGCGCGGACAAGCGCATCGCCGATGACCGGCGCAGCGCCCGTACTGGCCGCACCCAACCCCTGATCGGCACCGGCCTGCAGCCATATCGTCAGATAGTCGGCCTGTGCTGCGCTCAATACGGGCAACGGAGCCGAAGCGACGAGCGGGACGACGGGTGCGGGCACCGGCAAAGTCGGAACGACGACGGGCGTCTGCGCCAGTGCCGGTACGGCTGCAAAAGACAGCAAGGTAATAAGGGTGGCAGATAATTTCATACTGTCTAATTAGGCGGTCGGGCACGCAATTGAAACAGCTTCCTTTACGGAACGAGCACTGTGTCCACGGCCAGCAGCGCAGTTTCGGGATAATCGGTCGTGTAGTGCAGCCCCCGGCTTTCGTGGCGCGACACAGCGGATCGCACGATGAGATCGGCGACTTGAACGAGATTGCGCAACTCGATCAGATCAGGCGTCACGCGGAAGTTGCCGTAATATTCGCCGACTTCCTTCCGGAGGAGCTCAATCCGGTTGGCAGCGCGTTCGAGGCGTTTGGTCGTGCGAACGATGCCGACGAAGTTCCACATGAACTGCCTGATCTCGCGCCAGCATTGCTGGATCACGACTTCCTCGTCGCTGTCAGTGACGCGGCTTTCGTCCCAGGGCCGGATCGCGGGTGGTGCGGGAAAACTGTCCCAGTTTGCCGCGATGTCTTTGGCACAGGCTTCGCCAAAGACGAGGCATTCGAGCAGCGAATTCGACGCCAGACGGTTGGCCCCGTGAAGTCCCGATTGTGTCACTTCGCCGGCCGCATACAGCCCCTTTGCGTCGGTCCGCCCGTCGAGATCGACGAGCACGCCGCCGCAGGTATAATGTTGGGCGGGCACCACGGGAATGGGCTCGCGCGTGATGTCGATGCCGAGCCCCATCAGCCTTTCATGGATGTTGGGAAAATGCTCGCGGACGAATTCGGACGGCTTGTGGCTGATGTCGAGGTGGACATAATCGAGGCCCAGACGCTTGATTTCATGATCGATCGCGCGTGCAACGATATCGCGCGGGGCCAACTCCTCACGGCGGTCGAAACGCGGCATGAAGCGCTCGCCCGTGATCGGATTTTTCAGATGCCCACCTTCGCCGCGCACGGCTTCGGTGATCAGGAAGTTCTTGACCGTCAGGTTATACAGGCACGTCGGGTGGAATTGCATGAATTCCATGTTCGAAACGCGGCATCCGGCGCGCCAGGCCATGGCAATGCCGTCGCCCGTCGCGCCGCGTGGTGCAGTCGAATATAGATATGTCCGCCCTGCGCCGCCGGTGGCTAGGATCGTGGCGCGCGCTGCATAGGTTTCGACTTTTCCGCTTGCCCGATTGAGCGCATAGACACCGTGAATGCGGCCGCTGGTCGAAAAATGCTCCTGATGGCGGCCCATGATGAGGTCGATCGCGACCATATCGGGCACCAGCGTGATGTTCGGATTGTCGCGCGCCGCCTTTTCGAGCGCGACCTGGATCGCCCAGCCGGTCGCGTCGGCGACATGCACGATCCGGCGATGCGAATGCCCGCCTTCGCGCGTCAGATGCAGGGCGTTTCCCTCGGTATTGAACGGCACACCGAGTTCGATCAGCCGTTCGATCGCCGCCGGCGCATTCTCAATGACGAATTCGACGGTATTCCGGTTGTTCAACCCTGCGCCTGCGATCATCGTGTCTTCGATATGGCTTTCGAACGTGTCGCCGGCTTCGAGCACAGCCGCGATGCCGCCCTGCGCCCAGCCCGTTGCGCCGTCAGACAGCGAACCCTTGGCGAGCACGGCAACTTTGAACCGGTCCGCCAGGTTAAGTGCCGCCGTCAGCCCCGCTGCGCCCGAGCCGATAATGATAACGTCGAATTCAGCCAACAGTTTGCGCCCGCGTCAGATTCAGGAAAACATGCTCGAGGTCAGCTTCGCGCGTCGAAACGTCGACGATGCCAAGACCGGCATTCGTGACGGCGGACAACACGTCGCCCGCGTTTGCGACCGCCTTCGAATAGGTGATTGCCAGCACACGCTCGCCTTTAAGGACGACATTCTGAAACATCGGCGATGCGGGTGGTTCGGTCAGGTCACGGTCGACGGTCACTTCGACCACTTTTTCCTGCGCCATGCCGACAAGTTCGCGCGTCGGTTTGTTCGCGATCAGCTTGCCGTGGTTGATAATCGCAATGCGGTCGCAAAGCTCCTCGGCCTCCTCGAGGTAATGGGTGGTCAGAACGATTGTGATACCCTGCGCATTCAGTTCGCGCACATAGGCCCAGAGTTGCTGGCGCAATTCGACATCGACGCCGGCTGTGGGCTCGTCGAGGACGAGGATCGGCGGCGAATGGACCATTGCCTTGGCCACCAGCAGCCGCCGCTTCATGCCGCCCGACAAGGTCCGCGCATAGGCATTGGCCTTGTCGCCGAGATGGACCGCGTTGAGCAATTCCATCGAACGGCGCTTCGCCTTGGGGACCCCATAAAGCCCGGCTTGGAGTTCCAGCGCCTCGAACGGCGTGAAAAAGGGATCGAACAGAATTTCTTGCGGCACGATACCGATCGATGCCTTGGCATTGCGGGGATGCTCGTCGATGTCGAAGCCCCAGATCGTGGCATGCCCGTCGGTTTTGCTGACCATGCCTGACAGGATATTGATGATCGTCGATTTGCCCGCGCCATTGGGGCCGAGTAGACCGAACACCTGACCCCGAGGCACGTCGAACGTCACGCCGTTGAGTGCTTGTTTGCCGCCGGCATAAGTTTTTTGCAGATTGTCGATCTTGATTGCGGCATCGGTCATTCGGGGGCTTTAGCGCGCGGGCGGCTGGCCCGCAAACGGGCAGATATCTAAATCGGCATTAACCAAGCCGCTGCACGGCGATTTAGGGTTTTGCAATCTACCGTGGCGCGTGGGGACAAAATCACGACATGATAATGGCGCGCTCGCAGCGTGCGCATTTCTCGCGACCGTGGTGCCAGCCGCAGCCTTTGCTGCGACCGCGTCCGATACGGCAAGAGCGATTACTCTGCGCCCGTTGTCGCTACTTAACCTGCGCGATCTTGATTTTGCGACCAGCATTTCGGGCGTTACCGGTGGCACGATCACGATCAATCCGAATACCGATGCCCGGACGACGACGGGGGGTGTGACCGCTGCCGGTGGAACGCCCCAAGCCGCACAATTTTATACCTACGGCGGGCCGCTTCAGAATGTTCAGGTCAACCGGGGTCCACTGCCGGTGCTAAACCGGGTCGGCGGTGGTGCAACGATGAACGTCACCGGCCTTACGCTCAACGGACCGACGTTGCGGTTTCTGAATGCTGCGGGACTTCTTGATCTGCGTGTCGGTGGCACGCTCGACGTGACCGCAAACAAGTTGCCGGGGAGCTATGCCGGCACCTTCCAGATCATCGTTACCTATTTCTAGACGATGAGGTCACGCATCGCTAAGCGCTGCACATGATCGACCCGCCCGAAACTATCCGCGTCACCAGTGCCCGCGTCGCTTGCGACGGATCGGGCGACGTGCCGGCGGCACTTGGCCATCCGCGCGTCTGGTTCGAGATCGACGAAACCGGCTATGTCGAATGCAAATATTGCGATCGCCGGTTCGTGCTGATCGGTGGCGCTGCCGACCGCACATGATAAGGTCGCGTTAACCATCGTTCTAAGCAGGTTGTCATTCGAGCGGCCTTAAATGTGCAAGGATGACGCGGATAGGAGTTCAAATCGCGCGAACGGCGCTCATCAGCGCGGCAGCAATGCTCGGCACACCCGTTCATGCAGCGACGCAAAGCGGCGTCATCAGCGTTGTGACGATCAAGCCACTGAACATCGTCAATACGGCACCGCTCGATTTTGGATCGATCATCCCGGCCGCGGCCGCTGGGACCGTAAATATCAACGCTCAAACTGGCTTGCGGACGCCCACCGTCGTTACGCTTGCCGGTGGACCGTTTTCGCGGGCGCGATTTGTCGGGGCAGGCACGCCGTTTCGCGTCGTGACGCTCAGCATCAATCCTTCATCTTCGATCGTAATCAGTAGCGGCGCGAACACGATGACAATCAATCAGCTGCGTGTCAGCGCAAACGGCGGCGGACCTCAGCCATTCGGTCCCAATCACACGCTGGATGCGACCGGCGTGATAAATTTCGACATCGGTGGCCGGTTGAACGTCGGTGCCGGTCAAGCACCGGGTCTCTATACGGGCACCTTTACCCTGACGATGGACTACCAATAGCGATCGCTGCATCCTATCTGTTGTCGATGAACGCTTCCGACCCGCGCAATCTGCTTTATCGCCAACTCGATCCTGCCACTGCTGAAAAGCTGACGCGGGAAGCTCTTTCGCAATGCGACGATGGCGAACTCTATCTGCAGCATCGCAGCACCGAAAGCTTCGGCTTTGACGACGGCCGAATGAAAACCGCCGATTACGGGATCGACAGTGGCTTCGGCCTGCGCGGCGTCAGCGGCGAGATGACAGGTTTCGCACATGCCGACGAAATCAGCGAAAGCGCGATCCGCCGTGCGTCCGAAACCCTGCGACTGCTCGACCCTGCAATAAGCCAACCCGCGCCGCCGCCACGGCGCAGCAACCGGCATCTCTACACCGCGAGCGATCCCCTCAGTGCTGTGCCGTTCGAGGATAAGGTCGCGCTGTGCCAGAAAATCGATGCTGCCGCGCGCGCGCGCGATCCGCGTGTGGCGCAGGTTTCGGTTTCGCTGTCGGGCAGCTGGAGCGTGATTGATATCGTCCGCGCCGATGGTTTTGTTGCAAATGACATCCGGCCTTTGGTGCGCCTGAACGTCAGCATTGTGGCAAAAGACGCCAGCGGCCGCCGCGAAAGCGGGTCGTTTGGGCTCGGCGGGCGCTACCTTTACGACACGCTGTTCGACGACGCGACATGGAGCCGCGCGATCGACGAAGCGTTGCGACAGGCGCTGGTAAATCTGGAATCAGTCGCCGCGCCAGCTGGCGAAATGACGGTGCTGCTTGGCCCCGGCTGGCCCGGCATATTACTCCACGAAGCGATCGGTCACGGTCTCGAAGGCGATTTCAACCGCAAGAAGACCTCGGCCTTTTCGGGCCGCGTCGGCACGCGCGTGGCAGCGCCG
Source organism: Sphingomonas sp. (assembly GCA_043737475.1). Classification (GTDB taxonomy): domain Bacteria; phylum Pseudomonadota; class Alphaproteobacteria; order Sphingomonadales; family Sphingomonadaceae; genus Sphingomonas_O. Next base: position 23,770 of record JAYTAP010000012.1, read on the forward strand.
GGCGTCACGGTCGTCGATGATGGCTCGATCGACAATCGTCGCGGGTCGCTCAGCATCGATGACGAAGGCACGCCGACACAGGAAAACATCCTGATCGAAGACGGCATATTGAAAGGCTATATGCAGGACCGACTGAACGCGCGCCTGATGGGGGTGGCCGCAACAGGGAACGGGCGGCGCGAAAGCTATGGCCACGCGCCGATGCCGCGGATGACCAACACGTTCATGCGCGGGGGAAAGGACGATCCGGGTGAACTTTTATCGCGCGTCAAATCGGGTGTATTCGCAAAAAACTTCGGCGGCGGTCAGGTCGACATTGTCTCGGGCAAATTCGTGTTCACCTGCACCGAAGCCTACCGGATCGAGAACGGTAAACTCGGAAGCCCGATCAAGGGCGCAACGTTGATCGGCGACGGGCCGAGTGTGCTGACCAAAGTGCTCGGCATCGGCAACGACATGGCGCTCGATGAAGGCGTCGGCATGTGCGGCAAAGGCGGGCAATCGGTGCCCGCAGGCGTGGGCCAGCCAACGCTGCTGATCGGCGGATTGACCGTGGGTGGGACAGCGGCTTAGCGGTCAGAATCCGCCAGTAAGCATGTCGATGGATCCTTGTATCGCCAGTTCCTCATTTTCTAGGTTCTGAATTACCGGACCAAGTAAAGCCGTCGGCAGGGTGGCGATGAAGTGAGGCATCATCACCATTGGCTTACCTTCAATTTCAAAAACCGGATTGAGTCGACTGACGACTTTTGGCGCGGAATCGGGTGGCAGCAACGGCACGACCACGCGGACCTTATAATCGGAGAAGATATCGGACTGACAGTTGACAACATACCCGATGCCTCCAGGGTTTCGATGCACGTCATAACGTGCCATCAAAACTGCCTGTATTGTGAAAGCGGAATCCCGTTCTTCTCCACATAGTCATTGAACGATTGTATGGCGTCCCGATTTTCCCGAACCCAAGCCTCCTCCCGCTCCTTCTTTACTGCCGCCTGCAGCGCACGCTCACAGGTTTGCGAGAGGTTGATGCCCAAAGTTCTCGCGTCGGCCACCACGTCTTTGTCGAGCGAAAGATTGACGGCTTTTCGCAAGCCGGATGTGATGCGCTCATGCTTCATGCGTCACGATTATGCGCATAGTCCGTGCGCGTCAACCAAGGCGGATGAGAGTTGGCGTTCGAGACTGCATCGGGACTAGCTGCCTTTTTTTAGGGCACTACCAATCAGCGCTGCACAATAGAATTGCACTCACCCAAGCAATCACTGCTGTCGCACCCCTGCTATAATCTGGCACGCCTTTTGCTGCGTTACACAAACGCACAGCCAAGGGGGCGGCATGAAACTCGTTGTTGCAATCATCAAACCGTTTAAGCTCGATGAGGTTCGCGAAAGCCTGACCGAACTCGGCGTCACCGGCATGACAGTCACCGAAGTCAAAGGTTTCGGGCGGCAAAAGGGCCAGACCGAAATCTACCGCGGGGCCGAATATTCGACCAACATGGTGCCCAAGCTCAAGATCGAAGTCGCCTGCTCGACTGACCTGACCGACCGCGTCGTCGAAGCGGTTCAGGCATCGGCAAACACCGGCGCGATCGGCGACGGCAAGATCTTCGTGATGGAAATCGGACAGGCCGTGCGCATCCGCACCGGCGAAACCGACAATAACGCGCTTTAAGCCGCAGGGGGACGTATGAAAATAATCGAGAAATTCGGATTGGCGATGACAGGGGCTGCGTGCACCCTGATGGTGGCCACACCCGCCTGGGCGCAAGACCTGATTAAGGCACCGACCGTCGAGCAACAGGCAACGATGTTGAACAAGGGCGACACCGCGTGGATGCTGATTTCGTCGGTGCTGGTATTGATGATGTCGGTGCCTGCGCTCGCCTTGTTTTATGGCGGGCTTGTCCGCACGAAAAACATGCTGAGCATCCTCATGCAGGTGTTCATGATCGTCAGCATCGCCGCACTCGTCTGGGTCTGCTGGGGCTACACGCTCGCATTCACGAGTGGCGGGGACAACATGTTCATCGGTGGCCTGTCGAAAGCATTCCTCGTCGGCGTAACCGGTGGAACCTATGCCGCGACCTTCAGCAACAACGTCTATATTCCCGAATATGCGTTCGTGGCGTTTCAGATGACGTTTGCCTGCATCACGCCCGCGCTGATCGTCGGTGCATTTGCGGAACGGGTGAAATTTTCTGCGCTGATGATCTTCGTCGTTGCCTGGCTGACAATCGTGTATTTCCCGATTGCCCACATGGTGTGGTTCTGGGCGGGGCCGGACTTCCTCGTCGATACGCCAAAGGACGCTGGATATCTGTGGGACATGGGTGCGATTGATTTCGCGGGCGGAACCGTGGTTCATATCAATGCGGGCATCGCGGGGCTCGTTGGCTGCCTGATGATCGGCAAGCGATTGGGCTTCGGCAAGGAAGCGACACCGCCGCATTCGCTGACGATGACCATGATCGGCGCATCACTGCTCTGGGTCGGCTGGTTCGGCTTCAATGCCGGCTCGAACCTCGAAGCCAATGGCGTCACAGCACTGGCATTCGTCAATACATTCGTGGCGACGGCCGCTGCTGCTGTCAGCTGGGCACTCGTTGAACAGATTGCGCACGGCCGTCCGTCGCTGCTGGGCGCGGTGACGGGTGCCGTCGCCGGTCTCGTCGCGATTACACCGGCCAGTGGTTTTGCCGCGCCGATGACAGCGATCGTGCTCGGCCTTGTCGTTTCTCCGGTCTGCTACGTCTTCGTCTCGAAGGTCAAGAACGCGCTGAAATACGACGACACGCTCGACGTCTTCGGCGTGCATTGCATCGGCGGGATCGTCGGCGCGGTTGCCACGGGCATCGTTGCCGATCCGGCGCTCGGCGGGCAAGGCATCTTCGACTATTATGTCTTCCCGGCCGGAATGGTGGAATATGACATGGCCGCGCAGGTCTGGAAGCAAGTCAAAGCCGTTGCGTTGACTCTCGTTTGGTCGGGCGTCGGGTCGGCGGCCCTGTTCTTCATCCTCGACAAAACAATGGGCCTCCGTCCCAGCGAAGAAGCCGAGCGCGAAGGACTCGATCTCGCCGAACATGGCGAACGCGCGTACAATTATTGAGTTTTCGATATTGGGATGGCGACGCGACTTGCCATCCCAAACCAGGTTCCTCCTGCGAACCACTGGGCTGGAGCTTTGCTCCGGCCCTTTTTTTATGCTGCCAAATCAGCTTTCAAAAACTCGGCACAGCGTTCGCCGATCATGATGCTCGGCGCGTTGGTGTTCCCCGAAACGACTTGTGGCATGACGCTGGCATCGGCGATGTAAAGTCCGCGGACCCCGCGAACGCGCAATTGCGGATCGCACACGGCGTCGTCATCGCTTCCCATTCGCGCGGTGCCGACGGGATGATAAACGGTGTCGGCGCGGTTGCGGATGATCTCGATCAGGGCTGCATCGTCGGTTATGCCGTGCGTATAGCGATCACGCCCGCCATGTTTGGCCAGCGGTCCCGCTTCCAATATGCGCCGCATCAGCTTGTAGCCGTCAAGCAATGTCTGAACATCGCGATCATCGCTCAGGAACGCCGGATCGATAAGCGCGGTTGCCTTCGCATCAGGCCCCGCCAGCCTCACAGTGCCGCGACTATGCGGCCGAAGCACGCAGACATGACACGAAAAACCGTGGGCCTTGACTGTGCTCCGCCCATGATCCTCGAGCAACACCGGCACGAAGTGAAATTGCAGGTCAGGCACGTCGACATCAGGGCGTGATCGCGCGAAACCACCAGCCTCTGCATAAGGAGAAGTCAGCGGTCCGGTCCGTTTGCGCAGCCATTCGACAATGCCAAGGGCCGACTTCAGATTGCCGATAAACGTCTGGCCCAGAAAATAACGCCCCGGCGTTTCATAGCCTGACACATAATCGATATGGTCATGAAGATTGCTGCCGACTGCCGGGCGATCGACCAGCACGTCGATGCCATGTTCGCGCAGATGGTCACTGGGACCGATGCCTGACAGCATCAGGGTTTGGGCGGTGCCGAACACGCCCCCTGCCAGAACGATCGCCCGTTTTGCACGCACTTGGCTCGCCCCGCGTTTCGTACGGATATGCACTGTCGTCGCGCGGCCATCTTCAAAACCGATCCGTTCGCACAACGTGTCAGTCATGACATGCAGACGTCCTGCCGCTTTGGCGGGCTCGACATAAGCCCGTGCGGCCGACCAGCGCTCACCGCCCTTTTGCGTGACCTGATACATGCCGACGCCTTCGAACTTTGCACCGTTGAAATCGTCGGTGCGCGGCAGTTGCAAGGCGGCAGCAGACTCGATGAAATCGCGGCTTCCGGGATGCGAATATCGCTGATCCATCACGTTCAGCGGCCCGCCGGTGCCGTGAAAATCGTCCCCGCCGCGTTCATTGTGTTCGGCCCGTTTGAAATAGGGGAGAACGTCGTCGTAGGACCAGCCCTTTGCCCCGAGTGCGGCCCAATTGTCATAATCCCAAGCGCAGCCGCGGATATAGACCATGGCATTGATCGCGCTCGAACCGCCAAGACCCCGACCACGCGGTTGATATCCGGTTCGCCCGTTCAACCCTTTTTGCGGCACGGTCTCATAGCGGTAATTCGCTTTGTCCGGAATGAACGGCATCATGCCGGGCGCTTTCACCGCAAAGATATTATTGTGCCCGCCAGTCTCGATCAGGCAGACGCTGTATTTGCCGCCTTCGCTGAGCCGTCCGGCAGCCGCACTGCCGCCCGATCCGCCGCCGACGACGATAATGTCAAACTCTGTGTTGGCATTTGGCACGTGTCACTCTCCAACCAGCGCCGCCGGATCATGTCCGACGTGTCGCGCGATCCGTCATGGCTCCACCCCGGTGGGGCCAGCAGATACTGCAGCTTGTAACGGAATGGCGCACGCCACAAGTCCTGCGCAATGCCGACCCATTCGTGGAAGACGCTCCACAGCAGGTTGAACGTGCCGAGGTTTTTGACAATGCCGTAACGGCATTTCTCATTTTCGAGCTCTGGCGTAAACGTCCCGAATAATTTATCCCAGACAATAAAAACGCCGGCATAATTGCGGTCGAGATAGCGCGGGTTGGTCGCGTGGTGAACGCGGTGGTGCGACGGCGTGTTCATGACTGCTTCGAACCAGCGCGGGCAGCGGTCGATCACTTCGGTGTGAATCCAGAATTGATAGATCAGGTTCAGGCCTGCGCAAAACAGCACCATCGCGGGCGGAAAGCCGATCAGGAACAGCGGCAGGCGAAACAGGAATGAGCCCGCGAAAAAGCCTGTCCACGTCTGCCGGAGCGCCGTCGACAAATTATAATGTTGGCTCGAATGATGATTGACATGGCTCGCCCAAAACCAGCGGATGCGGTGTGCACTGCGGTGAAAGACATAATAAGCAAGGTCATCGAGAATGAAGCAGATCGGCCACGCCCACCAGACAAAGGGAATGTCGATCAACCTGAATTGATAGACCCAGACCGCCAGTGCCAGCAGCAGCCCGCCGGTGAGCAATCCCGCGACCGAGCTGCCGAAGCCGAACAGTAGCGAGGTCAACGTGTCCATTGGCTCATAACGCGCGCGACTGCGCAGGCGCGCCACGATCATTTCGATCAGAATGAGTGCCACGAATACCGGCACGGCATAATCGATCGGATCGGGAAGGTCGTTCATCGCACTGCCCGCAGTCCCGCCGCCCAGATCGCCGCCTGATCCCCCAGATCGAGCGTGATCCGCCCGAATGCCGTTTCGCCTGTCCCCAGTGTCAAAAACTTCTGGTCGAGCCGCGCATCGAGCGGCGCGCGCAACACCCGAGTCACGAAATTCACGCCGTGCCGCCGGATCAGCATATGGCGTCCCGCAGCATCGCGTACGATCGCGGCCATGCCCGCGCGATCGACGGTCACCTCGGTGGACAGAAAACCGTCTTCCGCTGCAATCCGCAAGGCCGCGTCACGATCCAGCCGGACGTCACCACCAAGACCCATGGCTTTGGCAGCCCATGCGAGCAGCAACACAGCCGCAAGCGACCCGATCAGCAGCGGCAAGTTCATCGATTGCTCGCCACAAGATCGATGAGCGGCTCGATCGAGGAAAGATCATAACCGCCCGCCGCCGCTTTGGCTTGCAAGCTCGCTTTGTCATCGCCCAGTTGCGTCCGCGCCAGTGCCCACAATAGAGTCGATCGTGTGCCGGACCGGCAATAGGCAAGCACCGGACCATCCGCCGTTTGCAGTGCATCTGCCATTGCTTCGATCTGCGGCGCGGAAAATCCGGCATGCGTCACCGGAATGGCGACATAAGCCAAACCTGCTGCAACTGCTGCGGCTTCGATTTCGGCACCTCGCGCTTCAGCGGGCTCTTCGCCGTCGGGGCGATTGTTGACGATCTTCGTTACGCCCAAGGCTTTCGCGTCGGCGATGTCGCTGATGGTGATCTGCGGCGACGCAAGAAAGCGATCGTCAATCCTGCGAAACATCTGCTGTTCCCCCCTTTAGTTCGCTTTTATAACAGACAAAAATGCATCGCCATAGGCTTCAAGTTTGCGCGCGCCGACGCCAGTGATCCGCCCCAACGCACCCAGACTTGCCGGCCGCACAGTCACCATTTCGCGCAACGTCGAATCGTGGAAGATGACATAGGGTGGCAATCCGGCGTCGCTGGCCAGCGTCCGCCGGCATTCGCGCAAGGCATCGAACAACAGATCACCGACCGGATTGGGCACGCCACCCGCCCGCCTCGATCGCCGCTCGCGCTTGGGTGGCAAAATAAGGTCGATCGTGGTTTCGCCTTTCAGGATGGCACGCGCATCGCCGCCGAACATCAGCCCGCCGTGCTCGTTGGTCTCCAGCGCCCCGCGCAGCAGCAACGCGCGCGCCACGGGCTTGATCATTGTCGCTTCGTCACCCTCGACAATGCCGAACACCGATAGCCGGTCATGGCCGAGCTTCAGCGCGCGGTCGTTGCGCGTGCCGGTCAGCACGTCTTCGAGATGGGTGATCCCGAAACTTTGGCCGGTGCGATAGACGGCGGACAGGAATTTGCGCGCGATCTGTGTCGCATTGAATGCGGACGGGGGATTAAGGCAATTGTCGCAATTGCCGCAATTGTCGGGCGCGGGATCGCCGAAATGGCGCAGCAGGATCGCGCGGCGGCATCCCGGTGTTTCGACCAACGCCCCGAGTGCCTGCAGACGCGTTTTTTCACCGGCCACCCGCGAGTCCTCGACTTCGCTCAGCCTCTGCCGCGCCTTGGCAAAATCGTCAGCACCCCAAAACAGATACGCCCCCGCCGGATCGCCGTCGCGACCGGCGCGTCCGGTTTCCTGATAATAGGCTTCGATCGATTTAGGCAGCCCGGCATGCGCAACGAACCGCACGTCTGGCTTGTCGATGCCCATGCCGAACGCAATCGTGGCTACCATGACCATTTCTTCGGAATTGACGAAATCGGCCTGGTTTTTGCGGCGAACGGCGGGGTCCAGCCCGGCGTGATAGGCGCAGACGGCGCGGCCGGTGCTCGCCAGTTGCGCCGCCAGTTTCTCGGTCCCCGCGCGCGATTGAACATAGACGATGCCCGGCCCCGGATGCGCGGCAACGACGTCGGCGACTTGCTGTGTCGTGCCGGCGCGCGGCGCCATATGATAACGAATATTGGGTCGGTCGAACCCTGCGACGATCAGCCCTTCGCGTGGGATGCCAAGCTGATCACAGATATCCTCGCGCGTGTGCGCATCCGCCGTGGCCGTCAGAGCAAGGCGCGGCACCTGTGAAAAATCATCGAGCATTGGGCGCAGCAAGCGATAGTCGGGCCGGAAATCATGGCCCCATTCACTGACGCAATGTGCCTCGTCGATCGCGAACAGGCAGATCGGACTTTCGCGCAGAAGGCCGCGAAAACTCGCCTGCGACGCCCGTTCGGGGGCGGCATACAGCAGGTCAAGTTTTCCGGCACGAAACCGCGCAACGGTTTCCTCGCGATTCTCGTCCGCCGATGTCAGCGTTGCGGCACGGATGCCCACGGCTTCGGCAGCGCGCAATTGGTCATGCATCAATGCAATGAGCGGTGAAATGACGATACACGTGCCCGGAAGTGCGACGGACGGCAGCTGATAACAGAGCGACTTCCCCGCGCCGGTCGGCATGATCGCCGCCGTCCGCTCCCCCGCCAGCACGCGTGCAATAACGTCTGCCTGCACCCCGCGAAATGCAGGAAAGCCGAACATGGTCTGGAGAATATCGAGCGTTGGTTGCATCAATTTTGCGCTAGGGGCGTTACGGCACTGATAGCAACCCATCGCATCATCGGAGATCGACATTGCATCGCCTGGCTGGAAAAATCGCGCTGGTTACGGGCGCCGCACGGGGGATCGGCGCGGCGATCGTGCGCATGTTTGCCGATGAGGGCGCCACCGTCTGGCTGACCGATGTCGATACAGACGCCGCGCGGGTCTTGACCGGCGAGCTCGGCGATCAGGTGCGTTTTGCCAAGCTCGATGTTGGCGACGAGGCCGATTGGGAAGCTGTAACCGCCGCTGTTCTGGCGCGAGACCATCGCCTCGACATTCTGGTCAACAACGCCGGGATAACTGGCTTCGGGGATGGCACCGGGCCGCATGATCCCGAACATGCCAGCCTTGCCGAATGGCATGCCGTTCACCGCGTCAATCTCGACGGCGTGTTCCTTGGCTGCAAATATGCCATCCGCGCGATGCGTTCCACGGGCACCGGCTCCATCATCAACATGTCGTCGCGCTCAGGGCTCGTCGGTATTCCCGGTGCTGCCGCCTACGCATCGTCGAAAGCGGCCGTGCGCAATCACAGCAAGACGGTTGCCCTGTGGTGCGCGCAACAGGGCTTGCAGATCCGCTGCAATTCGGTTCATCCCGCCGCGATCCTCACGCCGATCTGGGAGGCGATGATCGGCGAGGGGGGTGACCGCGAGGCCAAAATGGCTGCGCTGGTCAAGGATACCCCGCTGAAACGCTTCGGCACGGTCGAGGAAGTCGCTGCGCTCTGCGTGTTCCTTGCGTCCGATGAAGCGCCGTATATCACGGGGTCCGAACTCGATATCGACGGTGGCCTGCTCGCCGGATCGGCGGCATCGCCGGGTTCGTGATTAATCCACTGCTGCCGCAACCGCCTCGTCCTGTTCGGCTGCTTGCCGCGTCCACATTTCTGCATACAGGCCGTTTTTTGCCAGCAGCGCGCCGTGCGTCCCGCGTTCGGTAACTTGTCCTGCATCGAGCACCACGATCTCGTCGGCATCGACGATCGTCGACAATCGGTGCGCAATGACGATCGTCGTCCGGCGCGCGGCGATCGCGGACAATGTCGTCTGGATTTCGGCTTCGGTCCGGCTGTCGAGCGCACTTGTCGCTTCGTCGAGGATCAGGATGGGCGGATTTTTCAGCAAAGTCCGTGCAATGGCGACACGTTGTTTTTCGCCGCCCGACAATTTCAGGCCGCGCTCACCGACTTTGGTCGCATACTGGTCGGGTGTCGATGCGATGAATGCGTGTATGGCAGCACCGCGTGCCGCAGCTTCGACGGCAGCTTGGTCCGCCCCTTCACGACCATAAGCGATATTGTAGCCGATCGTGTCGTTGAACAGCACGGTGTCCTGCGGCACGATCCCGATCTGGGCACGCAATGAGGATTGTTTTACCGCGCGGATATCCTGCCCGTTGATCGTGATCCGCCCACCGGTCACGTCGTAAAACCGATACATCAGTCGCGCGAGTGTCGATTTACCCGCGCCGGATGGTCCTACGACGGCTAGCGTTCCTCCTGCCGGAATTTCGAAGCTGACGCCTTTTAGGATCGCGCGTTCGGGATCGTAGGAAAAGTGCACATTTTCGAAGCGGACGACACCTGCCCCGACTTTCAGCGCCTCCGCATCGGGCGCATCGACGATTTCGGCAGGCGTATCGGTCAGTGCAAACATTGCGGCCATGTCGATCAGCCCCTGGCGGATCGTGCGATAGACCATGCCGAGCATGTCCAGCGGCCGAAAGAGCTGCGCCAAATAAGTACTGACGAAAACGACATCGCCGGTCGTAAAGCGCCCGCCCGACCATCCCCAGACGATATAAGCCATCGCGCCTGCCATCATCAGGTTGGTAATCAGCGACTGGCCGACGTTGAGCGTCGCCAGCGAGTTTTCGGATTTTACCGCGGCATCGGCATAGTTGCGCGCGATCGCTTCATAGCGGCCGACTTCACGGCTTTCGGCGTTGAAATATTTTACGGTCTCGTAATTCAGTAGGGAATCGACGGCACGCGACACGGTGCGCGTGTCGTAATCGTTCATTTCCTCGCGCAGCTTGGCGCGCCAGTTGGTCACCGCCCAGGTGAACCAGGTGTAGACGACGACCATCACGAGCGTCGCCGCGACCAGCGAGAAACCGAACTTGATCCAGAACGTCACTGTGACGACGATCAATTCGATCACCGTCGGTGCGATGTTGAACAACAGAAAATACAGCATCGTATCGATGCTTTTGGTGCCGCGCTCGATGACTTTAGTAACGGCACCTGTCCGCCGCGCCAGATGAAACCGCAGCGACAGACCGTGCAAATGGTTGAAAACATTGACGGCGAGATGCCGCGTCGCGTCCTGTCCCACACGTTCGAACACCATATTGCGGATATTGTCGAATATCACCCCGGCAAAACGCGCGCCGGCATAGGCCGCGACCAGCGCCATGACGAGGCCGACGGCAGCGCTCTGGTTTGACGACATCGCGTCGATCGCCCATTTATAGGGGTAAGGACCGAACAGCGTGATCGCTTTTGCAAGCAGCACCAGCACAACAGCGCCGACAACACGCATGCGGAGCGCGCGGTCATCGCGCGGCCACAGGTAAGGCAGAAAGCGCTTGAGCGTGGCAAAGCCTGCGGGTGCGGCATCGGTTGTTTCGGGAATTGGCGGCATTGCGGGCTGATATGGCGGCGGTTACGCGCCCGTGCAACGCACGATCACGGCATATCGACGACAATCAGGCGGCACGGCGGCGTGTCAGTCTCGGGGCAGGGGAGCTCGCGCGGTTTTGGCAGTCGGGTGGCGCGCGACGGCGTGTCGTTGTCGCCAATCACTTGTTCGCGCGAAATGCGGACGCCCGAAACGATCCGCGCGTTTGCCGTTGCCACGGCGGTAACGCGTGGCGCGGTCGATTCGGTGCGCGCCGATCCCGGTAAAAGCACAAGCGC